>JAYEIP010000115.1:0-12452 GCA_034660155.1 Actinomycetota bacterium | reverse complement strand
CGGAATGAACGTAATGGATAGGAAACCACCGGCGAGCAGGTAGTTGAGGAAATCCGGGATAGCGAAAGCAGCAACGTACTCATCGGTTGAGGCGTTTGCTCCGAGTAGCGAAGCAAAGATCACCTCGCGTAACTGCCCGAGGATTCGCGAGATCAGCACGCCCGCCGAAACAATCAGCGCGGCCGTCCCCATGCGTCTGCCGAGTGAGGTCGTCTTACTCACGCCCGCAAGCTAGCCGCGATCAGTCGTTGTCCGTAGTCACACGGTCGCAGCGAACTCTGAGAATGGGCTCCGCTGTAGTCCGTTACCAAGTACCTAGTACCAAGTACCTAGTGCAGGCGAGTCGACCCAACGCAACAGCTCAAGCGGCGCGTTGCCTAGCCCGCCAGATCCCGTCGTTGCAGAATCGAGGCTACCGCGGCCGCCGACAGTGCGATGAGCACAATGGCCTTTGTAAGGGCACCTCCTGCGCCGGGAGTGATGCTGCCGATGGCAAAGCTGGGCAACTCTTCGAGGAACCGATCCGGTGCGAGACCCGCCATTGCACTCATGCCAATCCGCCATGGCGATATTCCCGCGACTGCCGGCACGGCACCAGCGATTCCGTTCTCCCAGACAAAGACGTAGGTGAGGCCGATGAGGGTGGCCCGTTTCAGCAGATAACCCAGAGGCACGAATACCGCGGAGTAGGCCGCTGTCGCAACCGCAGTTCCTACCACTAGCGGAAAGAAGTAGTCGAAGCTTTCCATACGAATGGCCGCGATGATGCCGAGGGCCACAGCGCCGAGGCCGGTGAGGGCGAAGCTCTCCACGAATGCCGCAACGACCTTGGACACACTGATAGTGAATCGGCTGATCGGGCGAAGCACCAGGAATGACATTGTTCCGTCCCGCCGCTCGTCGCCGAGCACCGATGTAGCGATGATCAGTGTCACCACCGGGATGATGATGTTCATGAAGGTCCCGATTGTCACGCCTACGAAGATGTCGAAGGCCTGGTCTTTTGCGAACTGTTCGCTACCTCTGGCTGCGGAGGAACCGACGACGGTAAGCAAATAGGTGAATGCGGCGGACGCAGACAACAGGCCGAGTCCTATTGCCCTCCTGGGCCGTAGCGTCTGTCGGATCGTGACACGGGTGATAGCAAGAAAGGCGGTCATCGCCCACCCACCAGATAACGGAACACGCTCTCCAGGGACTCGTCCTCGGGAGCGAACCGGGAGAGGCGGACATCGAGGTCGTGCGCCAGTCCGGCGATAAGACTTCCCAATCCGGTCAGGTCAGATGTTTCGATGTGGAGTCGCTGGTTATCGACGGTGACGCCGAATACCAGATCGTGCTCGAGGAGCGCCGCTCCCAACTGGCGACTCTTATCTGATTCGATGAGCACCCGGTACGGGATGTCGGACATTGCCCTGCGAATGGCAGTGATGTCGCCGGCAGCCGCCAACTTCCCGTCAACGATTGCGATGACCCGGTCGGTCATGCGTTCGACTTCCTGGAGGACGTGTGATGACACGATCACCGTGCCGCCATCGTTCGCCAGGTCCCGGAACAGCGAGATCAGATGCGCCCGTTGCACGGGATCGGTGCCGTTCAACGGTTCATCCAGGACCAGGATCTCCGGGTTGTGGACGAGCGCCGCGGCAACCTTGGTGCGTTGCCGCATTCCCTTGGAGTAGCCTCCGACCGGGCGCTGTGCGTCGGCAGAAAGGCCGACCTCCTCGATCACCTCGCGAGCAGCTCGCTCTGGATTGACGACACCCGACAAACGTGCCGCATATGCCACGTATTGCTCACCGGTCAGCGCGTTGTAGAGGGCGCTCTCCTCAGGCACAAAACCGACCTCGCGATAGCGCTCCACGTTGGAGCGAGGGTGCTGACCTTTGACGAGAACTTGACCCTGCGATGGCATGATCAGCCCCGTCAACATGCGGAGCAGCGTCGTCTTTCCCGCGCCGTTCGGCCCGAGGAGACCGGTCAGCCCCGCCCCGAATGAACAGCTCACGTCGGAGACAGCGACTTTCTGACCAAACCACTTGGAGACCTCCGTGACCTCCACGGTGGGGTCGGCGACGAGTGCGGGGTTGAGCGTCACAGCTCACTCCGATATCTCCGGAACATCAGATATGCGGTAACAACACCCACCAGTGCAATAGCGACCGCGGATGCCCACGGTTCGAAGCCCGCGGCGGTGGGCGCCGCAGTCGGGCTTTTGTCGAATACCCAGTCGCGAACCACCTCGGGGTGCTGCAGCAGTGATAGCAGTGTCCCGTATCGGGCGCCGGTGAAGTCGATGCCCTTGAACGCTTCAGCGAATGCGGCCGACCCAAACATGATGGCGAGGAACGTCCCGGCGGCGGGCCCGGTGCGCTTGGCGTATGTCGAGATAAGCAACGCCGGCGCCCCGTAGCCAACAATATATGCAGTCATGGCGGCAAGCACTCTGGCCATGTCGTCGAGGTTCCCGATCAGTGCGGAGCCAAGACCTCGCTCATCTAAGGACGCAAAGCCGATGTACATCATGACATTGGGAACGAGCACAAATGAGGCAACGACGCCAAAGAGAGCCCCGGCGCGGGCCGTGACATAGTCCCGGGCGGTAAGTGGTCTGGAGCTATAGACGGCCAGCACTCCCTCTTCCCGATCGGGGATCAAGAGCTCGGGTGCGGCCAGGGCAACGAACAGCAGCACGATGGCCCCGGTCAGGGCCATGTACTCAGCGTGACCCCCAAAGGGGCTCTCGGCGTCAGGGGTGAAGGCGCTTAGAGTGAAGGCCAGGCCGACAAACACCGCGGCGGGCAGAATCGCGAGAACGACGAGGCCCCACGGATAGACTTTCTTGCGTGCTTTGCGCCGGAGTCCGAGCACTCTCCGGACACCGTCTTTCACGATTGCCCTTATCGCGCCCGACCTGCCAAGCCGCTCGCCCTCGTAAGGCTTGTAGCCGAGATCGAACACTGCCCCAGTACGGTCAGCCATCAATCGGTGCCTCCCCCAAGAAGATATCTTCGAGCGTTGTCGAACGGGCGCCCATGCGGCGTAGCGGGGCACCCGTCGTAGCCAGCGCATCACGAGCCATGAGGAACGGATCGTGCTGATCACTACTCAGAACGATGACGTTGCCGTGAACCTCGACGGAGGCTCCCAAACGACCGAGTTCGGTCGCGACGAGTTCAGCCTTCTCCAGGACCTCAACCTCGACGACGTCACTCTCGGTCAGGCCGGCCAGTGGTCCGCTGCGGAGAACCCGGCCGCCGTCGAGCATCACCACCCAGTCGCAGGTCTTCTCGATGTCGGGTAGCACATGTGACGACACCAGCACATTGATGCCGAATCCTCCGAGTCGGCTGATCAGCTCGAGCATCTCTTCCCGGCCGGCGGGATCGAGGCCGGCTGTTGGCTCGTCGAGGAGCACGATCTCCGGGTCATGGACGATCGCCTGGGCGAGCATTGCCCGCTGTTTCATTCCGGTCGAAAAATCCCCGAGGTAGCGAAACCGCTCCTCGTGTAGCCCGACCATGGTGAGGATGTCCGATGCGCGTTGCCGGGCCTCTCGGGTGGGGATACCTGCGAGCTCTGCGGCATATGCAACGAAGTCTGCGGCGCTTTGTGCGACGGGGAGGCAAGATTCCTCGGGCATGTAGCCGATCCGGTTGCGGACCGTGACGAGGTCTTCGGCCGGATCTGTTCCCAATACGCGGGCACTGCCAACCGTGGGATGGAGTATCCCGAGCAGGATCTTGATGAATGTCGTCTTGCCGGCACCGTTGGCACCGACCAACCCGATGCGGCCCATGGGCACATCGAGGTCGACATGGTGGAGAGCTACGACGTTGCCGTAGGCGTGCCCGAGTTCGTGAGCTGAAATAGCTGATCCGACCATAGGAGTGAGGCTAATACCGCGCGACCCCGATGTGGAATGGAGGATTGCCTCGTTCCCCTCGCGGTTACCCGCGATCGCGCACGCGGCGCATGAGGTATTGCCAAACCTTCTCGGGCGGGGGATCTATTTCGGCGGCCGGATCGGGCAATGGCGCAGTGGGAGGCCTCTGCGCAGGCTCGGGTGTTGGCACGGTGGTGGTCGCGGCAGCATCTCGCCGGATCTCGGTGAGTCTCTCTCGGAGGAAGCTTGCCTCCGTCTCCGCCTTCGCCGCACGTTCCCTTGCTTCCGCAAGATGTTGGCCTGCTTCGTGCAGATTCCCCAGTTGATTGAGCATCTTGTTCCACGCGTCGATGGGCACGATCATCGTGCCGGGAGGTGTCCCGTCCGTGGGCGGGGTCGACGCGGCAGCTGTTGCTGGGGGTGGAGTCGGCGCTTGCGTTGCCGGTTCGGCTGGTGACGGCAAGGGAGGTTCTGTCGCTGGTTGAACTGTCCGGCCCAGTTCGGTGGCCCTACGCTCCACGCCGTCAAGATCGACCATGCGGATGTTGGTACCCCCTGGGGCGGCGGTGAGATAGGTGGGCACTGTGGCTCGTCGCGCCCACTTTCGCAACGTTTCGACGGGGATTGCGGTTGCCCGGCTGGCTTCGCGCAGGGTTACCCAGCGGCCGGCGCGGGGTTCATTTCCGTCGGTTTCGGTGTCAGTTTCGGCAGCGCGTTGCGGTGATACCCGCAATGCTTCGGTTTCCCAGAGGAAGGCAGCATCTCGTTCGATCATGCGGATCATCTTACGACCTGGTGGCCGCCACCTGGCTTGCGGTGATGCGGGTGGGCAGCATCTAGGATGGCAGCCGCCCTTAGAAAGCTGTTGATGCCGTCCGAAACTCGAATCCCGGGTCGCCCGAGCTCAGATGATGTGCGTGCCATGGTCTCGCGTATCGTCGACGGGGTGCTTGGAGACGAGCCGATTGAGGCCGAGCAATCTCCTGCGGAAATGCTGGAGTCAAGTGGTGACGACATTGCGATAGGTGCCGACCATGGTGGGTATCCGCTCAAGGAACGTCTGGTGTTCCGACTCCGCGAGCAAGGTCACTCTGTCCTCGACTGCGGTACGGACTCACTAGCTGCCGTTGATTATCCGGACTTTGCCCATGCGGTCGCCAGCGCTGTTTCCACCGGCAAGGCACAGTATGGGATCATCGTTGACGGGGCCGGGATCGGATCGGCCGTGGTCGCCAACAAGGTTCCTGGGATCCGGGCGGCGCTGTGTTATGACCTGTCGACGGCTCGGAATAGCCGGGAACATAATCACGCAAACGTCTTGACGATGGGCGCAGGTTTGATCGGCGAGAATCTTGGATGGCAAATAGTTCAGGAATGGCTCTCGGTCGAGTGGGGCGGCGACCGCCATGCCAGGCGAGTGGACAAGATCACGGAAATCGAACGACGCTACTCAAAGGCGTAGGAGAACAATGGATCGGGAAAAACTGATAGACGCCGTCACCCAGGAAGTGCTCACCGCGCTGACCATGCGATACGACGTCTGCAAGTCGCCCGAGGCAGTACGCAACGTAGTCGCCAACGGCGCCGACCGTGTGAGCTTTCACGGCGACGCAGCAGACGTGCCTATCGACCTGGCACGGTACATAGACCACACGTTGTTGAAGCCTGAAGCGACGGCCGCAGAAATCGACGTGTTGTGCGATGAGGCACGCGAATACCGCTTTGCCTCGGTGTGTATCAATCCAACCTGGGTGAAGCGGGCTGCCAACAGACTTCGTGGCTCTGAAGTCGTGACCTGCACCGTCATCGGCTTCCCCCTGGGTGCAGCCACCACTTCGATCAAGGCCATGGAGGCGCGCCGGGCACTGCGCGAGGGCGCTCGTGAGGTTGACATGGTTCTCAACGTTGGTGCGCTCAAGTCTGGAGAGCTTGATCAGGTCCGCGAGGACATCGCTCAAGTAGCAGAAGCTGCTCACGAGGTTGGCGGTCTCTGCAAGGTGATTCTGGAGACGGCGTTGCTGACCGACGAGGAAAAGGTCATTGCCTCCTCCCTGGCGAAGGAGGCCAAGGCCGACTTCGTCAAGACCTCTACCGGGTTCGGCTCGGGTGGTGCGACGGTATACGACGTCGCTTTGATGCGGGAGACAGTCGGACCGGATATGGGTGTCAAAGCGTCCGGCGGTGTCCGGACCCTTGAGGACGTTGAAGACATGATCGCGGCGGGAGCCAGCAGGATCGGTGCTTCGGCTGGTGTGCAGATTGTCAGTGGAGACCAAGGAGAAACAAATGACGACCGGTATTGACCTCAGGTCATACGCATTCCTCGACAGTCTGCAGCCCCAGTACGCCGCCTTTCTCGGCACCGTTGCCAAGGGCTTTTTGCCCCTTGCCTACGACGCATCGCTGTGGGTCGAGGTTGCCCCGGGCATCGAGATCAACCGGCTGACGGACATCGCTCTCAAGGCGACCAAGGTGTGGCCCGGGATGCAGATCATCGAGCGCTATTACGGAGTCCTCGAGCTGCATTCGCCGGATCAGGCGGAGACGAGGGCTGCCGGTGAGGCCATCCTTGACGCTATCGGCTTGACGGAAGAGGACCGGATCAGGCCACGTTTGCTTTCGAGTCAGATCATCCGTCGTATCGACGACCACCATGCCCAGCTGGTCAACCGCGACCGGCACGGCCACATGATCATCCCCGGCCAAACCTTGTTTGTGCTCGAGTGCGAGCCTGCCGCCTACTCGGCTCTGGCGGCCAACGAAGCAGAGAAGGCCGCTGAGATCAACGTGCTCGAGGTGCGGTCCTACGGCTCGATGGGGCGCATGTACTTGGCCGGCGAAGAGCGAGACATCGATGTCGGCTGGCGGGCCGCGGTTGCAGCGCTCGAAGGGGTCACCGGCCGCGAAGCGACGAAGAAGTAACAGTTCAGTGAGAAGTGACAGATCCATTAGAAGTAGCAGTGCAATGAAAGGAGGAGCTTCCTATGGCTGAAGCTCTTGGAATGATCGAAGCTCGGGGTTTTGCAGCGATGGTCGAAGCATCCGATGCAATGGTGAAGGCAGCCAAGGTTGAACTCGTCAGTTACGAGAAGACCGGCGGCGGCTATGTGACCGCGATCGTGCGTGGCGACGTTGCCGCGGTCAAGGCCGCCATCGATGCCGGTGTCCGCGGTGCAGAGAAGGTCGGCGAGGTCATCTCCACACACGTCATCGCCCGTCCTCATCTCAATATTGACCTGGTGCTTCCGCTGGGACGCAACGAGGAGGCCGAGCAGGAAATCGGGTGACCACCCTGCCCACATGAAACCTGAGTCAGCTACTCCGTCCCGGCCAGCAGCACGCTGTCGGACTGAGCGCCGATCCAGGGTAAGGAGGTAATCCATGCATTTGGGAAGAGTGGCCGGAACCCTTGTGGCCAGCCGCAAGGAAGAGTTGCTCGAGGGCATGAAGTTTCTCGTTGTTCGTCAGCTTGACGTCGACAATGAGGAGACCGGTGGCTACGTCGTAGCGGTGGACGCCGTCGGCGCCGGAGTCGATGAGGTTGTCATGTACGCCTCGGGAAGTTCAGCGCGCCAGACAGAGCTAACGAAGGACAAACCTTGTGATGCCGTGATCATGGCGATCGTCGACACCTGGGAAGTGGACGGCGAAGTGAAGTTCCGCAAATGAGCGCCGGGATCCGTCATGCTGAGTCAGCGTCATGCTGAGTGACAGTGATGTCCAGGCGATCATCGAAAAGGTGAAAGGACGGGTAGCTGCCGTCGATTCCGCAGGGCGTAGTGGTCCGGCTCTCGCGGCTTCAGATGAATTGGCTGCCTACGAAGATCAACTCGGAGACGGGATCTATCCCACGATCGACACTGCCGTCGCCGCGGCCCGAACCGCGTTCGCCGCGTTCCGTGAAATGGGCCTCGACGGCAGGCGCACCATTGTTGATGCTATGCGGGCGGCCATGCTGCGCGAAGGCGAACGGCTGGCTTACATGGCTCGGGAGGAGACCGGGCTGGGGCGTGCCGACGACAAGATCATCAAGAACCGGATCGTCACGATCGGTACGCCGGGACCGGAGGACCTCGAGCCGCATGCGGTAACGGGGGACGACGGGATGATGGTCACCGAATGGGCGCCCTACGGCGTTATCGGCTCCATCTCGCCAACCACAAACCCGACGTCGACGATCATCAACAATTCGATCGCGATGATCTCCGCCGGTAACGCGGTTGTGTTCAACGTTCACCCGAGCGCCAAGCGGGTATCGGTGGAGAACATCAAACTGCTGAACCGGGCGATCACAGAGGCCGGCGGTCCACCCGATCTGGTCACGGCTATTCCCAATCCGACGCTTGGGAGTGCCCGTGAGGTGATGTATCACCCTGATGTGCGCGTGCTGCTGGTCACCGGCGGTCCGGGTGTTGTCAAAGAAGCTCTCAAGACCCAAAAGAAGGCCATCACCGCGGGACCCGGCAACCCGCCGGCCGTCGTGGATCAAACCGCGGATGTGAGCAAGGCCGGGCGAGACATCGTCAACGGTGCTTCGTTCGACAACAACATCATTTGTGTCGATGAGAAGACAACCATCGTCGTCGACACCGTGGCAGATCGCCTGATCCAGGCGATGACGGCGGTGGGCGCTTACCGGCTGAAGGAACATGAGCTCAGGAGGCTAGAGCGGGTCATCTTCAAGGAGCTCGGGCAACCATCGAAGCCTGGAGTGATTAACGGTGAGTGGATAGGGAAGGACGCCAGCGCGATTCTCGGAGCGATCGGGGTCTCGGGTGATCCATCCACTCGGCTGCTGCTGGCCGAGGTGCCCAAAGAGCACTCGCTGGTGTGGACCGAGCAGATGATGCCTGTGATGCCGGTTGTTCGTGTCAAGGATGTCGATGCCGCTATCGACCTGGCGGTTCGGTCGGAGCACGGGTTCCGGCACACGGCATCGATTCACTCGACCAACGTCTCCGCCATCACCAAAATGGCCAGAGCGATGAACTGCAGCATCTTCGTTGCTAACGGGCCGAATCACGCCGGGCTCGGCGAAGGCGGAGAGGGTTTCTCTTCGTTCTCTATCGCATCACCTACGGGGGAGGGCCTGACAAGACCGCGGACGTTCTCGCGGGTCCGGCGGGTCACGGTGGTGGGGGCGCTGCGGTATGTCTGACGATCGCATCATCCTCGACACACCCGTGGTGGACCCGGCGGTAGCCATGATCGAGTTCGCCTCGATCGCCGTCGGAATCACCGCAGGTGACGCGATGGTCAAAGCATCGCCGATCGGCTCCATCTATGCCGGGACAGTGCACCCCGGCAAATATCTGGTGTTGGTGAGCGGCGACACTGCCAGTGTGGATGAAGCCGTGGTTGTCGGGCTGGAGACAGGATCATCGTCGGTTCTCGACTCGGTCTTCCTGCCCGACATTCACCCAGCGGTCACCGGGGCCATCGCCAGCGGAGACGAAGCTGCCTGGATTGATGGCGAGGCCCTCGGCATTGTGGAGACCGATCGGGTGGCGACGGTGCTCCAGGCTGCGGATGCCGGCGTCAAGGCAGCTTTTGTGGAAGTGAGCGCCATCAGGCTTGCCGACGGGCTCGGCGGCAAGGCTTACGTCTTGTTCTCCGGAGTCGTCGCCGACGTCGAAGCCGCAGTGGAGGCGGCTCGTCAATGGAGCGAGCAAGCGGGACATCTTCTCCAAGCACATGTCATTTCGCAGCTCCACGAGGAAATGGCCTTCAACCTGCGGTCGGACCTACGTTTCCGTCGGAGAATCTCACTCCGACCCGTCGAGCGGAGCCGCTGAGATGCAACTCGGCCGGGTAAAGGGCACCGTTGTCGCCACTATCAAGTCGGAGGGGCTGGAAGGCGTCCGTTTTCTCGTCGTACAACCCCTCGATAAGCGTCAGCAACCCATTGGCGATCCGCTGGTTGCCGCCGACGCGGTCCAAATGGCGGGTCCGGGGGAACTGGTCTACTTCGTCAGTTCGCGGGAAGCTGCTGAGGCCATGCCGGTTCGTTTTGTCCCCGTCGACCATGCCATCGTCGGCATAGTCGACGAAGCGGATGTGGTCTCATGAGAGTTGCCACGATTTCCGGTACCGTGGTTTCGACGATCAATCATCCCTTTTTTGACTCGAAACCGTTGATGATCTGTGACTTGATAGATGTTGACGGCGAAGTTGACGGATACACGATTGCCGTCGATATCGTTGGCGCTGGTGTCGGAGAAACGGTTCTGGTGCTTGACGAGGGCAACTCGGCCAGGCAAATCTTCGGGGTCGATACGGGGCCAATTCGGGCTGTCATTGTTGGAATCATCGACCAGGTCGATATCAAGATCCCCGGCGATGAGGCCGATAGTCGGTAGGGTGCCTGCTGCCGTGGCGATGTCGTGGCTATGGCCACCAAAGAAGCTATCTAGGGGAAGACACCCAACATGCGTAAGTTTTTGGTTCTATTCGCAGTGCTAGGCCTATTGGCCGCCTCGTGTGGTGGCGACTCTGGTGCTGATTCGTGTGAAGGCGTCGCCGACGAGTTCATCGTCATCATGCAAGAAGTAATCGACGAACTCGACACCATGTCGTTGGAGGATCTCGATTCAGCGGAGACGCCGCCGGCACTTGAAGATCTAGATCAGAAGGGTGACGCTCTCCAGACGAAGGCCGATGATCTCAACTGCAGCGATGCCGAGATGGAAGAGCTGGTGACGGCCCGCGTCGGAAACCTGACGTCGGACGGCCTTCTCGGCCAGTTCCTCATCGACGAGGCCCAGAGCGGTGGGTTCTTCGAGGAGTAACCGAGTAGAGATAGAGTCTGTTTATGGAGAGCAGCGGCAGGACATCCTGGTTAGGGGCCCTGTCGCTGCTTCTCTTTTTGACTTCATGCAGCGGTGCGGTGATTGTGACTGATGAGCCGGCCGAGGTGGAGACGTGTGAGTGGCTTGTTCCGGTGGGAATTGAGCTGGTGAACGACTACGTGTACACGTTGCTCGAGTCCGACCTGGCTGCGTCCGGTGGCAATCCAGACCTGCTCCCGACATCGATTATCGCTTTGAACGCACGCGGGGCGGATCTCGACCAGCGGGCAGTGGAGCTCGGCTGCGACATCGATGAACTGAATCAGGCGATCGCTGAGGCGACAGCCGGCATCGAATCAACCGATCCGGCGGTTAGCGTCTTCCTGGAGACGGTGCGTGGCGGTGTAGTGGGTGACGAGGCGTCGGTGCCGGAAACTGCGATATCGGCGACAACCGCGCCGTAACGCAAACACCTGTATTCGCGGAAGGCTGTGGGGCTCAGAGGTGCCCGCCGCAGCACGTCAGAGGACAACACGTGGTCGCCACCGACAGTGGGCAAGCCAATGTCCGAGGAGTGCGGCGGAGCCGGATCCCGGACACTGGTCGGTGCGCGATATCGAGCGGCGGTGTGAGTGATATGGGTCGGTCACGTCCGCGCGCGCTCAGCGCCTCGGCGAACCTTCCCGCGATCCGGTTCATGATCGTCGTGTCGCATAGCTAGAGGCGCTCCGGAGTGACAGTTGTGGGTGGGGCTTGTACCTAGTCGGATTTGCCGGTTTACGTTGGGTCAGGCGTTGGTGTCTACTACGCCCGCTTCTTGGAGGGCATTCATCCAGCGTCTCGCCATCTCCTGGTCACCAGCGTCGTTGGGGTGGAAGCCGTCAGGCAGGTCGTCGAGGCTGAAGCGATCACTACCCGCTGGCGTGTCACCTCACCGATGACATCCACGTCGCTGAGCAGCGAATTCGCTTTGTTTACCGTCATTTCTGTGGCCAACCCGCCCGGTTTGGGTTCCATCAAAGGGCATGGAGACGACACGCCGCCTTGTTCTTGAGCCTGGCAATGTCGCGGTGTCGTTTCGCCAACAGTCCCAGCACCCGGCTGTGGTCATCGGCCACCACCGTCGTTAGTCCAGAGTGACGCAGCGCGGCGATCGCAACTGACCGGGCATCGTTGGTGTCGTTCTTTTAGGACTTGCCGGACCCCAACACCCGCACCCGTGACGCCATCATTGGTGGCACATCAACCACCTGTTCGCCCGCCGCGACCAGCTGCTGAGCCAACAGATAGCCCATTCCCCTGGCCGATTCGATCGCCCAACAACGCACGTCGTATCTAGACGCCCAGTCTTGGAGCTGAACCAGCTGGGTGGCTGTTGTCCTTACCCGTATCTTGTCGATCGCTACCTCACCGGAGTCAACCACAACCGCGGTGTGGGACCCCTTGTGAGGGTCAATCCCGATCATCACACTCATTGCGTGCCCTTTCTGTCGGCGACGGAGACCGCAGCGGACAAACCTGATTGGGGTCGATGTGCTCTCGCCTCTTTCGAGCCACGCCACGGCCGAGGACACCAACCGGCAGACACCTCGTTCGAAAGCCAACCCAACAGGGCGACAGGCACTTCAAGAGCCAACCGGCTGGCAACCTCGACGCTACGGGAAAAACCCCCGCAACGCCCCCAGTCTCAATCAGGCATCACGTTTGCGGGCGGGGGTTCCATCACTTGACATTACGTATTACGATATTGAGATGTGGAAATCTATCGCACAGCGCAC
>JAYEIP010000114.1:0-2517 GCA_034660155.1 Actinomycetota bacterium | reverse complement strand
TCTCCATCATGTTCTGAGGAAACACCCGTGGCCAATATGCCCGCATCATGGGGGACTTCTAGTGCTGAGACACCGGACCCAGGCCGATATCGCTTCTGAGGGACTGGCGGCGGCGTATCACTCATGCTTATGCTGCGAGTGCAAGCCTCCAGGTGCGGTTATTGCGATTACCCGCCTTGACCGTCGGAGGAGCGTCTTTTACAAGGAGGAGACAGCGTGTCCCAGGTGGTAGTAAGTATCGTTAACGGAACCAGCGCAGGCTCCTACTTGATGGATATGTTCGAGGTCCAACTTAAGCACAAGAAGTTCTATCTCGAGGACATCGCCATGGCGTACATGAAGGGCGACGAGGTCCAGATCGAGCAAACCCGCGAGTTGACGACGGAAAAGGGTGCGAAACGAGGCGCCGGTATCGGGCTTCTTGCGGGATTCGTGATCGGTGGCCCAATCGGGGCCGCAGTGGTTGGCGGAGGCATCGGGGCTTTGGTCGGTCGAAAGCAGGATGCTGGAGTCAGCAACGAGCTCATGGAGTCGCTCCAAAGCAGGTTGACCAATGGTCAAGCGCTGGTCTTTGCCAAGGCCGAGGGATGGAACGCCAACCTGGCGGTCGACTTCGCCAGAGACCACGGTGGCGCCGACCAGGCGTACACGGCAACTATCTCTGATGAAACCGAGGCCGATGTCATCGCCGCCTATAAGGAGGCAAACCCTTAAGTCGGGGTTGAGGAGTCGCCCGAAAGGGGCTGGCTCACAAGGGGCGGCGGATATGCCCGAGGATCCCGGCAATTGACAAGCCGTACGCGGTTTGGTTGCGCCGTGTAGAAGATTGCGGCGCGCCGAAACACGCGAGAAGTGGTCACTTCCGACCTCATTCGGGATGGCGGCGCTTCGCGACCCGTCCAGACAGCCGGCGGAAGCGTTCGTTGAGGTAGGTGCCAACGAGGGTTATTCCGGTGATGACGTAGAACACGGTGAACAGTTTCGAGCTGTCCTTCGTCGGCACCAGATCCCCGAACCCGACCGTGGTCACCGCCACGGTGCTGAAGTAGAACGAGTCGACCCAGCTCCAACTTTCGAGGATGTGATAGACCACCGTGGCCAGTCCCACCAGGGTCACCACTCCCGCACTTAGAAGCTTGAATGCGTGCTCACGGAGTCGATTCGCTCCCGGTGTCTCGGTATCGACAATGTGCTCTTCCATATCTGCCTTCTCGTTTGGCTGGGTCCGCTTCTTGTCAGGATTGCAGATGCTGCGGCGCTGGCGGGATTGTCACGGCAGGACTGACTAACGCCGTTACGCCGGCCGGCACAACGTTGGACAGATCGGCCGCCCCAGGCACACCGCAATACAACGCGCCTTGGGGGCTGGGTCGAACCGGATTAGGACCCGTCGGTCTCCTCAGAGCCCTCGATCTTCGCCGACCCATCGAGTCCGGTCGCGGGAGTGGGCTGCATTGGCTCATAAGACGGAGTCGGCTCGACAGCCTGGTCGTTGCGCTTCACCATCTTCACGACAGCCGCGACCACCGCGATGCCGATGAGAGCCAATATCAACAACTTCAGCAGGCTGCGGCCGCCCTCAACTACATCGTCGACCGCGCCCGCTACCTCGGCGACGGTCTCGCTCAACAACGCAACGGTTTCGGCCGCAGTCTCCACGCTTCGTACCACGGACATAGCTGATTCCTCTCCACGGGTCTTTTCTGCGGGCAGCCTACATCATCGATGACACGGCTCCTGAACTCCTTGATCACCCAGATGTCGAGTTGTCGGGCATGCGGTCGACTACCGCTTCGAAGACGTTTCCGTACACCTTGTCTTCCCCCAGCGTCGCGATGACGCCGTCGCGTCGTAGCAAGGCCAACACCTGCGGCTTCACGCGAGTGAGCCTTACCTCGACCCCGCGGGCCTCAGCGAGTTCGAGTATCTCCGAGATGGTCGCCGAGCCCTGGGAGTCGATGAAGTTGATGCCTTCGAAGTCGATCACCCCGGTATGGATTGCCGGATCTGCTTCATCTGCGAGGACACGGAGCCGGTCCTCGAGCGCAACGGAGCTGCCGAAGTGGAGTCCGGCGTCAAATCGCACCACCAACAAACCGGGGTACGTCCTGCCGTCGGGAAACTCGTCGAGGCTCCGGAACACCTGGGTTCCGGGTTTGTGACCGAGCACCGGCATCGCCGGCTTTGCCGAAACGTAGACCAGCCAAACGATGGACAACACCACGCCGATAATCACCCCGGCGAGCACACCCGCACCCAACACACCAAGGATTGCCGCGACGCCGATCCAGAAGTCCGTCCGGGCAACCCGATAGAGACGCTTCATCCCAGCCACATCCATCATCCCAAAGACCACCGCATCAATGATCAAAGCCGCCAGCACCGCCTTGGGAAGATCCGAAAACAACGGTGCCAGAAACAACAGCGTCAAAATGATGAGCACACCCGTCGTAAGCGAAGCCACCGGTGTCCTGGCACCGGACTCCTGGTTGATGTCGATCCGATAACGGTGTTTCG
>JAYEIP010000113.1:0-2521 GCA_034660155.1 Actinomycetota bacterium | reverse complement strand
ACAACATCGGAAGCCAGAGTGCTATAGCTGGTGGTGGACGTTATGATAGACTTGTAGAGTTTTTAGATGGGCGTGCGACTCCACCTTCCAATCGCTGACACACAGACCACCAAGACTCGGCCGAACCGCCGTCACATCCCACCCTGTGCCCATCTCGAGGGGGTGCATAGGTGCCGATATGGGTGGGCGGTGTTAGGTTGTCGAGGTGATACTGATCGGGGGGCAAGTGCGACTTCGACTATCGATCCTTCTGTCTGTGACAGTCGTGGCTGCTGCATGTTCAAGGCCACCAATCGATCCCACAGCCGCTACAGACATCAAGAGCACAACCACGACGGAGACGACGGCCCCAGCTTCAGAAGCCTCCGGCGGTATCACAGCCTCACAGATCGACGGGGTTTGGGTGTTCCAGTATGAACCGGAAACTGGCATGTCTGCCCTTCACAGTGGAGTGGCGGAGATCGTCAGCGGCTGTCTCGTGATCGATGGCTTCATCGTGATATGGCCCACCGCTTCCATGGAGGATGCTGCGGCGGCGGTGGCGGCTGCAAGGACGGGAGCCAATCAGCAGGTGATGATTGGTGGAGGAGGCATGGGGGCTCTTCGCGACGAAGTGTGGGGTGTTGTGAACTCCGGGGTGTAGCTCGGGAATCAATCAACGCGGGCAAGGGTCCCGCCATTCTGCGGATTACGACGTCTGCAGAAGGAGAGACCCTTGTCCGTGATTCAAGGTAGCCGCGGCGCCACCACCCTGGTGGGGATGCCCGGGTTCGTGGTCGGCGCTCACGACATCGTCGCTGGCGAGTTGTGGCTGTACGTAGAAACCACCGCCGACGTGGTTGACTGTTCCGAGTGTGGGACCCGAGCGGTCGGTCATGGCCGGGCTCGCACCGCGGTGCGTGATCTGCCGATCTCGGGGCGCCCCACGGTGTTGATGTGGTCGAAACGGCGCTGGCGGTGTCCCGACCCCGACTGTGAAGTGAACACCTGGTCCGAGACCACCGAAGCGATCGCACCTCGAGCGGTGTTGAGCGAACGGGCCCGCAAGCGACTTTCGGACATGGTCAACATCGATGGCGACACGATCGCGGGGGCGGCCGGCGAGTTCGGGGTGGGATGGCACACCGGGAACCAGGCCGTTGCGGAGTACACCGATCCGCACATCGAGGACCCCGATCGTCTCGAGGGGGTGACCGCGATCGGTGTCGACGAGAAACGGTTCCTCAACGCCACCCCGAAACGTCACACCGTCTACACCACCCAGATCGTCGACCTGGACCGTCACCGCCTATTGGACGTCATCGAAGGGAGATCCCGCAACGTATTGGGGAACTGGCTTCACGAACGCGGTGAACAGTGGTGTGACCGGATCCGGCTCGCCACCTTGGACCCCTCCGCCGGATACCGCAAAGCACTCACCGATCACCTCGAGGGCGCCACGTTGGTGGTCGATCACTTCCACGCCGTGCAGCTGGCGAACCGAGCCATCGACGACACCCGACGCCGCGTCCAACAACAAACCCTCGGACACCGGGGCCGAAGAACCGATCCGCTGTACCGGGCACGACGGGTCTTGTTGACCGGCTACGAACGTCTCACCGAAGACCGGTTCTGGTGGATGGCGACCCTGCTGCGAGCTGGAGACCCCGACGGGGAAGTCAGCGCTGCTTGGATCGCCAAAGAGCTCCTCAGAGACACCTACTCGGCGGTCGATGAAGCTCACGCCCGGCGCCGCCTCATCGCCTTCTACATCCACTGCGCCGACACCGACGTCCCCGAACTGGTTCGACTCGCCCGAACCGTCAGCCGCTGGTCCCACGAGGTCCTCGCCTACCACACCACCGGCCGGGCCTCGAACGGGCGAGTCGAGAACACCCACATGCTCGCCGAAAAGACCCGACGCAACGCCCACGGATTCACCAACATCACCAACTATCGACGCCGCCTACTCGGCAGACTCGGCATCAAATGGCATACTCAACCCACCGCACGAATACGAGGCCGCCAACCACGCTTCATCGCGTAGAGCCGGCATGGGTGGTGACGTAGCACTCGACCCGAGCGAGATGCCCGCCGTCGTAGCCAACAGGTGTTCCACCAACGCGATCTGGTTCGTCTCCCCATGAACGAGGCATCGAGCATACCTGAACGACACTTTCGGCCTCGACCTCACACCCTGAATTGAAGACAGTGCGGCTACGATGGCTTGCGCCATATCCGGCAATATGTTCGGCCGCTGCCTCCATGATTTGGTCTGCATTTGGTCCGCGAGACAACACGAAACAGGGCGATTTGACGCGAGACACTGCGAGACGGAAACCGCTGGTGTATATGGGCTAGCGACCGAAACGTCGAGTATGCCTGAACCGCCATATCGGTCTGAAAAACCGGGGGTCGGCGGTTCGATCCCGCCCCTGACCACCAGATCTCTGGCGTTGATCTCGACGGAATCTCGTCCGATTCGACAACAGAGACCCGTCATGCTCGATCCCGCTCTCGATCATCTCGGGTCCCGCGGACG
>JAYEIP010000112.1:0-2531 GCA_034660155.1 Actinomycetota bacterium | reverse complement strand
GGACAGGTAGAACTCGAGGCCAGAGCCGACCCACACACTCTCGGCGCCAAGGTCGCCGACTCTTCTAAGCGTCTCGAGCACCGCGGCTCGGCCAAGACCGAGTCTTCTGAAATCAGGATCGGTAGCTACCGGCTCGACGTATGCCACCTTGTTCTCCGGCACGAACCACATACCGGCGTATGAGGCGTAGTTGCCGTCCGGGGCCACAACCACGATGTTCAAATCGTTCCGGAAATTGGGGGCACTCTGCGCCTGAATCCGCCCGGCGATCTCGGCGTCAGGGGGTGGGCCTTCGTGGTTGAAGCCGCGCCACAGGACCCGATTGGTCTTGGCGTAGTCATTCTCGTCCGCAAGGCTTTGCAGCCGGTACCCGTCTGGGACACCTACTACCGGCACAGGCCTGCCGAACGCGTAGCGGGAGTACTCCTCTGCCCACTTGTCCTGGCTTTCGAAACCGCGGTCGGCGACCATAACCTCGAGTGCAGAGTCGAATTCGTTGACGAACAGGCCGATGATCTCGCGTTCGAGCATCTTGGACCTTCCGCCGAAGGTGGTCTCGACGTAGTCGAGCATCATCGGCCAGGCCTGCTCATAGCCAGGGCGACTTTGGAGATAGATGAACGCCAGACTGTGCTCGAAGTGAGCCAGACCGACAATCTCCCCACGCTGCTCGAACACCCCTATCCGCTCCAAGGGCAGATCGTTGATGAGCGGGTGGAAGTGCATGTACTCCCACCGCGGCTGTAGCCAATTGGACAGTTGTTCCCCGGGTTGATAGACGTCGATGAGAAGACGATTGATCGCTTCGTAGTCCTTCGAATGCTCGTAGGGCCGCACCGCGGTATTCATGGTCACCTCGTTCTCTGTCAGGTGGTGAAGTACTGTCAACCCAATCACTTTGACACCGAGCAGCGTAATGCTGGTCGGTGCGCGACCCGGTTACGGTGTTCGATAATCAAGAAAGGCTGGAGATCGATGTACCGAGCGTCCGATGACCGCTATGACACGATGCCATTTGCGAGATCCGGTCGGAGCGGACTCGACCTTCCCAAGATTGCTCTGGGTCTGTGGCAGAACTTCGGCGGTGCCGAGCCCTACGAGAACTCGCGCGAGATGGTTCTGAAGTCATTCGACCGCGGTGTAACTCACTTCGACCTCGCAAACAACTACGGGCCGCCTTACGGATCCGCCGAGGTGACCTTCGGGAACATCCTCGAGGCGGATCTCGCTCCATATCGCGATGAGTTGATCATCTCCACCAAGGCCGGCTACGACATGTGGCCCGGCCCGTACGGGCAGGGCGGGGGATCGCGCAAGTACGTCCTTGCCAGCCTCGACCAGAGCCTGGGTCGGATGAAGGTTGACTATGTGGACATCTTCTACTCCCATCGGTACGACCCCACCACACCGCTCGAAGAAACCATGGGGGCTCTCGCCACTGCGGTGGGCCAGGGCAAGGCGTTGTACGTCGGCCTGTCCTCATATGGGCCGCTAAAGACAGCAGAAGCTGCCGCAATCTTGCGCGATCTCGAAACACCGTGTCTAATCCACCAGCCCTCCTACTCGATGCTTAACCGTTGGATTGAGGGCGGGCTATTGGATGTTCTCGAGGATGAAGGCATCGGGTGCATCGTTTTCTCACCGCTGGCGCAGGGGATGTTGACCGATAAGTACCTCGCAGGAATACCCAAAGTGTCCCGGGCGGCCGAGGAGGACTCGTTCAGTTCGTCCTTCCTCACCGAGGAGAATCTCGCCAACGTCAGAGCCCTCAACGACATCGCGGCACGCCGGGGGCAGACACTCGCCCAGCTGGCACTCTCGTGGGTGTTGCGAGACTCTCGCGTGACTACCGCGTTGGTTGGTGCCAGCCGCTGGTCACAGATCGACGACAGCCTCGGAGCACTTGATACGCTCGACTTCACCGAAGCGGAGCTGAGTGAGATCGATGCCCATGCCATAGATGGCGGCCTCAACCTGTGGGCGACATCGAGCGACGCCGGCTGATTGGATTCCTCGGGAGCCCCCGAAATAGTCGTCGCGCAAGCGGCTGCGCTGTGGCTCTTATCGGTTAGCCACAATCGGCGCTGCACAATCACTCAAATGGAGGCAAGTGATGCGACGCAAACGGTGGGTGCTCCTGGGTGCCCTCAGCGTCGCGTGCGGCGCGTGCACCGCGAGCCCGCCTTCGGCAGCAGTCGACACCCCCACGCCAGCCGCGCCAACAACGTCTGTCGCCCCGGTGGTTGCCGCGAGCGACTCTCTGGACCTCGAACTCGAATCGTTCGGATCCGTCGCCAATGAGATCACCGCCTCCTTGTTGACGCTCCAACCCGAACTAGTGACTGAGTTAGGCGTCGGTTCCCTGATTGGTCTCGATGGCAACTACCTCCTCAGCGATCTGTCGCCGCGGGGTGCCGAGACGCTCGGCGCGGTTGCTTCTGAAGGGGTTGCGTTGCTTGCGGCGGTTGACGTTCAGAGCCTCTCGGAGGAGGAGCGAGTCTCTGTCCGGATTCTCGACTGGTACCTTGCTG
>JAYEIP010000111.1:0-2537 GCA_034660155.1 Actinomycetota bacterium | reverse complement strand
GTGGACTTGGGCGTCGCCAGGGTCAAGGTCGATGGCCCGATCGAACGCATCGAGCGCCTCCCGGTGCCGTCCCAAGTTGCGGAGTGGCACCCCCTTGTTGAAGTGGGACTCGACCACGCCAGGGTCGAGTTCGATCGCCCGATCGAACGCCACCACCGACTCCTCGTATCGACCCAGCTGGTCCAGCGCCAATCCCCGAGCTGCGTATAGGGCCCAAGCGGTCGGGGCGAGTTCGATGGCTCGATCGTACGCCTTAACCGCCTTCTTGTACCGACCCAGCTCTACGAGCGCGAACCCTCGTTCGGCGTGGTAGAGAAACTCGTTGGCGTCGCCTCTGCGATCAAATGTGCGAGACCGTGTAGCGCCGCCAGGCGTCCGGTATCGAGCCTTCCAACGACCGTTAGCTGTCTTCTGCGTCCACACCATCGCTTCTCCATGTCGCCACGCCCCGCTTCATAACCTCAAGGCCTTCCTCGGTGAGAGCCACCCTGAACTCCGCACCATCGTCAGTCAGGCTGAGTCCTCGAACAAGGAACGTAGCCATCTGATCACGGTCACCGTCACATCCCCGCAATACAGATCACTACCGGCGGATTGCAGCCTTTGGTAATGCCCTCAGCAGCAATCGCCTCGATACTCGGCTCATGGATATTGCCATCATCGTCGGTGAAGGAACCACCAACGTTTCAACTACAGCCACACTCACGCCAAACAACAACGACGGTGCCGTCACGGCTATCAAGGAGCGTCGGATCGTTGCGTTCCCCTTTGTACTGCTTGGCCTTCAATCTACAAGCACGCGCTGTTCTTCAGTGAGAATTCGTTGGTCGAGGCTGGTCAGCTCACGTCGGCGGGAAGGCGGCCATCAACATGCGACAGGAACGGGACACCCTGGGAGGCGCACGCACCCTGAGCGCCTGCGCTGGTGCCGGCATAGAAATCGGCGTCATCAGCCTGCCGCCGCACCATCCATGCCAGTGGAATCGCGACCAATGTCAGCGCCCCGCCAATGATATAGCCGGCAGAGAACCCTCTCCGGTCGGACAACGCACCAAGACCCGTCTGCCCAACGACGCCTCCAACACCCGAAATCATGGAGCCGAACGAGACTACGGTCGCCCGTTGATCACTGGGCACTACCTGATGGACGAATGCCTGACTAACCGGCATCTGAACACCCATCGCGACGCCTCCCAGGAACAAGAAGACAAGGGCCGGCAGGAACGAATCGGCGACACCGACCCCGATGAGCGCCACCGAAAAGACGGCGCCGGTCCACAAGAACAAGGTGCTGCGGCGGCCACACCAGCGCATAACAAGCTCCACAATGCCATTGCCGATCATCATCGAGACGGCCAGCAGAGCGGCTACGACACCGGCGACCCAGACCGCGTCGCGTTCGAGTAGCTCGAGAAAGTAAGGCTGCCACGCATACCATGCCCAGAAGAAGAACCCTCCCTGCACGGCGCCGGCCACCATCAGCAGCCGGAGCGACCGGTGTCGCCATCCGAATCTAATCCCGGTAGCCCCAACCTGAGCTGCCGCTCCCGGTACCTGGCGCCACGTCACATGGTGCGATTCGAAACCGATGTCGTGCATACCGATGAAGGCCATTCCGAACAGCAGGATTAACAGGATCGACCGGACAACGAAAGGAATAGCCAGATCGATCTGTCCGGCCAATCCACCAGTCACGGTGCCGATGAGCATCGCCGCTCCGCTGACGATTTGTGAGCGCGAGAAGACTTGATCGAGGTCACCGTCGTACCCGTGAAAGCGCACACCATCGACAAGCCATGCCTCCATTGCTCCCGAATAGAAGGTGAAACCGAGACCCATAAGGGCCGAAACCAATGAGAAGGCAACGACACCGGCGCCCGTCCCGGCAAGACCGACGTACAAAAGAGTGGTGGCGGCGAGGACGACAAGCGAGGCGAGAAACGATGCCCGCCTGCCCACAGTATCTGCAACGACTCCGGTCGGTATCTCAAACAGGACCGTCCCAACCGAAAACGCCGAATTGGCAATGAAGACCTCCGCAATCGACAACCCGGCGTCGAGGAGGAAGAGAGTGTTGATCCCCCAGATAACCGATGCCGCCAGCGTGTAGATACCGCCATAGGCGTAATACCTACGGATCAGAAGTGCTGCCTCTTCGGGCATGGTCTCTACGGACATGGTCCACAGACTACGCAACCGAACGCCCTTTGGACCCGGATCAAACGGGAAAGACGATGCCCCCCAATGCCCGAGCCCCCTGGTCGCGGCCGCCGCCATGTCACCGCCTGACCAAGGGGACTCGATAGCGGCGGCCATGCACTCGGATCGCTCGGTGCGGTGAGCAAAGGCAACTGGTACGAGCTCGATGTGACCCCGCTCGTCACCGGTGACGGGCCGGTCGCCATTCGTGTCAGCTCGCCCAGCCCAAACGGTGTCGACTACGTCTCGACTGAGGGAACTCCGGGATTGGCACCCGAGCTGATCGTCGAGCTTGACGAGGCACCCCCCTCCGACACCGAGGATCCGTCTGCGCCCGG
>JAYEIP010000110.1:0-12614 GCA_034660155.1 Actinomycetota bacterium | reverse complement strand
GAACCGCCAGTCCGGGATCACCGGCACCAACCTCCTGCAGATTCTCGAGTCACGTCTCGATAACGTGGTTTACCGAGCCGGCTTTGCGCGGACCCGTCCGCAGGCCAGGCAACTTGTCAACCACGGTCATTTCCGTGTGAACGGCAAGAAGGTCGACATTCCCTCGTACCAGGTGCGGGCAGGCGATGTCGTCTCTATCAAAGAACGCAGCAAAGAAACTTTTCAGGTGCAGCATGCCATCGACACCATCGATCGCTCGGCTCCCGAATGGCTCGATGTCAACGTCGACAGCCGCACCGCAAGTGTGTCGCTGCTTCCGAGCCGCGAACAGATCGATACAGAGATCAAAGAACAGCTAATCGTCGAGCTTTACTCGAAGTAGCCCTAGACCGAGTCGGAGGAGCAGAGCGTGCTCATCGTCCAGCGTCCCCATATTGAAGAAGAGCAGTTAAGCGACACCCGTTCGCGGTTCGTCGTAGAGCCTCTCGAACCCGGTTTCGGTCACACGCTGGGTAATACCCTGCGTCGGGCCCTCCTGGCGCGCATCCCCGGTGCGGCCATCACATCGGTACGAATCGAAGGTGTCCACCACGAGTTTTCGACGATCGAGGGTGTGGTTGAAGATGTCGTCGATTTCATCCTCAACCTCAAGCGAGTCGTCCTCCGCATAGATGGCGAGGGTCCGCACACCCTGTATCTCTCGGCGAAGGGCGCCGGTGAGGTGAAGGCCGGAGATCTCAAGCTTCCTGCCGGCGTTGAGGTTGTCAACCCTGATCTGCACCTCGCAACTCTGTCTGGTTCCGGGCATCTGGAGGTCGAACTGACCGCCGAGCGCGGTGTCGGTTACCGGAGCGCCGAGCACAACAGCAAGAGTGACACGATCGGTGTCATTCCTATCGACTCGATCTTCTCTCCGGTGCGCAAGGTTGCCTTCCGGGTGGATGACACCCAGGTCGGTATGATTACCAACTTCGACAAGCTGGTTCTTGATGTCGAGACGAATTTCTCGTTGACCCCGAGCGAAGCGCTTTCTTCCGCAGGCAAGACGCTGCGTGAGCTTCTTGGCTTGTTTGCTGAGATGGATGAGGGCGTTGGCCTCGAACTTGGCGACATCGTCACTGCTGAGTCCACCTCCCCCGACCTCGATCTTCCAATCGAGGCGCTGGACCTTTCCGAACGTCCCCGCAACTGTTTGCGCCGGGCGCAGATCCAGACCGTGGGAGAACTTGTCGAAAAGACCGAAGACGAGCTGCTGAACATCACGAATTTCGGTCAGAAGAGCCTCGAAGAGGTTGCCGCCAAGCTCGACGAGTTGGGCTTGTCGCTGACGCATTCCGGTGAGACCGCTGAGTCTGCGGAGATGATCTGATGCCAAAGCCAACTAAGGGCCCCCGCCTCGGTGGGAGTCCATCGCACCAGCGAAAGATTCTGGCGAATCTGGCTGCTTCGTTGATCGCGGAAGGTCGGATCACCACCACGGTGACGCGTGCCAAGAGGCTACGTCCGTACGTGGAGAAGATGGTCACAAAGGCCCGGCGTGGCGATCTCCATGCCCGCCGTCTGGTTCTTCGCAAGATACAGGACACCGACGTTGTAACGAAGCTGTTCGACGAAGTCGGACCCCGTTACGAAGATCGGCCGGGTGGCTACACCCGTATCGTCAAGCTGGGACCCCGTCGTGGAGACGGTGCCGAGATGGCGATCATCGAGTTCGTCTAGAGATCCTCGGTCCCACACTGCCCCAAGCGAGTACACGGTGACCAGCGTCTCTGACTTGCGCAAACTCCTCGAGGCGTACGTGGCTCCAGCGGAGGAAGCTCAGTCGGTTGCCGCCACGATGCGGCTTCTCGACGAGAAGGTCGATCCCTTGTCCGCCGACCACTTCGTCCCGGGTCATGTAACGGCCAGCGCGTTCGTGGTCGATCGAAGCCATACCCGGCTGCTTCTCATCCACCATGGCAAGCTACACCTCTGGCTACAGCCCGGCGGTCATGTCGATCCCGGTGAGGACGTCCTCACCGCCGCCATTCGAGAGGTTCAGGAAGAGACCGGAGTTATTGGCGTTCCCATCGATGCCGGTGTGTTCGATGTCGATGTGCATCCCATTCCGTCCAGCGGTGGTCGGCCGGCCCACAATCACTATGACGTGCGGTTCCTCCTTGAGGCGACCAGCGAAGAGTTAGTCGATTCCGACGAGGTGCTTGGGGTGCGGTGGGTTCCGTTCGGTGAGGTCGGTGAGATTGTCACGGACTCGTCGGTGTTACGGGCGACGGAGAAGCTGTTGGCACGGTGGGTTTAGGTCGCTGACCCCGTTCTGTGTGGTCCGGACACCTGCGGCGCACCCCTTACTTGGTTCGGGCACCTGCTCAGACCCCTTACGTGGTTCGGACACCTGCTCAGACCCCCCTACCCCAGCGGCTTCGCCGCTGCGGTACTTTCCCCCCGGAGGGGGGACTGATTACCGCCGCTTGCGTTTCTGTCAGATGAGGGGGGACTGATTCCTGCCGCTTGCCTTGCTGTCGGAGGGTTGCTTACCAGCGGTGGTGGACTTGGGGGCGGGCTTGGCGGGTGTAGATTTCGATGATTGCGGCCATCGTTTTGGGGGAGAGCTTGGGGAGCTCGGCGGCGAGCGCGTTGTCGGCGGCTTGGGATGGGTTCTTGGCTCCGGGGATCACTACGGAGACCGGATCGAACATGAGTATCCAGCGTAGGGCCAGCTGGGCCATGGTGACGCCCTCCGGGACAAGAGCCTTGATCTCGTTGACTGCCTCCAAACCGGTTTCGTAGTCGATTCCGGCGAATGTCTCACCGACGTCGAATGCCTCGCCGTGGCGGTTGTAGTTGCGGTGGTCGTCGGGCGCAAACGTTGTTCGCGAGGTCATCTTGCCCGTCAGAAGCCCGCTGGCCAGTGGAACCCTCACGATGATGCCAACATTGCGGGCGGAGGCTTCACTGAAGAAAAGCTCGGCCGGCCGTTGCCGGAGCATGTTGAAGATGATCTGGACCGTCTCGACACCGGGATACTCGATGGCCTTGAGTGCTTCTTCGACACGTTCGACGCTGACGCCGTAGTGGCGGATCTTGCCGCGGCGGACCATGTCATCGAGGGAGCCAAAAAGATCTGGCTCGTAGTAGACGTCGGTTGGGGGACAGTGCAACTGCACCAGATCGAGGGCATCGACTCCGAGATTGATAAGGCTGCGGTCGATGAAGCCTTCGATGTTCTCGGCGGTGTAACCAGCAGCAACATGCGGGTTGAGACGGCGTCCAGCTTTGGTCGCGACTGTGAACTCGACCGAAGGTCGCTCCTTACGGAGCCTGGCGATAAGGCGTTCACTTCTCCCGTCGCCGTATACGTCGGCGGTGTCGAAGAACGTAACACCCTCATCGAGTGCCTCGTGCAGCGTTGCCATTGCATCGGCCTCGGTAACGTCGCCCCAGTCAGCGCCGATTGCCCATGCGCCAAAGCCGATCCGTGAGATTCCGAAGCCGGTTCTTCCAAGGTGTCCGTACTGCATGATGCCCTTCTTCTACATCGCGACATGAGGGTAACGATGTCCTTACGAAGGCTGGAATGCCGCGACGCCACGGCGGGCCGGGGCCGCGGTGCCGGTAAGCTCCCCGAACTGAGGTTTTGGAAGGTGTTCATGGGCGAGGTAGCCAGCAGGTTCTTACAGACAATCCGATTGGAGCGTAAGGCTTTCGTCTGGATGGATTTCAACGACCGGGCAACAGGGGATGCGTTGATCCTGGTTGGCATCACCCAGGTGTTGATGTTCGCCGGTTTCGCCGGGGGTCTGGGCTCTGTGTTGAACGTTCGCCTGTGGGACTTCTTGATCCAGCTGATCCTGGCCGGGCTGGTTCAATGGCTGCTCTACTCAGCCATAGCCTGGGCACTGGTGCGGTATATCGTTCAGGCGGGTGGGCAGTACGCGACTTACCTGCGGTTTACCGGGTTTGCCTACCCAACGACGCTGGTGACCCTGGCCGTAGCCATCGTTCTCGGCGAAACGGGTTTTATCTCGTTCATCGCAGGTTTTGTCTGGTTCCTGGCCATCATTGCCCGGGGTATCCAGTACGAGAGCGATCTGTCTCCGGACCGTGCCTGGTTCGTTGCGATCGGCGCCCTCGGCGGTCTTCTCATTGTCGACGCGATCTTCAATTTCTCGCCGATTTCGTGACAACCTACCGGGTTGACTTTGCATACGAAGGCACCGGGTTCCACGGGTATGCGAAACAGTCGGAGGTGCGTACGGTTCAGGGCGAGCTGGAGACCGCGCTGTTCCGCTTGACGGGAGTTGTCGAGACCGCTGTCGCCGGGAGAACAGACAAGGGCGTTCATGCTCGTGCCCAGGTGGTTTCCTTTGATGCCGACGATGATCTTGACACCGACCTGGTGGTGCGCTCCCTCAACCGCCAGTTGGCCCCGGAGATCGCCGTAAGAAGTGTCGTGGAGGCACCTGCCGGCTTCAGTGCACGGTTCTCAGCCACCAGTCGGGCGTACAAGTACTTCTTGCTGAACCGAAAAACGCCAGATCCCTTCATTGCCCGGACATCGTGGCACTACGCAACGCCTCTTGACATCGACCGAATGAACGAAGGTGTTTTTCATCTGGTCGGGCAACACGACTTTGCTTCGTTGTGCCGAAAATCCGGGACCAGGAGTACGGAACGCAGGCTCGATCAGGTGGTGTGGTCCAGAGGCGAGGACGGGTTACTCGTCTGCGACGTAGCCGCCAGCTCCTTTTGTCACCAGATGGTCCGGTCCCTGGTCGCGCTATCCGTCGAGGTCGGGCGGGGGAGGCTCAGACCTGACGATGTTGCCGGGATTCTGGCGGCCCGTGATCGACGAGTTGCCAAAGGGGCCGCTCCCGCCCGCGGTCTCACGCTGGTGGCAGTGGGCTACGATTGAACACTCAGTTGGCGCGCGTTGCCGCGATGCCTTAATATGCGCAAGCTCCCGCATTCCGGGGGTTCCTCTATGTGCGCCTTTTCTTGTCCGGGGATTGTTAAATGAAGCCGAAACTGCAAAAAACCTTCTCACCGAAGCCCGACGACCTGAGCCATGACTGGTTGGTGGTCGACGCAAATGATGTGCCGCTTGGTCGGCTGGCCTCGAATGTTGCTCAGCTCTTGCGGGGCAAGCACAAGCCCACGTTCGCACCCCATGTTGACGGTGGCGATTACGTCATCGTGATCAATGCTGAGAAGGTCGCGGTCACTGGTAACAAAGAGGATGCAAAGATCTACTACAGGCACTCGGGTTACCCCGGCGGTTTGCGAGCGGCAACGTTCCGCCAGCTGCGGGAAACCTATCCCGATCGTGTGATTCGCAACGCAGTCCGCGGCATGCTTCCCAAGAACCGTCTCGGACGGCAAATGATCGGCAAGCTCAAGGTATACGCTGGCCCCGACCACCCCCACGCGGCGCAGAATCCACAGCCGCTCGACATCAGAAAGGTCGGCGCCTGATGGCAAAGCCGCTCGTTCAAGCTACAGGCCGTCGCAAGAGCTCGGTCGCCCGAGTCCGTCTTTACCAGGGCACCGGTGAGATGACACTCAATGGTCGCTCGCTCGACAACTACTTCCCCCACGCTGCTCTGCGGCAACGGGTGCTGGAGCCGATGAGGTCTGTCGAAGTCGACACCCAGTACGACGTGGTTGCCCAACTCCACGGTGGCGGTACCACCGGGCAGAGTGATGCGCTCCGGCTGGGCATCGCTCGCGCTCTCATCGAGATCGACATGGAGTATCGCCCGACTCTGAAGAAGGGTGGGATGCTCACCCGGGACGCCCGACGTGTCGAGCGTAAGAAGTACGGTCTGCGTAAGGCGCGGCGCGCTCCTCAGTTCACGAAGCGTTAATCAAATGGCCGGTGTAGACCGCCTCTTTGGCACCGATGGGGTTCGGGGCCGAGCTAATACCGACCTGACTGTCGACATGGCACTCGATCTTGCTCGCGCCGCGGGTGAGAACACGGAAGGTCCTGTCTTGATAGGGCGCGATACCAGACGTTCCGGTCCGATGTTCACCACCGCCTTGCACGCCGGCTTCAGCTCGGTGGGCACCGACACCATCGATGTCGGCGTCCTGCCGGTCGGCGGCGTTTCCCGTCTGCTGCGTCAGCTTGAAGCCCCGCTGGCCGTGATGGTCAGCGCGTCTCACAATCCTGCCCATGACAACGGCATCAAGTTCCTTGGTCCCGACGGCGGCAAACTCAAAGATGAGCAAGAGACGATCATCGAGACGCGCTATCGGCGCGGTGCCCCCTGGAAACACCCCGACGGTGCCCTAATCGGGATGAGGTCGAACCTCCCGGACGCAATCGATCGGTATGTCGAGAACCTTGCCGACAACACCGAGTACAGCCTACGTGGCCTTGAGTTTGTCCTGGATTGTGCCAACGGGGCCGCCTACCAGTCGGCTCCGCAACTCTTCGAGAGGCTCGGTGCGTCCCTCGAGGTGCGCGCTGCCGAACCCGACGGCATGAACATCAACGCCGGCTGTGGGGCGACCCACCCCGAGTACCTGGCGCAGCATGTCAACGGTCGTGTCGGCCTGGCATTCGATGGAGATGCGGATCGATTGATCGCGGTCGACGAAGCTGGGGTGACGGCCAATGGCGACGTTCTTATGGCCATCTTTGCCAAGACTCTCAAGGACAACGGTCAGCTGAAGAACAACACGGTGGTGAGCACCGTGATGGCCAATCTGGGCTTCCGTCGCTCGATGAACCGGCTCGGTATCGAGATCGAGGAGACCGCGGTTGGTGACCGCTACGTCTACGAGGGTATGCGACGCGTCAAGGCGGCCCTCGGGGGAGAGCAGTCGGGTCACATCATCTTCTATCGAGGAACCACCGGTGATGGTCTCCGCACCGCCGTGCGGCTTGCGGAGGTCATGGCCGCGACCGGCAAACCGTTGACCGAGCTTCGCAAGGTCATCACGGAGTTCCCTCAGGTGTTGCATAACATCCAGGTGGGCGACAAGAGCAAGCTGGCCGGATCGACCGCGGTGTGGGATGCGGTCGAGGATGCCAAGAGGACGCTCGGTGATGATGGTCGGATCCTCGTGCGTGCTTCGGGTACCGAACCGCTGGTTCGGGTCATGGTCGAAGCGCCCACCGAATCCACAGCCGAGGAGATCGCCGGTGGCGTCGGTGCGGTGGTCGTCGATTCCCTGAGTTGAGGCGAGATGCCTGGAGTAACGTTAGTGGGGCATGCGTCGACTACTCGCCCTCTTGTTCGTTGTTGCGCTGGCCGCTACCGCTTGCACCGGTGGCGGAACGACCGACACCGTGCCTGCCACTGCTGCTCCCACGGGCACGCCCGCGCCGGCGCAGGTCTCCACACCTGTTCCCGACACGCAACTGAAGTGGTGGAACGATCGTGTTTTCTACGAGATCTTCGTACGTTCCTTCAAAGACTCCGATGGCGACGGTATCGGTGACTTCGTCGGTTTGACGGATTCGCTGGATTATCTCAACGACGGTGATCCGGAAACGACCGACGACCTCGGGATAACGGGAATCTGGCTGATGCCGATCTTCCCGTCTCCCTCCTACCACGGATACGACGTCACCGACTACCGCAGCGTCAATCCCGACTACGGCACGATGGAGGACTTCGCAGCTTTCCTCGACAGCGCCCACGACAGGGGGATCGCCGTCATTATCGATCTGGTCATCAATCACAGCTCACGAGACCATCCGTGGTTCACCGCCGCCCAAGCGGGCAGCGCCCAATACCGGGACTGGTTCATCTGGTCCGAAACCAATCCGGGATCGACCGGGCCGTGGGGGCAGCAAGTCTGGCACGAAGGCGACGATGGCTATTACTTCGGGCTGTTCTGGGAGGGCATGCCGGACCTCAACCTGGAGAACGACGACGTGACTACGGAGTTGCGCGACGTCGCCCGATTCTGGTTGCAGGATGTCGGTGTGGACGGATTCCGCCTCGATGCTGCACGGCACCTGATCGAGGCGGGCGATGTGATGTCGGACACCCCCGCCACCGTCGAATGGCTGGTCGGGTTCAACGATCATGTCCACGAAACCGCTCCTGACGCCCTGGTCCTTGGTGAGGTTTGGAGTCCCACGTTGAACGTCGCATCGTATGTTCCCGATGCGTTAGACATTGCGTTTGAGTTCGCACTTTCGGAGGCGAGCGGTAGTGCGGCCTCCACTGAGAATGCTGCTGCGCTGGAGGCAGCGGTCGAGCGGGTCGTCGGTGCCTATCCCGACAGCCAGTACGCGGTCTTTCTTACCAACCACGACATGGATCGCATCATGAGCGTCGTCGATGGCAATGTCGCTTTGGCCAAGCTTGCCGCGACATGGCTGCTGACCGTCCCGGGGGTTCCTTTCCTCTACTACGGCGAGGAGGTCGGTCTCCAAGGGAGGAAGCCGGACGAACGCATCCGGACCCCGATGCCATGGACCGGAGATACCCCTGGTGTCGGGTTCACCGCCGGGAGCCCGTGGGAGCCTGCAGACAGCGGTTTTGCCGAACGCAACGTCGCAGCCCAGGGCGATGACCCCGGGTCACTGTTGAGCCTGTACCGGGCCCTCATTCATCTCCGGGCCGACAGCCCGGCGCTTCGCCGCGGGTCAGTGATTGAGGTCGAGACCGGAGCGAGCACGATCTTTGCCTACCTTCGCTCCGACGGTGACGATCACGTGCTCGTTATTGGCAACCTGGGGTCCAATCCGACGAGTGATCTTGCGCTCGATCTGGCGGAGGGCCCGCTGGTCGGTATGAAGGGCGTCACTACCGTTGTTGGCCCAGGATCGATCGCGCCCGACGTGACGGATCGCGGCGGGTTCCTCGACTACCGGCCGGTGGATTCGCTACCTGGCCATGGGGTGCTCGTGCTCCGTTTCACGGCTGAGGAGCAACCGGCCCCCACAACAACAACAATGACGGCAGCGACCCATCCACAAGCCACCATGGAGGATGCGGCAATCGCGGCGGCGTTCGTGGCCGCCGGCGAGGACTGGGAGAGCTTCCTGGCCACCGATTTCCGACTGCGGATAGAAGACGGGAGTTCGTTCGGCTTGTACGACGTGGTCCCCGAGGAGGCTGTTGAGGACTGGGATGGTGACGGCACCAGTACGATCGCCGACCTCTTTGTCGAACAGATGGCTGCTGAGAGAGTGTTCCGGACGGTCACCGAGACCACTTGTGTTCCGTCGGGCACCGAGGTCAGGTGCACAATCGCAAGCGGCAGCTTGTTCGACGATCTGGCGGGGCGGGAGGCGCCTCCGCTCATCTCCGTGTTGCGTGTTGAAGGAGGGTTGATTGTTGAGTTTGCCCCACCAGCGATGACGCCTGCCGCGGAGGCATCTCAGGTGGCGTGGAATGAGCAGTTCCTTCGATTCGAGGAATGGGTGGCCGCCGACCATTCGGATAGGTACTCGACGGTCTTCAGTGGCGGATGTTGTGTCGGTGACGCCACGAATCTGATCTTCAGTCCAGACACTGTCGAGGAACTGCGGGCGCTCTTGGAGGAGTGGGCGCCTCCAGCAGCCAGTTGAACTGATAGCCCAGCCTGAGTACACCCATCACCTATGCCGCGAGTAATGCGTTAGGCTGACGCCAACAACTGAACCGACCGGAGACGTCGTAACTCAGCAGCGCCAGCCCTCATTCATTGAGGTGACGAGGTGGAGGGATGATCGATCAGTCGGCGGGTACCCTCTCGGCCGTCCACGGCCGTCACGGGGTGAAAAAGCCCGGGAGCAATCCCGGGGACAAAGTCACCCCGAAGTGGAGCAGGATCTCAGATTCTGCGGTGCGCCTCCGGTCCTAAACACAACGGAGGTTCGCGCATGTGCGGAATCATGGGCTACGTCGGCCCCCAACAAGCTGCTCCCATTCTGCTCGACGGTCTGCGACGTCTCGAGTACCGGGGCTATGACTCGGCAGGCGTCGCTGTCACCAACGGCAAGATCGATGTTCGCAAAGCCGAAGGCAAGATCAATCGATTGGCCGATCTGCTCGACTCGCAGCCTCTTCAGGGAACTATCGGTATCGGGCATACTCGATGGGCAACCCACGGTGAGCCCAACGATCTCAATGCCCATCCGCACACTGACCCATCGGGAGAGTTCGTGGTGGTGCACAACGGGATCATCGAAAACTTCCAAAGCCTCCGGGAACAACTCGAAGCCGACGGCCACGAGTTCACCTCCGAGACCGATACCGAGATCCTGGCCCATCTGGTCGCTCGTGAGTACCGCGGTGATCTGGAGGCCGCGGTGCGATCTGCGGTCGCGCAGGCCGAGGGTGCCTATGCGCTTGTGGTGATGACCAAGCGCGAACCGGGCAAGATCGTTGCGGTCCGTCGCATCAGCCCACTCATCGTCGGGCTTGGCGACGGCGAGACGTTCCTTGCCTCCGACATTCCGGCGGTCCTGCATCGGACCCGTGAGTTCCTCATCGTCGAGGACGGAGAGATGGTCATCGTGACCGCGGACGGCGCCCGTCTCGAGACCATCGAGGGCGACCCGATCGAGCGCGAGGTCATGCACATTGACTGGGATGCGCAGCAAGCCGAGAAGGGTGGCTTCGAGCACTTCATGCTCAAAGAGATCCACGAGCAGCCTGCCGTCGTCACTGAAACCCTGGGAGGCCGTCTCGCCGAAGACGGCACGGTCTGGCTCGAGGACGTGAAGTTTGATGACGACTTCGCCCGAGACTTTGACGAGTTGTGGATCACCGCCTGCGGCACTGCCTATCACGCCGGCCTGGTCGGCAAGGAGATCTTCCGACGGTTGCTGCGGATCCCGACGACCGTCGAATATGCCCACGAGATGCGTTACAACGATCCGTTGATTTCGCCGCGGAGTCTGACGATTGCGATCAGCCAGTCGGGGGAGACTGCCGACACGCTGGCGGCGGCCCGACTCGCCAAGGAACGAGGGTCACGCTTGTTGTCGTTGACCAACGTTGTTGGTAGCACCCTGTCCCGCGAGGCGGACGATATCCTATACACACGCGCCGGCCCCGAGATCTCGGTGGCGTCGACGAAGGCGTATCTGGCGATGCTCATCGCCCAATATTTGCTGGCTCTGCGCATCGGTAGGGTCCGGGGTGTTGTCGATGAGGAGTTGGCTGCGCGGGTGGCGCATGGCCTCAGTCTGCTGCCGGCGCAGATCGACGACGTGCTGCGCCGGGAAGATGAGGTGCTGCTCGCTGCCGAAGAGATCCTTGATGCCGACGATGTCTACTTCATTGGACGCGGCCTGGACTATGCGGTCGCCATGGAGGGCTCGCTCAAGCTCAAGGAGATCAGCTATCTCCACTCTGAGGCGATGCCGGCAGGTGAACTGAAGCACGGGACGCTGGCGCTTATCACCAAGGGCACTCCCGTCATAGTTGTGCTGACCCAACAGGCGTTGTACGAAAAGACCATTTCTGCAGTCCAAGAGGTGAAGGCCCGGGGCGGCAAGGTGCTGGCAGTGGCTTATGAGGACGATGAGCAGATTCACAAGTTCGCCCACACGGTTATCCGCATCCCCCGTGCCGACGATCTGCTGGGCCCGGTAGCCGCGGTAGTGCCGCTGCAATTGCTGGCGTATCACGTGGCCCGGCTTCGCGGCCATGACATCGATCAGCCGCGCAACCTGGCAAAGTCGGTGACGGTCGAGTAGAGAAGGCTGGAACCTGCGAGCACCCTGCGAGCGTTTCACCGACATAGGGTTTAGGTGAAGCGGGGTGTGGCGTCTGTCGGCGCCGTACCGGTACGAGAAGGGGACGATGATGACGCACGCCGTCCAGGAACAGTCGGTCTCATCAGCGAAGGCAGGCCCGAAGTGGTTTCCGCTCAACGTAGGCACGGCGCTGGCCCTGGCAACGGTCCTCGGTCTGGTGACGTTCTTTGTTACTAGCGACGGTGGTGGTCAACCGGTGTCGGTCGCGGCCGATTTGCAGTCAGCTCAGCCTGTGTCCGTTGCTGACGATTTGCAGTCAGCCCAGACCGCAACGGTTGAGGAGCCCGCGGCACAAGCAGCCGGGCCCGATCAGTCGACGCCGGACGGAGCTGTTGCTTCGGCTGACGCCCCCGAGACGGCGTCTGCATCGGTCCCGGTGGTGTCCTCCAGCAGCTCCATCACGAACATGGGGCCGACGGAGGTCGGGTATGTCACCAACTTCCCGGCGGTCGAGTACACGTGGGAACGCATCGAGCTGAGTGGCCCCGATGTCTCTGAGATGGGATGGCTTGGTGAACTCAACGGAAAACTGGTGTCGGTGAGCCCCGGATGGGAGCCGGAGGAAGAGGGACTCCAGATTCTCGTCACCAGAACATCCGACGACGGCACCTCCTGGGAGCAGGCGACTTCCTACGAACTCCCGCCGGAGACCTGGATCTCAAGGGTCGTTGGGGATGGCGAGCAGGTAATCGCCATCGGGGAGCGTTGGGAGGCGGATCGTGGCGAGACCGACTATTCCGTGTTCTCGACCAGCGACGGTGTTACCTGGTCCGTCACCGATCTCGCTCTACCAACGGAGGTTGATGAGCATGTGTTCATTCAGGATGCAGTGATGGGTCCTGCCGGGATAGCCCTGTCGGTGCAGTTTGAGACATCACCCGAGGAACAACCTCTCTTGCTG
>JAYEIP010000109.1:0-2542 GCA_034660155.1 Actinomycetota bacterium | reverse complement strand
GGCTGGATGCCAGCTGGGAGGATTGGAGATTGATCGACGTGGAAGATTGGGCCGAGATTCGGCGACTGCATCGAGCTGAGGGGTTGGGGATCAAGACGATCGCTAAGAGGTTGGGGGTGGCTCGGAAGATTCAATATAGATGTGATCCCAGTTATTGGATCACCACGTTCGGTGGTTGTCGTCAGGGGCCAGTGGCGAAGGTGGGGCCTGGTGGTTCTGGTTGGGCTTGGTCCCGTTCGGTTTGGCGTTTGGCGACCTGCCAGGCGACGCGGGCGCCGACATCACTGCTGGGAGGGGGCGGACCGAACGGGTCAATGTCGTCGCCAGGCGTTGGCCCGGCATGGTCGATGGCAGCGGTCTGCGCCAAGCTGCGGTTGAGCGCGGCGGTGACGCGATCGAGAGCCTCCTGGCTACCCGTGTGGGTGAGGTGGGTGCACCGTCCAACAGCCGGTTCGAGGTTGGCGAGGTAGAGGGTGTTGTCTTGCCGACCGCGGCTCATCGCCACATAAGCCCATTCTCGGTCAGTTCCCATCAACGACCACGAAGGTACGGTCGGTGGTGACACCTTGGGCCTTGTGGCCCGTCAGTGCGTAGCCGTAGTCGACGGCACCCTGCTCAAAATAGCAAGCGGGGAGCTTGCTGGTTTCGGGGTCACGGTCGAGCCGGATCGTCAGGCTCTTTGCTTCCTGGTCGATGCTGTCGGTGGTCGCGAGGTCGCCGTTGAGAACCCCGAGCCGACTCTGGTTCTTACGGCACAGGATCCGGTCACCAGCCTGGAAGGTCCGCTCCCTCGTCTCGAGGGCGGGTCCGTGGAGGCGTCTTGCTGCGGCGAGGTGGCTGCGGGCCCTTTGGTTGAGCTCGTACGTTGTTGTACCGATGAGCAACCCCGACGTGAGGTCACCAGACACCGTGACCTGGCGATACCAGTCCGCCACCGCCCTGGCCATCGTGTCGGCTCGGCTCTGTCCGACGTGCACCCTGCCCCGCTGCCGGTACGCCTCGATCGCTCGGTCAACGCCCCCGTCTCGGAGTTGGGAGACAGCAGCCCGTTCCCATTGATGGCGTTGGCGTACATTGGCGGTAATCCCGCCAGTGGGAGCCGGGTGGCGAGGGCCCGGAACAGGCCGCCGGCGTCGATCTCGGGCAGCTGACGACCATCACCGATCAGGATCAGCTTTCCTTTCGCCTGTCCGACAACGTCGGTGACGGCGGCGAGCTGGCGGGTGCCGACCATGCCACCCTCATCAACTACCACTATCGCACCGTGAGGCGGGCCCCTCTCTCTCGATTCGCCGATCAGCCGAGTCAAGGTGACCGACGGGATCCCGGTGGCTTCTTCTAAGCCGGCGGCGGTCCTGCCGGCCAGCGCCCACCCAAGATGGGTGTACCTGTCAGTGTGGCGAGCTGGCTGATCACTGCCATCACGGCGGTCTTGCCGCTTCCTGCTGGTCCCATCCCGATGTCGATGGCGTTGCCCGAGGTAGCGAACCGCCGGATCATCTCCCGCTGCCCTTCGGTCAGGTGTCGGTGCCGTCGCAGCCGGGCTTCGATGAGACGGTGGGGTGCGGTCCATCGACCGGCACCGATCTCGGTGACTGCCACATCGAGGATGCGCTGCTCGGTAGCCAACAGTTCCGTGGTGGAGTAGCGGCGTTCGTGTCGTATACCGGAGAGGAGAGTCCCATCACGGCTGCGCATCGGCCGCCCATTCGTTTCCTCGCCGGCCAGTTCGACCGCCCGGTCACCGCCAGCATCAACGAGGCCGCCGGGGTCTTCGGCCCGTCCGGTGTTGGGGGTGGGAAGGAGCGGCACGACGTCGCGCGTGTCGAGGATCGCTACGGACACCTGTTTCCCGAGGAACTCGAGGACCTTGCGGACCGGCTCGACGCAGCTCGTGAATCCACTCTCGCGGACCACACGCGGACCAAACGCGGACCGGAGGTTGTGGAGCTGCCCCATGAGAGGCCGGAAAAACGTGCCCTGACCAGGCGTTTCGCGTGGTGGGCGCTGTGGTACGTCTTTCAAACCTGGTTGAGCTTGCCCCTCGTGAGAATCCGAAGGATTCTCCAAGGAACCGAGCCCTCGAGGTTCCCGTGGGCCCGGTGGGAATCGAACCCACGACCTTCGGATTAAAAGTCCGCTGCTCTGCCGATTGAGCTACAGGCCCGACCGAGAGACGTTACCAGCGTGGGCGGGGCTTGCCGTCTGTTCCTCGCTGTGTTAGACCGACTGCGCGCCTCGGACACTTGCTCAGACCCCGGAGTTCGCGTTTCGGACACCTGCTCAGACCCCCTACCCGAGCGGCTCCGCCGCTGCGGTACGCTCCCCCTGGGGGAGTGTCGTTTTAGTGGTGGTGGTGGCGGGGCCGGTGGCGCTGCTCGAGGTAGCGTTGGTGGTGGTGGCGGGGGCAGTGTCGGTGGCAGTTGCGGGTTGAGTCTGGTGGGGTCGGGTTCGACGATCTGTTTTGTCGGTGGCGGAGGATCTTGTCGATGTTGTGGGCAACGGCTTGCCAGGTCCATTCGGCGTTGACGGCGTCGAGTCC
>JAYEIP010000108.1:0-2560 GCA_034660155.1 Actinomycetota bacterium | reverse complement strand
CCCACCAACACGCTCAGCCAACGTCTTAGTAATCGCAGCAGTCAACGTCGTCTTCCCATGATCAATATGACCCATAGTCCCAACATTGATATGCGGCTTCGTCCGCTCAAACTTCGCCTTCGCCATCCTCTTGTGCTCCTTCTATTCCAAGTTCCGCCGGGCAGGCTACGCACGGCATCTATGTAGCGGCGGGCAGACTTGAACTGCCGACCTCTCGATTATGAGTCGAGCGCTCTTACCAACTGAGCTACGCCGCCTCATCTCGCGACCCGGGGTCGCAGAGCCCCCTTCCGGAATTGAACCGAAGACCTCTTCCTTACCATGGAAGCGCTCTACCGTCTGAGCTAAGGGGGCTTGTCCTCAATTGTATGACGCTGGGCGTCCGTGCCGGGAGAAGGATTCGAACCTCCGTAGGCGTTTGCCGGCAGATTTACAGTCTGCTTCCTTTGGCCGCTCGGACATCCCGGCGCTCGCGTCTAAACCGTGCGCATGACACGCACGGTTCAGAACCAGGAATCTTAGCTAGGGCCTGACACAGTGCCCAATGACGGCGCGGAAACCGTTCTGTGCGGGTTAGTTACGCGTGACGCGTAGTAAACCCGCACAGAACGGTTTCAGGAGATCCCCATCGCCATGTTGGTCAGACGATCGATCCGTTCCTCGGTGGGCGGGTGGGTGCTGAACAGCTTGCTCATGCCCCGACCCTTGATCGCCTTGCGGGGATTGTCGATGAAGAGCTGGGCGGTCGACTCGTTGACCGGCATCGGGATACGAGCCGTCCCTCTGGAGATCTTCTCCAGGGCGGAGGCCAGCATCAACGGCTGGCCGGTGGTCTCGGCTCCGGTCTTATCTGCCTGGAACTCCCGGGTGCGGGATATGGCGAAACGAATGAGCATCGCCGCTAATGGTGCGATCAACAGAGAGAGGATGACCCCGACGATCCCAAGAGGATTGTTCCTGTTGTCTCCCCCACCGAAGAAGAGGGCGAACCGCAAGACGATCGAGATGGCGGCACCGATCATTGCCGCAATCGAGCTGATCAGAATGTCCCGGTTCTTCACGTGGGCAAGTTCGTGGGCGAGGACACCTTCCAACTCCTCGAAGGAGAGGACGTCGAGGATCCCGGAGGTCACCGCGACAGCTGCCTTCTTGGGGTTGCGGCCGGTGGCGAACGCATTCGGCTGTGCGGAATTGATGACGTGGATCGACGGCATTGGCATGTCGATCTGGGCGCTCAGACGTCTGACGATGGCGTAAACCTGGGGAAGCTGTTCCTCGGTAACCGGCTTGGCACGGCTCGAGGCGAGGGCCATCTTGTCGGAGAAGAAATAGGCGAGGAAGCTGAAGGCGAAGGCAATCCCCAGCGCCAACACGATGTTGCCGCCAATGGCGTAGACCAGCCCGAAGAGGAGGGCCGTCATGAAGGCAAGGAGGCCGACGGTCTTGAGACTGTTCATGGGGTGAATGGTATTGCGTCACCACGAATACCTAAGACGCTGTGGGCTCCGATCACGCTCCGTGAGCATCCGCTATGGTCGCCTATAGATGTGTGGGTTCGCTGGACCCACAAGAGGCGCTAACAAGGAGGAAGGCGAAATATGAGACGAGCAGTCGTGCTGTTGGCGGCTCTTGCGACAGCCCTCGCTGTAATGGTTCCCGCGAGCGCGGATCCACAAGATTACGAGGCGACGCCGCTGACAGTCGAAAGCAGCTTCACGAGCAACGTCACCAAATCCGGTGAGACGATTCGAGTCATCGTCCAATTGGAAGATGCACCCCTCGCCTCATACGAGGGTGACATCAACGGCCTTCCGGCGACGAGCCCGAAGGTGACCAAGCAGAACCTAAACATGAACTCGAACGCGGTGCGTGGCTATTCGGCCTACCTCGAAAGCAGGCAAAGTACTTTCAAAGGGTCGCTAAAGGTCATCGCACCGAGCGCAAAGGTCTCAGGTGACTTCCAGGTCGCCCTGAACGGCATAGCAATGTCAGTGACTGTCGAAGATGCCCAACGTATCTCCAAGACGGACGGCGTGGCGGCGGTGATGCTCGACAGCCTCGAGCAATTGGACACGGAGACGAGTCCCGCCTTCATAGGCGCCCCGGACACGTGGACAGAACTCGGCGGACAGGGGTCTGCCGGCAACGGTGTCGTGGTTGGAGTGCTGGATACCGGCATTTGGCCCGAGCATCCATCCTTCGCTGATCCGAGCCTGGTCGGTGGAACCTATTCAGCTCCGGCGACCGTACCGGGATCGAACGGCTTCGGATCCGGCGGTGCAAGAAGCACCTGTGACTTCGGCAACCTCGGCTTCAACCCTGACGATGCCGTTTACACCTGCAACAACAAGCTCATCGGCGCGTACAGCTTCTTGGACACTTACAAGGCAGTCCTAGGCCTGACATCCACAGAGTTCGATTCGGCCCGAGACTCGAATGGTCATGGCACGCACACGACCAGCACCGCCGCCGGTAATGGTGGCGTCGATGCCACCCTGCTGGGGATTGACCGGGGGACCCTGTCTGGCATCGCTCCCCGAGCTCACGTGATCATGTATCG
>JAYEIP010000107.1:0-2562 GCA_034660155.1 Actinomycetota bacterium | reverse complement strand
GAAATGACGGGAACACCCACCTATGTCAACAGCGGGGCTCGGGGAGCATTCCCATTCGGACACCCACTCCTCGGCAACCGGACGAGGTCACAGGCCTTTGCCGGAGCAGATCTAGTCCTCGCCCTGGGTGTCGACTGGGATTTTCGCACCGGGTATGGCCAGAAGATCTCACCAGAGGCGACCGTTATCCAGGTGGATGCCGAGCCGACCAAGATCGGTTGGAACAGAACGGCGCACCACGGGGTCGTGGCCAACCCGGGCCGTTTTGTCCAACAACTCGGCTCACGTGCCGGTATCCGCCATGACGGCGAGCGGGCGTGGACCGCGGAGTTGAGCGCAGCCGAGGCCGAGAAGCTTCTATCGGCCAATGCCGAGGCCGATGCTCCATCCGAGTTGGTGAGTTCGCAGTTCTTCGGGCGCACCGTTGCCGACTTCTTCGGAACAGATTCGATAGTCGCTGTTGACGGTGGCGATATCGTCGCTACGACTGCCAAGTGGCTCCAGATCTCGACACCGGGTCATGTCCTCGAGCCCGGCCCTGCAGGCACACTCGGCACCGGCCCCGGGTTCGCCCTCGCAGCCAAAGCCACATTCCCTGACAAAAGAGTTGGCATCGTGTTCGGCGATGGAGGCTTTGGGTTCAACGGCATGGAGTTTGACACGTACGTTCGACTTGGCCTGCCGGTAATCGGTGTTGTCGGCAACGACGGGGTGTGGAACAACATCAAGAGCTTCCACAAGATGTTCTACCCCGATCGACTCGTCGCCTCGGACTTGGGCCGTCGCCCCTATCACGCCATGGTCGAGGCGCTGGGGGGTCACGGAGAGTTGGTTACCTCCCCCGACCTGTTGCGTCCGGCGTTGGAGCGCGCCGCCGCCAGCGGTCTCCCCGCATTGGTGAATGTCCACATCGACGAAACGTTCAGGCCCTCGAGCAACTACTCGACCTAGCTGCTTCGTACGTAGAGGGCGCGCGGATAGGGTCGGTGGACGGGTGGGCTTGCCCTTGTGTCAGGTCGTACTACGTATACCGAGCCGTCATTCCTTGGGCTTTCTGACTCGTAGTACGTGAAAGACGCGCGGATAGGGGTGCCCCTAGGGCGGTTGAGCGGACTGCGGTTGTCTCGGACACCTGCTCAGACCCTCTACCCCCGGCTCTTCGAGCCGGCGACACTCCCCAATAGGGGGACTGATAGAGCCGCGACTCCCTATCCGCCAATCCTTCCACTACCAGGTACGAGCGCCGAAGACGCCTCCCATCGGCTGTACCATTGTTGGCTCTGATCGCGAGGTCTCCGGGTGACGTCCCAACAACCATCACTGAAGTCGATGCTGCGCGAAGGTGGCGCCATCGCGGTTCGCTTCGCCCGCGCCCGACCCGGTTCGTTCTCCCTGGCGGTTCTTGGGGCTGCTCTGTTTGTGGCCGCGATTGTGGCGTCGGCAATCGTCATCGGGAACGTGACCGACGAGCTGATCGTCCCGGTCCTCGACCAGGGGGCGTCGTACAGCGACCGGCTGTGGCCGGCGCTGTGGGCGGTCCTTGGCGTCGCCCTATGGAAGGCTGCCGCCATCGTCCTGCGACGCACCGCGGCCGGGTTTCTCCAGTTCCGGGTCCAGGCGGACGCCAGACACGACCTGATCGAGCACCTACTCAAGCTCGAACTTTCTTGGTATCAACGCCAGTCCACCGGAACCCTCCTCGCGGTAAGTGATACCGACGTCCGTCAGGGAACGTTCATCCTGGCACCACTCCCCTACGGCATCGGCTCATCACTCTTGCTGGTGGGAACCGTGGTGCTCATCTTGCTGATCGATGTGTGGTTGGCCCTCGTCGCCCTCGTCTGCCTCGGTACGATCGTTGCCGTCAACATGAATGGCGCCTGGCGGATGTTCAACGCTTTCCGCGAAGTCCAGGAATTGCGCGGCGATGTTTCGGCCATTGCCCACGAGAGCTTCGACGGTGCGCTCACCATCAAGGCGCTGGGCCGCATCGATCTCGAGAAGGATCGATTCGAGGGCGCATCGGAACGTCTCCGCGATCGCCTCATCTACGTGCTTGAGATGATGGCAACCTATCGCGTCGGTGTCGAAGGGCTGCTCTCGGCCGTGACCATCGTCATGCTTGTCGCCGGGGCTATCCGCATCAACAGTGGCACGGTTTCTCCTGGTGACATCATCACGATCGTTTACCTGCTGTCGCTGTTGTTTATCCCGATTCGCATCATTGGCTTCGTTCTATGGTCGATCGCCTCCTCCCGCGCCGGTTGGGAGCGAGTCCAAGATGTGTACGACGTTCGTGACCTGGTTCCGTACGGCGACCTGCTTCCTCAGGCCGAGGACAGCGGCGCCCGGATTGCAGGCTCCGGAATCTTCTTCGCCTATGAGGACGGCGAGGCCGTGATTGAGGACCTGACGCTCTCGATCAACCCCGGGCGGGTTGTCGCAGTGGTCGGACCCACCGCATCGGGTAAGTCGACTCTCACCGCGCTCTTGGCTCGATTGTGGGACCCGGGATCGGGGACGATAACTATCGATGGGCGTGATCTGCGCAGCTTCGCTCGT
>JAYEIP010000106.1:0-12704 GCA_034660155.1 Actinomycetota bacterium | reverse complement strand
GAGCTCAAGCAGAAGGACGACGGTCTGTGGGAGCTCAAGGTCAAGTCGAAGACCACCGAGAAGTGTGACAACGGTCACGACGATGACGATGACGATGACGGTGACGACGGTGACGACGACGACGACAAAGACAAGAAAGACAAAGACAAGAAGCACGACGACGACGACGATGATGACGACGACGACGACGACGACGACGACGACGACGACGATGATGACGATGACACAGACGAAGACTGATCCATCGATCGGTTCATGGTTGCGGCCCCGAATGATCGGGGCCGCTGCCGCGTTGCTGCTGGTAATGGGGGCTTGCAGCTCAACGAGCGTCGAGACACCCGCGACGACGACCACAGCCTCCCCGATGGTGACTACGGCGGCCACCACAGAGACGACCGGCCCCGCGGCACCGACGACCACAAGCACGATCCCTCCAGAGCCGAGCGTCGTTCTCGCCGCAGCACTGGACCAGTACGCCTCCCGCTACCAGTTCAGCGGCACCGCCACGGTCAACGGTGCTGTCGCCACTGCGGTGACCGGCCGCTGGGTAGACGCCGCATCACAGATGGTGATCAGATCCGGTGACGGCGAGGTCGAATACGTCATCACTACGGAGGGCCAATGGGCTCGCCTGCCCGACGGCATCTGGGAAGAGCTTGACGGGACTCCCCCGGCCGGCAACCCGCTGGCGGCGCTGGCGACACCCGACTCCCTCGAACTAGTCGAGACAGCAGGAACCAACGTGACGCTTCGTGCCGTATACCCGGCGGCGACTCTCGGACTTGAAGGTGATCCTGTCGAGGTGCAACTCGTTTTCGACGACGGGTCGCTCATCGAGGCCTCGTACCGGATAGAGGTCGAAGGCAACATCGCCGAGTCGGTCACCACCTTCGCCACACCGGCGGACACCTCCCCGATCGTCAACCCAACGGGTTAGAACCGAGAGCGGGCCTGCGAACCCAGGGTTCGCAGCCCCCACATCCGCATACCCCCAACCCAGGGTTCGCAGCCCCCACATCCACATGCTCCGAACCCAGGGTTGGCACGTCTCTTCCAGACACGAAACAGGTCTTGACAGTGTATAGCGATATCTGTCATCATTTGAGATGATCGGGCGAGAGTCTATTTGATGTTGGAACTGAGGTACTGGCATAATGCACCACATGGTGGGAATGGCGGTTTGGATGACACGCCGAGGGACGCTGCTGCTCGCAGGTGCCCTCCTCGCTACTGCGTGCTCCGGAACGACGGCCGATCCTACGACCACGACTACTCCCCCAACGACGGCCGCTATCGCGACGACAACAGTCGCACCGACTACGACTTCCATCGCTCCCACCACCACGACGAAACCACCGATCACGACGACCACCGTGGATCCGTTGGCCAGGCCCGATGTGCTTGTTTCGAATGTGAACCGGGAATCCGTCGATGATTTTGATACGACGGGCGACGATCTCTACCGGGTAGTGATGGAGTTGAGAGATCTCTTTGTCTACCTCGAGGGCAGCCCAACGGGTAGCGCCGATGAGATGCTCTCCCTGATGTTTGAACCGGATTACCCCTTCTGGGATCCAATCATGGCGGGCTTCCTCGAACTCACCGAGAACGCCGGTTGGCACTACATCGATCCCGGCGTCGAAACACTCGGAATCGAGCTCGTGGAGGTCGACGGCGATCGAGCAGTATTCCGGCTCGCCGGTAAGCGTGGGGTGCAAGTCATCGCTGATGACACCGGCAACACCGTAAAGACATACGATGGCTGGGACCGAGAGGTTCCCACCATCACGTACAAGCGTGGCTCCGACGGAAGATGGCGTTACGCCGATCTGGAATCATCCGTGCCCATCTCCGATGAGGAGCTAGCCACGATGGTCCCCATTGACTGGACAGGAAGGACGCCATGAAACGATTAGGCGTGATGGGACTCCTGCTTACGCTCTTATCACTTCCGATGCCCGCTCTCGCCATCGGCGACGCGGAGGGTGGCAACAGCCAAATCACTATCTCCGACCCCGCCCGCGTCGACGGCCAAATCTGGGCTGACTCGCATGGTGCCTACCTAGTCTCTTCTCGACAGAGCCGGTGCTGGTACCCGCAGGACTGGTACGACTCAGTGGTGATCCTCGATGACCTCGGCGAGATCACCGGATACAACATTGACAGCGCCTACTACAACATCGTGGTGAATCAGCTCGGAGCCGACGCCGCCTGGTTTGCCGCCGTTGACACGTATTCCGCCAGCTCATGCGTCCAAACCGTGTTCTTAACTCGCGGCGACTGCTCGACCGAAGACCAGATTGCAGTTCTATCTACAGCTGCCAGCTACGACGCCCGCACCGGCGAGATCCTCGGTACTGGAGATTACGACCTGCACGATCTCGGTGGGCTCTACTGCCTCGTCGTCATCAGTCGCGACCCATGGCTCGAGATCGTTCGCGACCAAAGCCTCGTCCCCGAACCTGTGCGAGCCACGTATCCCCAGTCACGCACTCTCGTCGGTCTTGATAACAGCGTTTGGTACGACGTTGCGGCAGGACTCAATCCCACCAGCGAGGGGTTCAGCATCGATCTCCCGACGGCCGGTATCTCCTACAACCTGACGTTGCAGATCTGGCTGGCGGAGATTCTGATCGACACCAACGGCGACGGGGAATGGGACTTCTCCAAGACGTGTCCGGACCGCGATCCGGAGACCCTCGCCCTCTGCGCTGGTTCCCTCGACAATCCGGTGTACGCCTTCGAATACGAAACCAGGGCTTTCCACCCGTTCACCATCCAAACTCGCTGGGGTGGCCAAGCCGTCGATCCAAACGGCATCGTCCTCGACATCCACCCCAACCTGCTGTTGAACGAATACACCTTCGACTGGGAAACCGTCGAGGTCCGCTCCTCGCTCGACGGCTAGAACGAAACCCGCCGGCTCACCGACATCGAACCGTCCAATCCTCGATGAGCTCCAGGAACGCTTCGCCGTACGATTCGAATCGGCGCTGGCCGACACCATTGACGGCCAGGAACTCGGACGGGGTCGTCGGCACACTGGCGGCCATCTCCCGCAGGGTGGCATCGTTGAACACGATGTACGCAGGGACCTCGAGCCCGTCGGCAATCTGCCGCCGCAACGTTCGCAGCTCTTCGAACAGATCTTCGGGTTCACATCCGGCGGCCGGTTGCTCTTGCGGAACCGCCGCGGGACCGCCCGGTTCGTCTATCTCCGGCTGACCCAGTCCCATCGCACCCCGCTGCCGGACGATCTCGAGAACAGCTTCACCATGGGCTGCCGAGTTCTTGGGACCGACACCCTTGACGGCAAGCAGCTCGAGCATCGACTTCGGTTGAGCAACCGCAATGTCCCGAAGTGTCTGGTCGTGGAACACCAGATACGCCGGGACGCCCTGCTCGACAGCCTGCTCAGCGCGGAAGCTGCGGAGCTCCTCGAACAACTCTTCGTGTGCCGGTGACAGGTCTTCCACCTGCCCCCGCGCTGAGCCGGCCATCCGGCCGACCGGGCGTCGCACCCGTGGAGGTGGCTCTGCTGTCAGTAACTCGTCGACGAGGTTGGTGCAGTTGTCGCACGAGGACTCGCACGGCTCCAGGGTCTCGCCGAAGTACCCGACGACCGCGGCGTGGCGGCATCGTCGGGACTCGGCGAAGTCGTACATGCGCCGGATGTGGCGCCGGTGCGAGGACTCGTTGCTGCTCCCGCCGACCATCCGCTCCAATTGGATCACATCTGCCCAGGAGTAGAACAAGACACAATCGCTGTCGAGCCCATCACGGCCGGCACGGCCGATCTCCTGGTAATAGCCCTCGACCGATTTGGGCATGTCGCGGTGGATGACGAAACGAACGTTGCTCTTGTCGATCCCCATCCCGAACGCCACGGTGGCGCACACCACCTCGATGTCATCGCGCACGAAGTCGTCTTGCACCTGGGTGCGAGTCGCCGCATCAAGCCCCGCGTGATAGGACGCCGCCCTGATCCCGATCGATCGCAGATATTGAGCCGTGGAGTCGGCGGACTTCCGGGAAAGCGTGTAGACGATGCCGCTGTCGCCGCGGCGCTGGTGACAGATCTTCCCGATTTCGTCCTTGGCCTTGATTGTGCGCCCGTTGTGGGTGCCCTTCTTGAGAACGTGCAGTCTGAGGTTGGGCCGAAAGAATGAGCTCTGCACCTCCACGGGGTCGGCTAGACCGAGCTGCTTGGTGATGTCGGCACGCACCCGATTGGTCGCGGTGGCGGTCAGCGCCAGCACCGGGACGTTGAACCGGGCCTTGAGACCCTGCAGCTTGCGATAATCCGGGCGAAAATCATGGCCCCACTGGCTGATGCAATGCGCCTCGTCCACGGCGATCAGTGTCACGTCGACGTCGTCGAAAACCCGGCCCAGCGAAGCTGCCAGGCCCTCCGGCGCTACATAAACCAGCTCGTATCGACCTTGCTTGAGCTGCGAGATCCGGTGAGCGCGCTCCTCCGGATCAATGCTGGAGTTGAGGAAGGTTGCCCGGACACCGGCTTCACGTGCGGAATCAACCTGATCCTTCATCAGAGCGATCAGAGGAGAGACAACGAGTGTGGTCCCACCGAGAAGTCGCGAAGACAACTGGTAGGTCAGCGATTTCCCCGAGCCCGTCGGCATGACGGCAACGCAGTCACTACCGCTGAGGGCCGCCTCCACCACCTCTTGCTGGCCGGGACGGAAGGACCCGAAACCGAAGGTGTCCTGCAACACCTCAAAGGGGTCGCCGGTAACAACAGGTCTGGGGGCGCGCACCGGCTTCGCTGGAGGTGGCGTCGCCGGACGACGGCCGACATCCGGTGAATCCCCTTCGGGCTCAGATCTGCCCTCATCAGGCACCATCTCCTGCAGCATGTTCCAATAGGCGTCGTCGTCTGGCCCGTTATCTATGTCTTCCACGCCGGGCATCATACGAGACGCCAGGTACATGCCCCCACGAAGTGCCCCCCGGTCGAGCACTTGGACATTTTGTGGAATCGCTGCCACCTCAACGGTGTTGGAGTTCCCGTGCGATTCCTTGTGCCCCTCATCTTGCTCGTCTCGGCCTGCAGCTCATCTGATGCCACCGTGGTGGCACAAGCAAGTCCCGTCGATACCGAACCAATCACTATTTCAATGTCGCTGTATGTGATTGACGACTCCGCCGCTGATTCCCCGCTCTCGTCGCAACGCCAACTTACCGAGCTCGAAGAGATCGCCGCCCGGATGAACGATATCTGGGGCGAGGCGGGTGTCGAGCTCGCCGTGGAGACCGTTGCCCGTATCGAAGCCCCCGCGGCGGTACTGACCGATCTTGCCGCAGGCACCACATCGAGCTTTCTCGACGCCGCAGTGGGGGGCGGCATCGACGTACCCGGCCCGGCGACCATCAATGGCTTCTACGTTCGCCGGATCGGGACTGCCAACGGGATGACGCCTTTCGGCACGCGGGTCTTCTTCGTAGCCGACGAGCCGACCGTTAACGACGAAAGGGTCAGCAGCCACGAAGTCGGTCACATCCTCGGGCTGCATCACGCCCTCGACGACTCCGGCCGGCTCATGTTCTCCGGTACCAACGGAACTGCCCTGGTCGATGCGGAAATCACCACCGCCCGCTACGCCGCAACCGGGATCCTCGATGGTCTCCGCTAAGGCCGCGCTGATCGTGACCCTGGTCCTCGTCGCCGCGGCATGCGGGAGCCCAGACACGTCCGCAGAATCGACAGCCACCGTCCGGGGCGATGGGCCGGTGACGATCCCCAACCAGGGCGGGACCTCCGAAGGCCACACCCCCACCGGTTTCCCCGGCAGCGGCACGGGATTGTTCGCCGGAGATAACCTGAATCCCTCGTTCCCCGAAGGCGTCGGCGTCCAGACGTTCTTGACGTTCGCTCTCCCCGCCGACCTCACCATCGGCAGCGCAACACTCACCTCCGACGCGCTCCACACCACCGGCTCCCCCTTTGACGATCTCGGGCCGCTACTCGCCGAACCAGTGGTCTACACGAAGTTCGGTCCGGAGCTGTTCGACCTGCCCAGCAGCGGACAGCCCATCCGCTGCGAGGTCACCGCCGATACGATCATCGAATGCGACGTGACCGCCGCAGTCCAGGATGCCGTTGACGGAGGCGTCACCTCAGTGCAGTTCCGGCTCCGCTTCGAACGCCCCGCCGATAACGACGGCAACCCCGACCTCGCCCTCTTCTACCGCTCCGACAGCAACACCAACGAGCCCGCCCTCTTCAACCTCACCATCAACACGGCCCCATAACTCCCAACCCAGGGTTCGGGGACCCGGTTTCCACGGGCTGCGAACCCAGGGTTGGGGGACCCGGTTTCCACGGGCTGGCAGCCCACGGTTGGAAGGGCCGTCATCTTGGGGTGGCGATGTGTAGGGTCGAGCGGCGAGGAAAGAAGGGGTTGGTATGTCTGATCATGGTGACGCACCGTTGGCTCGGGAGTATCCCGCCAGCGACATTGCCGATATTTTCGTTTTCGAAGGTTGTCCGGATGTACTGACCATGATCATGACGGTCAATCCAGTCACCTACCCGGAGGTCACCGCCGGGATCACCCTCGATCCCGAGACGGTCTATGAGTTCAAGATCGACACCACGGGCGATTTCACCCCCGACCTCGCGTTCAAGGTGGCCTGTGTCGGCACCGGACCACGCCAGCAAATCACGCTGTTGCGAGCCACGGGGGAAGCCGCAAGACGCTCCGACCGGACGGGTGACGTAATCGCCACCGGATGGGCCAGCGACGGTTCCGACGTCGACATTGTCCACGGCTCATCCGGAGAGAAGCTATATGTCGGGCCCCGCCAGGATCCGTTCTTCTTCGACTTCATCGACCTCAAAGGGCCGGTCGCCGACCTGCTGCGAGGAAACCTGGGACACGACTTCCCCGCCAAGCCAGTCGGCACCTCCGAGTACACGTTTCGCTGCACCAACGTCACCGCAATCGCCATCGAACTGCCGATCGACCACACCAAATTCGGGATCTGGGGCCTCACCACCCGGCAGGGTCACCGTATCGACCGCAACGGACGCCCCTCGATCGCCGCCATCTTCCTCCCCCACGACGACGAGGCCGACGACGCCTTCAACTTCGCCGACCCCATCGACGATCGGGAACGCTTTGGCGACGCCTTCCGCCGAGCACTGAGGAATTACGGAGCCGACCTCGACTTGGTGGACAGCTATCTACCCGACATCCTCCCGGTCGACCTTACCCAGGACACCATCTACCCCAACGGGCGCGGCATCGTCGAAGACCCCGTTACAGCCCAGATCTTCGCAGTCAACCCGGACACCACCGGCAACAAGGGAATCACCAAGAACCCGATCGGCTTCTCCGCCGGGTTCCCGTACCTGACTCCCCCAGTCGGCGATGGCCCCGGCTGGACGGATTATCCCTGCCCCAAGCCGCTACCCAAGCCGGAATAGGCCCGCTCAGGACTTGCCCCGTTCCTCCGCCAGTTCGTCGACAGTGGTGGCCAACACAGTCATCAGCATGTCGAGGTACGAACCCCCGTCGGGATGTGCCATCTCGAGATCCCACGGGTCCATGACGACCGAACGGTTCACCTTGATAGCGACGTCGCCGGAAGGCATCGCGATCTCGATCCGCCGCAAGAAATCATCGAGCAGGGTCTCTCCGTAGTCCGCAACGGCTAACTCGGTCTGGCTAATGATCAGCGGATAGTCATCGCCACGTTCCCCGAAAGCGACCACCCGACCCTCCTCGACCTTGCCCTCTTTGACGTGGAACTTGTCGTAAACCGCGACATTGAACTCGTTGAGCGCATCCAAGTCCGTGTTCCACGTGCCGTCGGCCCACTTGAAGTTGAAGACGTAGTCGACCATGTTCATGTCGGGCCCCACCTCGCGCAGCACATCCTCCTGCTCGTTGGTGATCGACTCCGCGAAACGGATTCCCCCCTCCACGGCGGCAGCCTTCGTGGCCAACGCCGCGATAGCGTCCGGCTCAGCTGCCGGCTCCCGGGCCAGCACCGTCGTCCGGAAATGGTCGCCGGTCAGATGTCGCATCCGCAGATACAGCAACTTCGTGTTGTACATGACGTGGCGAATCAACTTCCCGTAGCCGCTCACCGATGGCGGTAGGACAGCATGACTCAACCACACTGCCGCCGGGCTGGCACCCGGCTTCGACCCCTCCAGGCCATGCTGGCCGATGCTGATATCGGTCACATCGGACCCGATAACCGATGCTCCAAACGTCACAAGATTGGGCATCCGGCCGTCCTGGTAGCACAGTGCCCCGGCCGGATAGGGGATGTATCCCATCTTGTGCGGGTCGATGGTCACCGAGTCGGCATCGGCGATGGCCTCCAACTGGCGGACCGTGTAGCGGCTCAGATAGGTACCCGGCTCGTCCGCCCCCACCGCTGTCGGAGTGCAAGAACCGTCGATGATCCGCGGTAACTCGAAGTCGCGTCGGATCGCGGCGCAGAAATACCCGCCCCATGCCGCGTCGGCATGGACGTTGAACTCCAGCCCCTTGTCCCGGAACTTGCCTCTGAGATCCAGCACATCCCGCAGCGGGTCGACCGCTCCTTCTTCGGTAGTCCCCATCACGGCAACAGCCAGCATGACGGGTTGACGCAGTTCGACAGCGCGCTCCAACTTCTGTTCGAGCAAATCCAGATCGATCCTGGCATCGGCATCCACATACACAGGCCACACTTGGCTCGCCCCGGCACCGACAACAGCCATCGCCTTTGGCCACGAATAATGCATCGAGCTCGGCCCGATCAGCACCGGAGCTCCAACCCCGTCTCCCACCAGGTTGGCGTAGAAATCTCGCCAACCGATGGCGTTCAGGGAGAACTCATCGAGGCTTTTCCACACTGCCGGTGTCTTCCCACCACTCAACTCTGCAAGCTGGGCGGGGAGCCCGAGGGCATCCTCCATCCTTATGTTGAGCAACCGCCACGGATCCAATTTGGTCAGGATCACCTCATCGTCACCGGAGCGGACTTTCACCTTGTCCGCCAGCGGTGCGTACTCCCCACCTTGCTTGGTCAGGGCAGCCTTGACCGCCAGCGGCAGGTGCTTCAGTTCCCGGGCAGACCACGCCGCCTCGATGTTGGCGATCGAACCGTCTGCAGTGATGTGGCCCCATGGCGCGTTGTCACCAAAACGGAACCCGGCCATCGCACAGAGCTCCCAGCCCACCTGCAATTCGAGGAATGTCGTCACCGTCGATGCCTGCACCGTGACGTTGTTCGGGTTGTGCAACATCGTGGCGAAGTAACCGAGCATCGATGGCAACGTCGTGTCCCACAACATGTGACCCAGATATCGCATGCTGTAATACGGAGTCGTGTATGCCCCCAGGTAGGCGAGCAGCTCTGAGTAGCGAGCGCGCAACCGGTCAACCGACTCGAGATATCCCGGCCTGTTCCGGATCATCCCGGTAATCGCTGCTGGATCCTCCGGGTGAAAATCCCGCCGGTAGAACGATGCCGCTTGTACCGCCTCCTGAACGAGATCGGCGAAGAGATCCTGGTTCTCGGCCTTGGGGCCCAGGAAGAAGGCGGCCAGATCGGGTTCCGCGGTCGACTGGGGGCTCGACAGCTGGTCGATGGCCGCAACTACTACGGGATCGTTGGTCAGGTCGCCGGTCATGGGGTGCCTTTCGGTCGGTCGTCTGTAATCTCGCGGGCCAATCTCAGATCGGCGGTTTCGTCGTCGTCGAGCATGTGATCGAGCAGTTCCCGGATCCTGTCCCTGCGCCCCCCCGTCAAACCGTGCCGTTGCAACTCGGCCCGCAACTCCAGCGACATGCTTCCCGCGTCGACCGCGGCGGCAATGGCTGCCGTCGTGTCCCGGAGCGCGGCGGCCTCATCTCCGGCGGCAGCATGAGCCGCGCCCCGGATGCGGAGGATCTCGGGTGACCACCAGCGTTCGCCTGTGGCCACTGCCACCTCACCGGCCTCGAAGGTCTTGGCCAGTGCTGCGACCGGGTCGTCATCGTGAAGATGCGCCTCGGCGATCATGGCAAGGTGATAGGGAAGAGCAAGCGCCGCCCCGGTGCCACGTCGAACTGCGAGCGCTGTGGCCATTTCGGCGAGCGCGCTCGGAGCATCCCGGACGGCGCGGGATCGGCCACAGAAGATGCCACCGTACGAGGTGTAATGAGGGAAGCCGAACTCGGTCGCCAGCGCCACCTCCTCGACCGCGACCCTCCCTAGATCTGCCTCCTCCCCCCGCAGATGATGCAGGCCGGCTAGGTAGTTGAGGGCGTGGGCCAGGCTGAGCGGGTGCTGCAGCGAACGGGCTCGCCCGACCATTTCATCTCCCAGCAGCCGGCTGGCCCGGGGCGCCCCCGTGAGCCAGAGCAACCACACACGATGCGACATCGCCAGGATCCCGGGGTCAACCCCAAAGTCGAGGCGGTGCCGGCGATCCTCAATCGGGTCGTAGATCTCAGCGGCACGCACGAGATTACGATCCGCCACCGCAAAGTCCCCCTGGAAGAACTGAACCGTCCCCAACCAGGCGATCGCCTCCAGCAACTGCTCACGGTCATCCGACGCAGTCGCTCGTTCGAGTGCATCGTCGAGCAGCTCCCGAGACCTACCGATGTCGGCTCGCAACAGATACACCTGTGCCAGACCCCGGGCCGTAAGGAACATCTGGCGCGAATCCCCGCCGTCCTTGGCCAGTTCCGCGGCCCTCACGTAAGCCGCCTCAACTTCGGGTGACGCATACCCCCGGGCCGCTGTCAGCGGCGACCCGAGCTGCACCTGGACTCGAAGCTCCGTGGAGTCATCGAGCTCGCTCTCCTCGAGTCCTTCGAGCAACCCAAGCGCAGTGCGGTAGTGCCCAATCGCCTCCTCATGATCGGAACGGCCAACCGCCACGCGGCCGGCGTCAACCCACGCCTCCAACGCCGGCCGCACACGTCCGGCAGCAGACAAATGGTGCGCAATGATCTCGGGAGACTGGATTACCAGCTCCGGAAACTCGCTCTGCAATGCTTCAGCGGCGCCGGCATGTAGGTCTTTGCGCTGCCGACGAAGCAACGACTCATAAGCGGCATCACGGATCAGCGAGTGTTTGAAAGTGATGCTGTCCACACCGAGTGCTCTCGAGCTGAAAGCAAGATCTGACGCGGTGAGCAACGCCAGGTCATCGTCCAGACGGCCTACGAGGTCAGGGGCCAATGCTGCCACCGCCCTCCTGGAAAAAGTGCGCCCCAATACTGCTGCAACCTGAGCGGTCCGCTTGGCCGCTCCCAATTTATCGAGGCGAGCCGTCAGTAGATCATGAAGCGAGGTGGGAATCTGACCGCCAACCGGCACCGAACTCGACGAGCGCAGGTCGATGACCATCTCCTCGATAAACAACGGGACACCATCAGTCCTGGTGACCGCCACCTGGCGTGCTTCGTCATCTAGTAAGCCTCCAGCGGTCATCGCCTCGACCATGGCCACAGTGTCCTCATGGGATAACCGCCCCAGCGAAAGCAACGGCCCGGTTGCCGAATCAGCCGGTTGGAACCCCGGCCGCCAGGTGGTTAGGACGAGTACCGGACCGGGATCGGGGCTATGAGTCAGCTCTTCGATGACGGACAAGCTCGACGGGTCCGCCCAATGCAGGTCCTCAACCACCAAAGCCACCGGGCTCTTGGAAGCAGCCGCCGCAATCCAGGCGCGGATGGCGGCGACGGTCCCCCGCCGAATCTGTACGGGCGTCAGAGTGTCGGCGGTAACGGGCTCGGCGCCAGTTAGCAATGAGGCGAGAAACCCCGCATGGTCTGCGCCCACTCCCAGGTGCCGAGCCATCGCATCGCGGTCGCTGTCGGCGATACCCGCCTGACGGAGCACTCGCGCTAGGGCGTCCGTGAAAGCGTGGAATGCGCTGCCGCTGCGGTACTCGGAACAACCCCCTTCCAACCAGACTCCACCCTCGCCGACCACCTGTTCTCGGAAGTGTTCCAAAAGCCGCGATTTGCCAATGCCCGCCTCGCCGGACACCGAAATCCGGGCGCTGGCCCCGGCTCGTGCTCGATGCCAGGCATCACCGAGCAGCATCAACTCGTCGGATCGGCCGACAAACCCGGTGCGTCCCGTAGCCGGGTTCACATCGAGCCGCGCCCTGGCCGATGTCGGGGCGACGATCAGGTGCACCGCCATCATGTCAGCAAGGCCACGGATGGACTGCGGTCCGAGCGGCACCGAGTCGAAATACCCCTTAACCAAGCTGTGTGTCGTGTCACTTACGAGCACATCACCGGGACCGGCCAAACCCTCAAGTCGGGCGGCGATGTTGGGCAGATCTCCAACGACATCGCCAGTCGCACGGGCCGGGCCGGCACCCATCGAACCGATGACGGTGAGCCCGGAATGGATTCCTACGCGGCATCGCACGGCTGTCCCAAAACGCCTCTCGAGCTCTGCGGCGCCGTCGTCGATCCTGCGGACAATCTCCAATCCAGCCAAACATGCTCGGCGCGGTGCGTCCTCGTGGGCGATCGGATACCCGAAATAGACGATGGCGCCATCACCGAGGAGCTTGGCGACATGACCGTCATAAGCACCCGCCACAGCGCGCACCTCACCTTGATAGAACTCAAGGGCGTCCCGGTAATCCTCGGGGTCCAGCTGGCTAGAAATCTCGGTCGAGCCGACCATATCGATGAAGGCCACAGTGAGGAATCGACGTTCCGCAT
>JAYEIP010000105.1:0-12715 GCA_034660155.1 Actinomycetota bacterium | reverse complement strand
CTCGACCAAGGATCTGCTCGCGGCTGGCCTTCCGGGAAGTTGGGCATCGCCCCGTTCCTTCAACAACGAGATAGGTGTGCCACTCACAGTGCTGGGAACGCCGGATGACGCCAGGTATCTGGTGGCTGAGGTGGGCTCGCGCGGCCCCGGCCACATTTCCTTTCTGATGCCAGCCGTGCGGCCGGACGTAGCTGTGATCACCAATCTCGGGGTGGTCCACCTGGAGACCTTTGGCACAACAGACGATCTCGCCGACGCTAAGTATGAATTGGTCGACGCTCTAGGTCCGAGCGGATACGCGGTAGTGCCGGAGGATGAACCCCGGCTGCACCGGAATCACCCAAACTCGTTGACCTTTGGCATAGAGAGTGCTGCCGACGTCCAGGTGTCGGATGTCGCTATTGATGAATGTGGATACCCCTCGTTTCGGATACGCTGCGCCTGGGGCTCGGCGGAGATGAAGCTGGCCGTTGCCGGTGCTCACCAGGTGCTCAACGCCGCTGCCGCGTTTGGTGCCGGGCTGGTTCTGGGTGTCGATTTCGCAACGTTGGCCCAAGGGCTTGAGTCGGCTTCCGGTTCGCCCTGGCGCATGGAAATCCACCGCGGTCGCTACACGGTCGTCAATGATGCCTACAACGCAAACCCCGATTCGATGGAAGCAGCAATGAGAACAGTCGCCGCCATGCCAGGGAGACACCTCGCGGTGCTCGGGACGATGGCAGAGCTAGGCCCGCTTGAAGAGAGCGAGCACCGGCGCATAGGAGAGCTCGCCGCCGAGCTCGGGTTTGCTGCTGTCGTGACTGTTGGCGATGAGCCGGGGATAGCCAGCGCAGCCGGGCCGATAGGTCGCAATGTGCCCGACGTCGAAACTGCGCAGACGGTCATCGAACGTCTCCTGCGAGACGGTGACGTTGTGCTGGTCAAGGCCTCGCGGGCGATTGGGTTGGAGACCGTCGCTCTTCGGCTCGCGGCAGGTGCCTCGACATGATCTCCATCCTTTTTGCGGCGGCAATCGCATTTGTCATCACACTTTTTGTGACTCCCGTGGCGATCAGATCTCTGCGGAAGCGAGGCATCGGGCAGTTCATCCAGGAAGAAGTCGAGGGTCACCAGCACAAACGGGGCACCCCAACGATGGGTGGCGTAGTGATCATCGGCGCCGTCGTCGCTGGATACGTTGGCTCCCATTTGCGGATCTGGGAATTCGGCGAAGGCCTGAATTTTCGGATAGTGCCCTATTCCGGGCAAGGCTGGCTTGCTTTGATGGCGTTTGCCGGCATGGGTGTGATTGGCTTTCTCGATGACTTCGCCAAATATGCCCGCAAGCAGAACATGGGTATCTCGAAACGATGGAAATTTCTCGGGCAGATCCTGGTAGCGCTCCTCTTTGCATGGGGTGCGGTCGCACTCAACACGAGTACCGAACTCTCGTTCACCCGTGGGCTTGGCATCGACCTCGGACCGTGGGTGTACGCCCTGCTGGTGTTGTTCATGCTCACCGCCGCGGCGAATGCGGTGAACCTCACAGACGGGCTCGACGGACTGGTTGCGGGTAGCGCCGGACTTGTGTTCGGGGCGTTTGTGCTGATTGCGTTCTGGCAGTCGCGCAATCCGGCGTTCTACGAAGTCGCCGGTGCGGGGGATCTAGCAATACTGGCTTCGGCTCTAGTAGGCGCAACTCTCGGGTTCTTGTGGTGGAACGCCGCTCCCGCCCGAATCTTCATGGGTGATACCGGCTCGCAGGCGCTCGGCGGGGCTCTCGCTGCTCTCGCTCTCCTCACGAACACCCACCTTCTTCTGATCCTCCTGGGCGGTCTCTATGTGATGACCACGCTGTCGGTGATCTTGCAGATCTTCACCTTCAAGATGTGGGGGAAGCGGATCTTTCGGATGGCGCCGATCCACCACCACTTCGAGCTCAAAGGGTGGCCGGAAACGACAATCATCATCCGATTCTGGATTCTGGCAGGCCTTGGCGTGGCTATTGGAGTCGGTGTGTTCTACGGAGACTTCTTGCAGGCCACCATCGGGGAGCTGCCATGAAGATGCTTGTTCTTGGTGCTGCAGTGAGTGGACGGGCCGCGGCCCGTCTTGGCCGAACGCTTGGCAACGACGTATCTATCTACGATGAAAGACTCAACGCCGTCTCCACCCTCGGAGCGGAGTTCGAAGTCCATGCAGGTGAGTGGCGATCCGAAACGCTCGACGAGGTGGAGCTGGTTGTGACCAGCCCCGGGTTTCCAGAGCACCAAGGTGCCCTCCCCGATGTCCTCAGTGCGGGGATCCCTCTTGTTAGCGAGATGGAGTTTGCAGCGGCGCAACTCACCACTCGCTACGCCGCGGTTACCGGAACCAACGGCAAGACCACGGTGACCTCGGTCGCAGCGGACATGCTCCGTGGATCAGGAATCGACGCGGTAGCGGCCGGGAACATCGGCACCGCCCTTTCCGACATTGTTCTCGATCCACCGGATGTTGTGGTGATCGAGGCTTCAAGCTTTCAGCTGCGATTCATCGATAGATTTCATCCGAGTGCCGCCGCCATCCTCAATATTGCCCCGGACCACCTCGATTGGCACGAAGATCTGGGCGAGTACACCGCGGCAAAACAACGTATCTTTCAGAATCAGTCTCCCGACGACATCCTGGTCTATGACGCTGATGATGATGGTGCGTCGGCTGCGGTGGAGCCGGCGCGAGCCCGGCTGGTGCCGGTGAGCGGGAGCCATCTCCCAGCGGGTGGCAGCGGGCCGGATGGCGCGAATCTGATTATCGGTAATGCCATCGTCGCAAGGCCTGATCTCGATCGTGCTTACACGATGGACCTTGTCGCGGCGGCAACCATCGCATCACATCTGGGTGCATCGGCCCAGGGAATCGGAAGGGCGATCTCGAGCTTCGCGCCCGGGGATCATCGCAGAGCCGTCATAGGACGGTGGAATGGAGTCACCTGGGTGAATGACTCCAAGGCGACTAATCCTCACGCGGCGGTGGCTTCAGTCGAGGCGTTCCCTTCGGTTGTCCTGATTGCCGGCGGTCGCAACAAGGGATTGGACCTGTCGGCGATCGTCGCGGTGCCCGGTGTCAGGAAAGTGATCGGGATTGGGGAGGCTGCAACGGAGTTCGCCGCGGCGACGGATGCCGATAAATTCTCGATGGCGACCGGTCTGGCGGACGCAGTCGCAATCGCGGATTCGCTGGCCCGATCTGGTGACACGGTTCTGCTGGCACCCGGGTGTGCAAGCTTTGACATGTTCGAGTCCTATGCGGCGCGTGGGAATGAGTTCGCTCGCCTGATTCACGAGCTAAAGGGGGAACCGAATGGCAACTAGAGTCACGCCGATTTCCAACGCTCGATCATTTGTGACAGGCCGAGAACCAAGATCGGGGCGAGTGGCGGTGCTGTTACTGCTACCTGTGGTCGTTTTGATGATCGTCGGGCTTGGTGCTTTGCTCTCAGCGTCGTCGGTTCTTGCCATCCGGGAGGGGAAGGCAGACAACCTGTTCTACTTCAAGAGGCAGATCGTCTGGACCGGTCTAGGTCTCATCTCGCTGGTAGTGGGTGCCAGGATCCCGTACCGGTGGTACCGGCGGGCAGCGATCCCGATCTTCCTCGTAGCGATCGCCGGGCTTATGGCCACGCTGGTGATCGGCGATGTCAGAGGCGGGTCGCAGCGTTGGATTGAGTTCGGACCGGTGACGATCCAGGCATCCGAGTTCGCCAAATTCGCCGTCGTTGTGATGCTGGCCATGATTCTGGCTCGGAAAGAGTCGTATCTCGATACGTTCGGCCACGTGTTCTCTCCAGTTGCGCTGACGGTGGGCACAGTGGGAGCGCTTCTCATGTTGCAGCCCGACTTCGGAACGACCGTGTTGATCACCGCCTCCGCCTTCACCATTCTTGCGGTGTCGACAGCGCGGATCAGACATGTCGCGGGCCTCGGGCTCGCAGGGCTGAGCGCCGGTGCTCTCTTGGCAGTAGCTGCTCCTTACCGTCTAGAACGGGTAACCAGTTTCCTTGACTCCAACCCCGATATCTTGGGAGACGGCTACCACGTTCATCAGAGCCTGGTCGCTCTCGGAACGGGTGGCTGGTTCGGTGTCGGGCTGGGAGCAAGTCGGGCGCGGTGGTCGTTCCTGCCAAATGCCCACAGCGACTTTATCTTCTCGATCATCGGTGAGGAGACAGGCCTGGCAGGGTCGCTTGCGGTGATAGCCCTGTTCATGGTGCTGGCAGCGGTTGGCACGATGATCGCACTGCGAGCACAAGACCAATTCGGGCGACTACTCGCCATCGGGTTGGTTTCGTGGCTCACTTTCCAGGCGCTCGTAAATATCGGTGGCGTTGTTCGCGTGCTTCCCATCACCGGGGTCCCGCTCCCGTTCGTCTCTGCCGGCGGCAGTGCAATGATTGCCAACTTGTTCGCCGTTGGCGTTCTTATCAACATTGCCCGCATATCCATGGCGGCACCACAACACAGCAAACGGGAGAAGACAGCGTGACATACGCGTTTGCTGCAGCAGGCACCGGTGGGCATGTATTTCCGGCACTCGCCGTTGCCGACGCCCTCGTGGCTTCGGGGGTGTCCAGGGAGGAGATCATCTTCTTTGGTGGCGACAGGATGGAGTCGTCGACGATTCCCGCCGCCGGATATGACTTTGTGCAGTTGGAGCTGCGGGGATTGAAGCGGTCGCTATCGAAGGAGAACCTTGGCATCCCCCGCGTGGTTGCGAAGGCGCGCCGTGATATGACCGCGGAGATGCAGCGACGCAACACCAAGGTGTGCATCGTATTCGGTGGATATGTGTCGGTGCCGGCAGCGATGGCGGCACGCGCCGTCGGAGCCCAGCTCTTCGTACAGGAGCAGAATGCCGAGCCGGGGCTGGCTAATCGACTTGTGGCCAACAGAGCCGCACGTGTCTTCACAGGCTTCGGCGCAGCTCGCAACAAGCTCAAACACGCCGAACTGACCGGCAATCCCCTCCGGCCGCTCTTTTCGCACTTCGACCGAGCCGCGCTTCGGACCGAAGCCCGGGAGCGATACCAGATCCCGCCACAATCGCCCGTGTTGGGTGTGTTGGGTGGCAGCCTTGGTGCCCGGGTCCTCAATGATGTTGTCGGCGCCCTCGTGATGGCCGTAGAACCGGATCACATGGCGATCGTCCATCTGACCGGTCGCGATCACTACGACGAAATCAAAGAGCTTGCCGATCACACACCTATGCTTTGGCACCCGGTGGCGTTCGAAGACCGGATGGAGTTGTTCTACGCCGCGTCCGACCTCGTGTTGTCGAGAGCCGGCGCCATGACGATCAACGAACTCGCGGCCACCGGTACCCCGGCCGTTGTGGTTCCATTGGGTCTTGGGACAAAACAGTCGGCAAACGTGATGGAGCTCGAGGCTGCAGGAGGGTTGGTACACGTGTCCCAAGCACAGATCGACCAGGTTCCGATTGTGATCGATCAGTTGATCGTCGACACAGCACGTCGCCAGGCAATGGCCACCGTCATGGCCAGCCATGGCCGCCCGGCAGCAGCCCGGGTGATTGCCAGCGCTCTGAAAGAGGCCGCCAATGGTTGAGGTAAGGCCTCTCGGAGATTTTGCGAAGCTTCACATGGTCGGAGCCGGTGGAGCCGGCATGAGTGGTCTGGCCAAGTTGCTTGCCGGGCTCGGCTTCGAGGTAACGGGGTCGGACTTGAAGCCAGGCCGCGCCCTCGAGGCTTTGGGCGATCTTGGAATCGAGACCTGGGTCGGCCATCGGCCTGAGCGGATGTCCGAGCCAGAGCTGGTTGTCGCCTCGTCGGCTGTTCCTACAAGAGATCCAGAGTTGGTAGCCGCCGCGGAGCACGGCGCAGTCGTGTGGCAACGACCAACTCTTCTGGATGCTTTCACCTCGATGATGCCGGGACTCGGGATAACGGGAACCCATGGCAAGACGACGACCACCGGTCTGGTCGTGGCTGCCCTGCAGGGTGTGGGTTTGGATCCCTCGTTCCTGGTCGGGGGCGAACTGATTGCCCAGAACACTTTCGCCCACCTTGGCAATCGTGACGTGTTCGTCCTTGAAGCGGATGAAGCGTTTGGGACGTTCCGACATCTGCACCTACGAGGTCTGGTCGTCACCAACATCGAGGCAGATCATCTCGACTATTACCAAACATTGTCTGCACTCGAGGAGGCATTCGCTCTCGTGGCTAACCGCACCGATGGACCGGTGTTGGGATGTATCGATGATCCCGGCGTACAGCGCCTAGCGCAACGAGCGGATCTGGTCACATATGGCCGCGATCCCGCAGCAACATGGCAGGTGCGTGACATCGTGCATGGCATGGGCGACATCGGCTTCCGGCTGGTGGGCAGGGAATCTACTGTCGATGTGCGGGTACCACGCCCTGGCGTCCATATCGCTCTCGACGCAGCCGGCGCCATCGCATTTCTTGCGGAACTTGGATACGACCCACACCAGGCTGCATCCGGGATCGCCGCGTTTGCCGGAGTTCGTCGCCGGTTCGAGACGCGGGCACGGATTGCAGGGGTGACTGTTGTTGATGATTACGCGCATCATCCGACTGAGGTCGCGGCCACTATTAGCGCCGGTCGCCTCGGGGGCTGGCGTAGGGTCTGGGCGGTGTTCCAGCCACATCGCTATACCAGGACCGCCAATCTCGGGCCTGCATTCGGTGCCCCGCTTGCCGGCGCAGACAAGGTGATAGTGACCGACGTCTACTCAGCCGGTGAAGCGCCCCAACCCGGGGTCACTGGTCGCCTGGTCGCCGAAGCCGTCAGCGCAGTTGGAGGCGATGTTCGGTATATCCCATCCATCCGCTCGGTGGCAGAAACGATTGGCCCGGAGCTGATGGCCGGTGACGTCGTGCTGCTTCTAGGCGCGGGCGATATCAACAGTATCGCCGATGACCTCGCGGCGGCACTTGGACAGAAGTCGTGAGCCTCGCGGATCTTGTTTCTTCGGAACTGATCCGGAGGGACGTCGCCACGGCGGGCATGACCACGTACAAATTTGGTGGCCCGGCCAAATGGTACACAGAGGTTGAATCGCAGTCTCAACTCGAGCGTGTGCTCCACGAGCGCAACTCCGAGAGCGATCTACCCCCGGTCTTCATCCTGGGCAGGGGATCTAATGTCGTGATCGCCGACGCGGGATACAGCGGGCTTGTCGTGAAGCTGGTGGGCGACTTCAACGAGATCTTGATGGAAGGAGCGGCGGTGAATGCCGGGGGAGGCGTCTCGCTGCCACGTCTGGCACGATTCTGCGCTAGCAACGGTCGGGGCGGCCTCGAGTTCTACGTAGGTATCCCGGGTTCGGTGGGAGGCGCCATCGTCATGAACGCCGGTGGCCACGGCGCCGACACTGCTGCGTGGTTGATAGACGCCACCATTCTCGATGTCGAATCGGGCCGTATCACAGTTGAAGACGCCGCCGGGTTGGATCTTTCCTATCGCCACAGCAGGCTCGGGTCGGACGAGGTGGTGCTGAGCGCCCGATTCCGCACCGTGCGGCGTCAGCCCGGTGAGGCTGAGACGCTGATGCGAGACATAACCGGCTGGCGCCGGGAGCACCAGCCCGGGGGGACCTTCAACGCAGGGAGCGTCTTTAAGAATCCCGCGGGAGACGCTGCCGGGCGGCTCATTGATACAGCCGGTCTCAAACGGCTGCGTTGTGGAGGGGTGTCCGTCTCGGATCGCCATGCGAACTTCTTTGTTGCCGATGATCAAGCCTGCGCCCAGGATGTCTATGACCTGGTGCAGAGAGTGCGATCTCTGGTTGCGGAGAAGCACGGCGTCGAGTTGCAGCCCGAGATCCGCTTCATCGGGGACTTCGGTGGTGGTACGACATGACGGCCGAGGTCGATCCGCGACTTGCACGAAGACGTCGTCAGATCCAGGAGGCAAGCGCACGACGGCGCTTGCGATGGACAATCACCGTGCTGTTGCTGTCCGTGATGGCCGGCCTTGTCGTTGCATTGTTTCAATCGTCGTGGTTCTCAGTTGACTCGATTGTTGTAGAAGGTGAGTCACGCGCCCCGGTGGTGGCGATGCTCAAGGACGCCGGTATCCAGTCCGGAGTTTCCATCGTTTCGGTGCGTGCCGGCAAGGCTGAAGAACGCCTCCGGGAGGATCCCTGGATCGCTGAAGCCCAGGTCAGAGTGGTGTGGCCACGTTCTGTTGAGGTAATCGTGGTGGAGTACCTACCGGTGGCGAGGGTCTCCGCTGGGGACAGTTGGATTGTCAGCTCGGGACAGGGTGGGGTCCTGACGGCGGCGGATAATCTGGTCGAACCTCTCATTCGGATCGACGTTGGGAGCGTGTCGCCAGGTGCGATCCTGACCGACGTCCACGTGCTCGGAGCGCTTGAGTTCGTGCGAACGTTGCCCGCAGAATTGAAGATCGATCTCGTGGTAGACAAGAGTGGATCTGATCTCGTGGCGACCGTCGCAGGCCACCTCGTCGAACTGGGATCGCCAAGTGATATGGCCGAGAAGGCGGTGACTCTGGCGGTGCTGTTGGAAGAAGGCCTCACGGACGGAGCGGCCATCAACCTGGTGTCACCGCTGCGGCCGGCGGTAGGGAACCCTCAACCTCTGGTCGAGGGTTCCCAGGAAGTTACTTACTGAAACAACGGCATCGAGCTAAGGTTCACGTTGAGACAGGAGTTGGAGATGGCAACCGAAGCAAACAACCCCCAGAATTACCTGGCTGTGATCAAAGTGGTCGGCGTAGGTGGCGGCGGGGTCAATGCCGTAAACCGTATGATCGATGCAGGGATTCGTGGTGTCGAATTCATTGCAATTAACACCGATGCCCAGGCATTGATTATGTCAGACGCCGACGTCAAATTAGATATCGGGCGCGAGTCGACGCGTGGCCTTGGAGCTGGAGCCGATCCGGAGGTTGGCCGCCAATCCACGGAGGAACACCGCGAAGACATCGAAGACGCACTCACCGGTGCCGACATGGTCTTCATCACCGCGGGAGAAGGCGGTGGAACGGGCACCGGCGGAGCCCCGATCGTGGCTGAGATCGCTCGTTCGATTGGCGCCCTCACCGTCGGAGTGGTCACCCGTCCCTTCGGATTCGAAGGACGCCGCCGTTCGGTCCAGGCCGAACAGGGAATCCAGGCTCTCAAGGATGCCGTTGACACGCTCATCATCATTCCCAACGAACGGCTTCTTGAGATCGCGGATGAACGTACCGGAGTCATCGAAGCATTCGGCATGGCCGACATGGTGCTGTCTAGCGGGGTCCGGGGCATTACCGACCTCATTACTACGCCCGGTCTGATCAACGTCGACTTTGCGGACGTGAAGACTGTGATGAATGAGGCGGGTTCCGCGGTGATGGGTATCGGCTCATCCACCGGAGAGAATCGAGCGACTCAAGCCGCCGACAAAGCCATCAGTTCGCCTCTCCTCGAAACATCTATGGAGGGAGCCCGCGGGGTCCTTCTGTCCATCGCTGGTCCTGAGGATATGACGCTCCACGAAATCTCCACAGCGGCGACGATCATCGCCGAGCACTGCGACTCCGACGCCAATATCATCTTTGGCGCCGTAGTAGACGATGAGCTCGGAAGCGAGATGAAGGTGACCGTAATCGCAGCCGGCTTCGATCGGGACCGTCGAACTGTCAGCCGTTCGACGTCATACCCAGAGTTCCCGCCGCGCGCACCCCGGGCGGATCCCGAAGACGATCTCGACATCCCGGGTTTCGTACACGGATGATTCGACCGCCTGGCTTCGCCGGCGCCGCGTTTGGGACGATGGACACGGGTGACCTGCGCACCGATCGCAAACGTCGCGAACAGGTCGCGAGAGATCTCGGCATTCCGATTGCGTGGGCATTCGTTCGCCAGATCCACAGCAGCATTCTCGTCGAGGCGACTCGAAGCGGGATGCTCGGAGAGGCGGATACGATCATGACCCAGCAACCCGGTCTCCCGATCGCGGTCGCGACCGCAGATTGCGTTCCCCTGATTATCGAGGCTGAGAACGCTACGGCGATTGTTCACGCGGGATGGAGAGGCGCGGCCGCAGGTTCCGTGGTTGTTGTGTTGGAAGCACTGATCGCGGCTGGTCACGTTCCGCGACGCGCCGCTATCGGCCCGGCAATAGGAGCCTGTTGCTACGAAGTCGGCGACGAGGTCGCCGACTTGTTTCCCGGCTATGTATCTAGGACCGAGTGGGGATCAACAAGCATCGATATCCCTGGTTTCTTGGAGAGCCAGCTTGAGGGGCTATTGGTGTGGAAGTCAAATGAATGCACCTACACGTCCAGCAGGTTGTATTCCTGGCGGCGGGATCAGACACTACAACGACAGGTGGCGGTGGCATGGTTGCCGAACGACTGAAGCAGGTCCGGGCCCAAGCCGAGGCGGCTGCGAAGCGTGTAGGCCGCGACCCCGCCGAAATCACTCTTGTGGCAGTCTCCAAAGGACGCTCGGTTGCCGAGATCGAGGCTTGCTACTCATTGGGCCAACGCGACTTCGGGGAAAATCGTGCAGCCGAGCTAGGGCAGAAGGCGCCGATGCTCCCCAAGGACATTCGATGGCACTTCATCGGGTCTTTACAGACACGGCAAGCGAAGGTCGCTCGCCCCTACACCGATCTGTTGCATTCGCTTGACAGGGCGCGGTTGGTGAATGCCTGGGCACAGGTCGAAGGTGCCTCACCAGTTCTTGTTCAAGTCAATGTCGCTGGTGAAGCACAAAAACACGGAACAGCACCCGATATGGCTGCTTCTTTAGTAACTCAAGCCATTGCCTCGGGCCTGAGTTGTGTCGGCCTGATGACTATTCCCCCTCTGCCTAATACGCCGGAGGACAGCCGCGAGTGGTTCGTGGCACTTCGTGAGTTGGGAGACTCCCTCCGAGAAACCTTTCCGGAGATCCGCGAGCTCTCAATGGGGATGACGGACGATTTTGAGGTGGCCATAGAGGAGGGTGCAACCCTCATACGCGTGGGACGGGCTATCTTTGGAGCGCCGGGAGACCCGGCAAGGATCGACTGAGGAAACACGATGGCATCACTCTGGCAGAAAACAATGTTCTACCTCGGGCTGGTGGATGACGACGAGATTGAGGCTGCGGAAGCTGCAACCCAGGATCCGCAGCCCGGGATACGGACGATGGAGCCACCCGCCCCTGTGGAACGGACGAGCAACGAGCCGACGCGAATCGGAACCGGCAAGTCGGTCGCGGGACGCCGTGTCGAGCCACCTGCGCCGGCCCGCAGGAGAGTGTCTGACAATGCGCAACACGCAGAAGCCGGGGTTTTGGTAACAGCCGGCGCGAGCCGGAGCCGCGACTCGTCGAGCCGGGGCAACAGCGAGTCTGCGATCATCGAGGCAAGAACACTGTCGGACGCACAGACGCTTGCCGACTACATCAGAGAGGGCCGGCCGGTTGTCCTCGACCTCCGGGAAACAGAAGCTGCGATGGTGCGTCGTCTTGTCGACTTTTCGAGTGGCCTCACTTATGCGCTTGACGGGAGAATGGTGAAGGTGGCGAAGGGCGTGATCCTGGTGACACCTGCCGAGACATCAGTCAGCGTTGACGAGCGACGTAGACTGGCGGCACTTGGTCTTTACGACACGAGCACAAGCACCGCCTGATGTCCGATCTTCTGTGCCTCCTGCTGAACCTCGCTTCACTCACGCTGTTTGCGTGGATCATTTTGAGCTACGTCGTGAACTTTGGCCGGCTGCCCTGGGGGCACCCGGTTCGCAAGGTCTACGACGGGCTTTCCAACGTCATCAACCCGATCCTGGTACCAATCCGGAGAGTGCTCCCGCCATTGCGGGCAGGTGGCATGGGACTGGATCTCTCACCACTTGTTTTGTTCCTCGCGATCATAGTTCTGCGCAACATCGTCGGGTGCTAATGCAGCGTTGCGAAAGCCTGTTGACGTAGCTCCCGCCTCGACAGTGTCCTGGGAGCCTGCGACTAGCCCGTCGCTGATCGACCGAACGCGTACCTCTCGTACAACGAGTACGATTTCGGACGTGGTTATCTCCAGCCAAGAAGCACGCGACGCTCAGTTCTCGGGCACCGAGCACTCCTACGACGGAAACGAAGTAGAAGCCTTCCGGCGCCGTGTCGTCGAAGCATTGGCGGCTCACGAGTCAACCCACGGCTCCGAAGGTGCTGCCCAGGGCTCTTTGGCAGGCGTTGGTCAAGAGACCGGTGACGTCGCTGCTGCGCAGCGCATAAGGCAGCAAGCCGTCCAACTGGCAGAACGGATGTTGCGTGATGTCATGGGGGCCTCCGGTGATACCGCCGGCGGGTTCACGACGTGGCAGGAAGCCGCGATGTTAAGGGCGGTTGCTGAAGAGGAAATGGAGTTCGCCAGGGAGGAGGCGCAGCGACTCCTAGCAATGGCTGCAGCGGAGCGCGATGCGATGCACGCCAAGTATGCGAAGGAACGCTCCGACATGCGTGCGGAGCTACAACGGGAGCTGCAAGAGTCACGAGCCGTGGCAGACACGGAAGCGGAGAGCATCTCTGCTCGAGCTGAAGCCGAAGCCGCGGCAATCCTGGAAGGTGCCAGGTTGCGTTCCAAAGAGACTCGGCAGGCGGCGGCCGAGGAGGCGGGTCGATTGGAGCGCAGGATTGCCCTGCTTCACACCGCACTCGCCGATGCCGAGGGCAGATTCCGTCGGCTGGCAGCCACTGCGGCGAATGAGATCGGGACCCTGTC
>JAYEIP010000104.1:0-2587 GCA_034660155.1 Actinomycetota bacterium | reverse complement strand
TATCGCAAAGGATCCCTCACCGATGCCTGCTGCGATGATGGCACCCACGATTGTGATTCCGGAGATGGCGTTAGCGCCCGACATCAGTGGTGTGTGCAGCGTGGGCGGCACTTTGGATATGACCTCCAGCCCGACAAAACCTGCCAGCACGAACACCACGATGCCGCTGATGAACACGACACTCATTCCGTTGCTCCTTCGGTGGTCTCAGTCGGTTCTGCTGCTAAATCGGGTATGCCCAACATCTGCCGGCTGCGGGGATGGACGACCTCTCCCGCGTGCGTGATCGTTGTGCCACCGATGATGTCGTCGTCTAGATCGATCTTGTAGCCGTCGTCGTCACGAGTCCGCTCGAGCAAAGCGACCAGATTGCGTGCGTACATCCGGCTCGCATCGTGTGGAATCTGAGCAGGCAGATTGGTGGGGCCGTAAATATGTACTCCGGCTACATCGACCATCGTGTCCGGCTTTGACGCGGCAACGTTGCCCCCGGAGCCGGCGGCCATGTCGACGATGACAGATCCGGGCTTCATCGCGGCAACCATCTCGTCCGTAACCAGGAGCGGTGCCGGCCGCCCGGGGATCTGGGCTGTGGTAATCACGATATCGGCGTCGGCGACGTGGGGGGCAAGTGCCGCGTGCTGAGCGGCCTGGGTGTCCTGGCCCACCTCCTTGGCGTAGCCCCCTTCGTCCATTTCTTCGGTGGGAGCGGCGACGAATTTGGCTCCGAGGCTCTCAACTTGCTCGCGGGTCTCAGGCCTGATGTCGTAGGCATACACCACTGCTCCGAGACGCCGGACGGTGGCGATCGCCTGAAGCCCGGCAACGCCGACTCCGAGGATCAGAGCTCGTGTTGGCGGGATCGTCCCGGCAGCGGTCACCATCATGGGTAGGAGTTTTGGTGATGACGAGGCCGCCAGCAGTGCGGCGGCATACCCGCCGATGTTCGCCTGCGACGACAAGGCATCCATGCTCTGGGCAAGGGTGGTGCGAGGGATTGCTTCGACCGACAAAGCGGTGATCCCGCGCTCGTTGAGCGAGGTGATCAGAACCGAATCGACGAATGGATCGAGGAACCCAACGAGTGCAGATCCAGACTTGATGTCGTCGAGTTGGTCTGGAGCGTTGATACACAACACGATGTCTGCTCCGCGGGCGGTAGCCCCATCGACGATTCTTGCTCCCGCGTCGGTGAACTGATCATCCGGAAACCCGGCTTGAATACCGGCTCCGGATTCGAGGTCTACCTGCCAACCCCACTCGATGAAGGTGGCCGTAGTCTGGGGGGTGGCGGCGACGCGATGCTCGCCTTGGATTGTTTCAGAGAGAATGCCGACATGCATGGTCGGGAACGCTAACTGATTAAACGTCCGGAGGCGAGATGAGAGCGGTTGTGTGGTGGTGACTGCGAGGGAGGCCTGTGAGGGGGCAATATCGAGGGTTGCACAAATCGACCAGACACGAGCGCCCTGTCGGACTATTACCTGATATAGGTCGGTGCGGATCCGGACGCGTGATCGAGCGGTACTCTTAACGCCTGCACATCGAAAGAAGGACCTGGTGCGCCCACCTCCCCACTTCATGCCGGCACTGATCACGCCGTTCGACGACGACGGCAACATCATGGTCTCGGCCCATCTCCACAACCTTCATCTCCAAACCTCGCGTGGTGTCGGCGGGTTTGTCCTGGGCGGATCGACCGGGGAGGGACCGTATCTGGAACCCAGAGAACGCGCTCTCCTGGTGCAACAGGCACGTAGCGAACTTGGTGAGCAACCGTTCCTCGTGTGCGGGGTTGCAGGCCAGTCCGTTCGACAAGCCGTCGGCCAGGTAGAAGAAGCTGCAACGGGTGGGGCGGATGCGGCTTTGGTCATGACACCAACTGGCCTGGCGCGTGGCAACCACGACGCCGTGGTGCGCTTTTTCGAGGCGGTAGCGGAGGCGGCAACAATACCTTTGTTCCTCTACTCGGTGCCTGCAGTAACCGGGTACGAATTACCGATCGACTGCGCCGCGACCCTATCGCAGCATCCCAATGTCATCGCCATGAAGGACAGCGGTGGGCGACCCGTTCACATCAAGGAACTGGTCCAATCGACACAGGACGACTTCATGGTCTACGCAGGATCGAGCAGCACACTCGCACAAGCCATGGCAGCCGGTGCAACTGGGGCGATCACCGCGTCGGGCAATTACCTTCCCGAATTGGTTTCCTCGCTTGTATTGACTTCCCGCAGCTCGGTATCGGGTGCCGACCCGATGCAGATGCAGCTGGCCGATGCGACGCGAGTCGTGGAGACGTTCGGGGTTACCGGGTCCAAGACCGCCGCGGCCGCGGCTGGCTTATTGGCAGGGCTACCCCGCCAGCCGCTGCAACCATTGCAGCGAACCGATCAGGCGCGGATCGCCCAGGTGGTCGCGGCCGCCCGAGCGTTATCTAAAGAGCTAGTAACCAGCTAGCGGTACGTCCACTAGTACCGGTACCCGTCGCTCACGGAAGTTCGGGAACCGTCTCTCCGAAAAGCCACGTGTCGAAGAGATTCTCGAGATCTGTTCCCGATACCGATTCGGCGACATTGATGAAATC
>JAYEIP010000103.1:0-12783 GCA_034660155.1 Actinomycetota bacterium | reverse complement strand
TACCTCGATCTACAGCGAGTTGGGCACTGAACCACGAGCAGGCGAGTAGAGCGTTCTTTAGGGGCTTTTGAGTTGTTGGGCTAGGGCGTACGGGTCTGCGGACACCTCGAGCGGGAACGCGGGTTCCCAGCCAGCGCCGCTGCGGCTGAAGACACCTGAGGGATGGCTCGTGGTGATCAGCGGAAACTGATCAGAACTCTCAAATATCGGATACGACAGCTGGGTGAGGAACAACAACACACTGTCACCCTCTGCCAGGTGCTCGAACGGGCTGGAGCCGCTTTCGAAGTCCACTGGTTCATCCGGGTAGACCTCGAGCTCGAATTCTTCGGTCGAAGCTTCTTCGTCGACAACGATCACACCCAGGGCACGGGCTTCATCTGGGGACAGGATGCGGGTGAGTCTCCCCCCGATCTTTCACCGGCCAAACGAATACTGCACCGGTGAGTGGATCGTCGGAGCTGGATCGGCAGGAACGCGCAGCAACAACAGTCCCGGGCCGTTGAGGCAGCGCAGACAACCAAATATCGCGCGATAACGCTCCGATCTTGGGGTGCTCGGGATCGATGCCTGTTTGGTTGTCAAGGGGGTTTCGGAGCGCGTGAGACTGTCTCGGTGGTGACCGAGGTGGCTAGTCGGCGTAGGCTGGGGGGTGGTCCGGGGTGGCTGAGCGGAAGAGCCGGCGGTTCAGGATGCAACGTCGGCCACGCACGCGACAGAGACGTTCCTGGGTGCCCCCCGGGCCCTAACGCTGCTGGTCTGCTTTGAGGTGGCGGTAGACGACGTCGGAGAGGCGCCGCTTCAAGGTCCGGATCGCTTCTTTCTTCGACTTGCCTTCAGCCAGTTTGCGTTCATAGAAGAGGCGGCCTTGGGTGTTGGGGTAGCGCAGCTGGGTGATGGCGATCAGGTGCAGGGCGTGGTTGAGCATCCGGTTGCCCCTCGGGTTGAGTCGATGCCGTTTGCGTTGCCCGGATGATGCTTCGATGGGGGCGGTGCCGTTGTAGGTTGCGTAGTGATGTCTGGTTGGGAAACGGGCCACGTCGCCGGTGTAGCCGATGATCAACCCAGCAACGACAGGCCCAACACCGTAGATGTCGGTGAGTGACGTACCGGACGCTTCCACTGCCTCGGAAAGGCGAGCCTTGGAGGCTTTGAGTTCGGTCTCGAGACGGCGCACCTCTCGAAGCAGCTGATGGGCGAGGCGTTTGCGTTCTGTCTCGACCATCGTGGTCGGCCGGACCCGGCGCAGCAATGCTGAGGCCTGTCGCACAGCCATCTCTTTGCCCATTCCCCCGGGGAGCAATGTGGCCAACACGGCATGGAGCCGGGAGGCGGCTTGGGTCTTGAGACCGGCGAGCTGTTTGTGACGTTTGGCCAGCATCCGCAGCACCGCCACGTGATCCTCAGCCGTCACCACCCGGAGCCCGGGTTGGCGCACCGCCACGATCGCTACCGAGCGAGCATCGTTGGGGTCGTGCTTCTGCGACCTTGTCGAATCCAGCACCCGCACCCGGGCCGACAGCGTGGAGGGCACATCGACCACATGTTCACCAGCCGCCACCAGCTGTTGAGCCAGCAGATAGCCGTGGCCGTTAGCGGACTCGATCGCCCACCGCCGTACCGGGAACCGCTCGGCCCATCCCCGCAGCTCGGTGGTCTGCCGACGGGTCGCTTGCACCTCGAACTCAGCCAGAGCCTCCTCGCGTTCATCAACCGCCGCCGCGCCATGGCTTCCTTTGTGGGGGTCGATTCCTATCATCGACATCACACACCTCCTCATAGCTTGGGGGTCGGTGGATCTGACGGTGAGCACTCCTGATATGGGTCTACGTGCCACGCCTGTTTCGAGCCACACCGTCAGCAGAGATCCCAGCGGACTCGGCAGCTCGTTCGAAAGCCAAACCCGCAGGTGGCAGGCACGTCGAGAGCCAAACCCCACCAGGACCCCGACAACGCTACGGCACAACACGCCGCAGCACACCTACAGCCCTATCAGGCACCTCCGCGAGCACGGTCTCGAACACCGACGGTGATGGGTCGGGCGCCGTTTGGTGCTCTCGAACTCCCGGATCCCGGACGCTGGTTGGTGATCGATATCGCTCTAGTTGCAACTATTCAGGTCGGCACCGGGCGCGCATTCGCACCCTTGGTATACGCACGATTGCCCGTAGGGCAGAGACGACTGATTCGACCTCGAGCCGGGACGAGTTCAGTGTCGAGAGCGACGAGAGTGCCGACCGACCCCGCCACCGGAGACAACGACCTGGCAACTGTCGCATCGGTAGGACTGCGTCCAGTTTCAGCCTTTGAGGAATCCGCGTTTCTGCGCTGCGCGCGTCCTAATAGTCCAGGTACCAACGCTCGTCGATCCTCGGCATGGCGTACCGCTCACGCCAGTCGTGGCCGTGGGTGGTGGCGATCGTTGACAGCTCGGCAAAACGAGGCCGGAGCACCGCTTCCATGAGACGGTCCTGGTCGGCCGGGGGTGTCGCGACGTACTCGCCCCACAACGCACGGCCCACCATGAACCCGGACGCACCCGCTTCGCAGGCGACACGAACCTGATCACGGAAGAGCTCGTATGGGTCCCCACCGGACAGTAATGCCCAGGGCACCGGGGAGGCGCCGTCGAGCTCGTGACACGCATCGGCCCAGACCGCCCGGTCCGGCTCGAACCGGGTATCCACCGGGAACTGCACTTTGAGGATGTCTGGGCCAAGTGCCCCGAGCCGGCGAACCGTCTCGATTACGATCTCCCGGCGCATGGCCGCAAACTCGGCAGAATCGGTACTCAATCCGGGCTCTATCGCATAGGCAAGCGGCTCCAGGAACAAAGGGATGTCGTGGCGGGCACAATTCGCGATCACAGCCGTGATCATCTCGTCCTGTAACTCAGCGATCGCTCCCGAGTCAGGTCGATAGAGAACGAGCAACTTGATCCCGCTGGCACCAAGACGCTTGGCCTTGTCCACACCCCAGCCATCGAGCAGCAAGGTCTGGCGGGCGGTGGGATCGCCGAGGTACCCCTGGGCCTCGATCGCCGCCAGGAAGCCAACACTCCCCGGCAGTGCGCGGGTGCTAATCGCCTGTGCGGCGCTGTATTCGGGTTCAAGCATCACTGCCGTGGCGGCTGATCCGAGCTTGCGCAACAGCCCCAGCTTCACGTCGGTCAAATACTGTGCGGGAAGGCCGCCCGGGTCCTCGGGATCGAGAACTACACGCATTGAGTCGCGGTGATCGATGGCGAGAATGGTGAAGATGCCAGCGCCCGATGACGTGGCATCGAGACCACGGATCTTGCCGGGGCTGAGAGTTCGGTCACTCACTTTGGTTCTCCCTCATGACAGTCGCCGGGCCTTAAGCCCGGACTCAGCCGGTGGGTCATCAGAGGCCTCCCCTGGCGTCTGCGAACTCAAGGACTTCGTCATAGGTCGGCAAAGCCACCGCACACCCGTGACGGGTCACGACCAGGGCACCACAGGCGTTTCCGAAGCGGCAGGATCGATACCAGTCCCAATCCTGGAGTCTGCTCCAGATCAGGCCCGAGGCGAAGGCGTCTCCCGCACCCACCGTGTTGACGACATCGACGGGGAACCCGGGTACCAGTTGTCGATCATGGTCGGTTATCACCTCGGCACCGCGCGCTCCCCTTTTCAGCACGATGGTTCCGGTGACCCCCCTGTCGATGAGGTCGGCGATGAGCTCCTCGAGCATCCGGCGATCCGTATCCGTGAGCTCGCCACCGGACACGACCTCATCCGGGTTTGGTGCCAGCAGGGCGAAGAACTCTTCCTCGGTGCCGATGAGGACATCGACAAACGGCAGCACCGTGCGGAGCGTCAGGCCATAGGCCCGCGGGTGCGACCAGTCTGTTGGACGCAGGTCGAGATCCATGAATACGGTTAGACCGTTTGCGGCGGCAGTCTCGGCGACACTCCTGGCTGCACCGACACAGGTTCCCCGACTGAAAGCATTACCGGACAAGAGCACAGCCTGCGTCTCGGCGATAGGCAGGAGGGCGGCATCGTCGACGGTGAGGTGGATGTCGGCTGGATCGTCGCGATAGAAGGTGAGCGGAAAACGGTCGGGGGGCTGTACTCCGAGCATGGCCAGGGAAGTGAGCTTCCCCGCCTTGCGCTGAACGAAATCGGTGACGACACCATTGTCCTGCAGATACCTGAGTACGAAGTCTCCGACTGTGTCCTGGCCAACCGCGGTGAAAGCGACTGAATTCAACCCGAGGCGACTTGTCCCTATCGCGATGTTGGACGGGCTCCCTCCAACCGCAGTGTCGAAACCGGGAATGTCGGCGAAGTCGGCGCCGATCCGCTGCGAGAACAGATCCATGTTGACCCGCCCGACGGTGATCAGATCGTAGGTCAAGGGGTCTCCTCGCGACGGGGAACAGGCGAGTCGCCCGCTCCAACGACTGACTGGTCGTAGTCCACCACGGACCCGGTCATCAAGCCTGATTCATCGGAGGCAAGGAACGCTATCGCGGCGGCAACCTCTTCGAGTTTGATCAACTGACCGAACGGCATCGCCTCCTCAGCCTCTACCAACCAATCCTGCCCGCCGGTATGGAAGCGACGCTGGATTTCGTCCTCCCCCGGTGTGTCCATCCACCCGGGATTGATGCAGTTCACCCGGATGCGGTCCCAGGCAACGGAGTACGCAACGTTCTTTGTCATGGTTGCCAGGGCGGCCTTGGAGGCGGCGTACGGCATGAGAATGGGGGCGCCACCGTGGGAAGCAACCGACCCTACGTTGACGATCGACCCACCATTGCCCTGACGTCGCATCACGGCAATGACTCCTTGCATAAGGAGGAAGGGAGCCCGGAGATTGACGTCCATCATGGTGTCCCACAACTCGACGGTCGTATCCGTGATCGTGCCCCGCAAGGTCAGGGCTGCTGAGTTGACCAGCACGTCGATCCGCCCAAACCGATTGTCAGCCGCCACGACAAGCGCCTTGCAACTGTCGGGATCGCCAAGTTCGACCGGCACATAGATGGTCTCGATACCTGCGTCATTGAGGTCCCCGGCAACCGTGCGACCACGTTCCTCGCTACGCCCACACACCACGATCCCGGCGGCTCCCTCCGCTGCCAGGCGACGGGCAACGGCTTCGCCCACCCCCTGGGTGCTCCCGGTGATCAGAGCAATCTTGCCGTCGAATCGAGCCATCGCCCCTCCCGTGGTGGTGTCCATGCTCCCACCCATTATATTGACGGTGTTGGAACGTTCCAACAAACTTTCGCTTGATGTCGGAGGGTTGCCAGGCAGTGATTGTTCCTATCGCCTGTGCCGCATGATTGCGGTGGCGATGCCCGGGTTCGCTCTGTTCTTTCTGTGGAACAAGACCCCCCGCTCCACCGCCGCCATCGCCCAGCGCAGCGCCTGCCCCCGGGCATCGTCGCCGGAGTCACCTCGACCCTCGCCCACCTTGGCGGCCCCCCGGTGACGGCGTACCTGATCACGACCGACCTCGAGCCACGACCGCTCATCGCCACAACCGCGGCTCTGTTCACCGTCGTGACCTGCTCAAGCTCCCCGCCTATCTGCTCGCCGGTCTACTTGACGGTGGGTTGATCGCCGAGACCTGGTGGACCTGGCTGGCTATTCCAGTCGGCGTAATCGTCGGTCGCAGTGCCGTAGACCGCATCAACCGCTTGTGGTTCGACCGAATGACAATGGCACTTCTCGTGGCAGGCGCCCTCATCTTGCTGGTGACATAGGTGACTAGATGCCATCGAAAGGAGCGCGGAGCCGGGCACTACCCGCTGAAAGCAGCGCGAAACCGTTCCAAAGCCACCACATCGTCTCCCGAGGCCCAGGCTTCAAGACCAACCATACCTCGATAGCCGGTTTCGTAGAGTGCCATGGCGACTGCCGGATAGTTGATCTCTCCCGTACCGGGCTCACACCGTCCGGGGACATCGGCTACCTGGATCTCGCCTATCGAATCGACACAATTCTGCACCAGGCTGATCAGATTTCCCTCACCAATCTGGGCGTGATAGAGATCCAGCATCAGCCGCAGGTTGGGGTGATCAACAGCCTCGACAAGCGCAATCGTATCGGCGGCTCTGGCGAACGGTACCCCGGGGTGATCAACCTCAGTGTTCAGATTCTCCAGACAGAACGTGACCCCTTCCCGCTCGCCAAGGGCGGCGATACGAGCCAACGTGTCCTGCGCCTTCATCCACATCGCCCCGGTGGTTTCGTACACGGGTCGCACCGGGAGACCACCCTCGCCAAGACCGGTCCCATGAAGATTGAGACGAGGACACTCCAGTTGGTGCGCGACCCGAACCGATTCCTCGGCGGTGCGCAGCAACTCGTCGGCACCGTCCGGGTCGGTCAGTGTCCCTCTGATGTAACCGGTCATAGACGAGAACGTTGCACCGGTTGCCTTCAGCGCATCGATATCTTTCACCGTCCAATCCCAGATCTCGACAATGAATCCCAGTTCGTCGATACGCCGGATCCTGTCTTCGATTGGCATGTCGAGGAAGACCATCTCGCTGCAAACGGCGAGGTCGAATATCAGTTCACTCATTCGGTAGCTCCTCTAGGGGGTCCAATCTGGTTTCCCGGGATACTTCTGACGGGCTTGACCCAGCGCTTCGGGTCCCATCGCGTCATATCCACCATCGACCGGAATATCGGAGCCGGTGATAAACGACGCCTGTTCCGAACACAGGAAAACGACGGGGTCTCCCACCTCGTCAGGATCTGCCATCCGGCCGAGGAGCTGGAACTCGGCGGCAAACTCGTCGGCCCGTTCCCGGCTGCCATAACGTTTCTCGATATTGCGGCTCCAGGTCCAGCCAAGCGAAATGTGATTGACCCGGATGTTGCTTGGGGCCAACGCCTGAGACATGTTGCGAGTCAATCCAAGCAGCGCCGACTTCGTGGTCGGATAGACGATGCGGTCCGGTTGGGATTGCTTGCCGGAAATCGATCCGATGATGACCACAGATCCGCCACCGCGCTCCTCCATGTGGGGCACCGCCTTCTGGATCAACATCGCACCGCCGATCACATTCGTATCGAACGCCCGTCGCCACTGCTCCCTGGTGGTCTCCAGCATCCCGCAATCAAAGATGGCCGCCCCTGAGATCACGAAGTCAACCCCCCCAAACCTCTCGACCGCCATAACGATCATCGCATCAAGATCGCTGTCGACGGTCAGATCGGTTCGCACAAATACCGCCGACTCGCCGAGAGGCGCAGAAACCTCAGCGCCAAGCGCTTCGTTGCGGCCGGCCATCACCACCTTCGCCCCGGCTTCTACCAACTTGCGGCCGATCGCCGCACCGATGAGTGACCCGGCGCCGGTTAGCAGCGCAACCTTTCCATCGAGTACACCCATATCAGATACCCACTCTTTGGTGCTTCTTCTCAGCCTCCAGTTCGGCTCTGGCGACCCTAACCTGTTCCCGGTCGCTCACCTCCGGGATGCCGACCTCCCACCAGGCACCACCCTCGGTCCAGGTGTACTCGTCGATGTCGATGACGATCGCATAGCTGCGGTCCGCCGCTTTCGCCCTGGCGAAGACCGCCGGGAGATCCTCGAGTCGTTCCACCTTCTCGACGAGAGCTCCCATGGATTCGGCATGCTTGGCGAAGTCGACATGGAAATAGCGTTCGTGACGGGCGGTGCGCAGAAGATTGTTGAACTCGGCTCCACCGGTATTCACCTGGAGCCGGTTGATGACCGCAAACCCACCGTTGTCACACACCATGAAGATGACCTTGTGGCCGGTCATCACGGTCGAATAGATATCCGAGTTCATCATCAGGTAAGAGCCATCGCCCACCCAGGCAATGACGTCGCCATCGCCGCGGGCCATCTTGGCTCCCCACGACCCGGCAATCTCGTACCCCATGGTCGAGTAGCCGTACTCAGAATCGAACGATCCGACCGACTTGGTCCGCCATCCCATGACCAGTTCACCGGGGAGACCGCCGGCGGCCGACACGCAATAGTCGTCGTCGTCACAGATGTCGTTGATGACCTGGATTACCTCGGCATAGGCGGGCGCACCGTCGTGCTCCCTCCCCTTCCATGAGTCGAGGTAGCCATGCCACTCGGCGATTCGCTCCTGCGAGAAAGCAAGCCAGTCGGACGGTGCTTGATAGTCTCCAATGGCCTCGTCCAAAGCCGTGATCGCCACCCTGGCGTCTGCCACAACTGGTTGCGCGAGCTGCTTGTGTGCATCCCAACCGGCGGTGTTGATGGCAACAAAGCGAGCTTCGGGGTTCTTGAACACCGACCATGACCCGGTGGTGAAGTCCTGGAGGCGAGTACCGATCGCAAGCACCACATCTGCATCCTCGGCTACCGCGTTCGCGGCAGTAGAGCCGGTAACTCCGATGGGGCCGGCGTAGTTGGGATTGTCGTGCACCAGAGCAGCTTTGCCGGCAACTGTCTCGACAACAGGGATACGCCGCTTCGCGGCGAAGTCGATCAACTCTGCAACCGCGTCCGAGTAGTGCACCCCGCCCCCGGCGATGATCATCGGTCTCTTCGCCTTGACCAGCATCTCGGCAGCCGCCGCAATATCACGAGGATCGGGACCAGGCCGGCGAACGTAGTGAACCTTCTGCTCAAAGAACCGGGCCGGGTAGTCGTAAGCCTCGGCCTGGATGTCTTGCGGCAATGCAAAGAACGCCGGTCCTCTGGTGGCGGGGTCGAGCATGACCGCCAACGCTTGTGGCAGCGACTGGATGATCTGTTCCGGGCGGCTGATCCGGTCCCAGTAGCGGGTCACCGGCTTGAACGTATCGGCAACGGTGATGGTCGGGTTACCGAAATTCTCGATTTGTTGGAGCACCGGATCGACGATCCGATGCTGGAATGTGTCACCCGAGAACAGAAGCACCGGGATCCGGTTGGCATGTGCAACCGCGGCGGCGGTCACCATGTTGGTGCTGCCGGGTCCAATCGAAGAGGTCGCAATCATGATGCGACGGCCCCGCATCGCCTTCCCATAGGCCACGGCCGCCAGGGCCATGGATTGCTCGTTGTGGCCGCGCCAGGTCGGAAGTTCGTCCTGAATCGGTTGCAACGCCTCGGCAAGACAGGTGACGTTGCCGTGCCCGAAGATCCCAAAGGCGCCCGCAAACACACCCACTTCTTCGCCATCCACGACGGTACGTTGCGCCAGCAGCCACTTGACTATTGCTTGGGCCGTTGTCAACCGAATCGTTTCCATGAGAATCTCCTCCGCTTCTCAGCCGCGGACCGCGGTTAAGTACGTTTGCATTCCTTGCTTGATGAACCCTTCGAGCGTCGCCGCGAAATAGCGGGCCCCTTTGTCGTGCCACTCTGCTGCAAAGGCAGGACTGCCGGCCAGGATGCCAAGCGTCTTGCCCGACGCCACCACCACCTCGGCCACCTGCTCCATCACCTGCTGCACATCTGGATGACCGGGATTGCCTGGATGGCCGAGAGAATGGGAAAGGTCGGTCGGTCCAATGAAGAGCACGTCGACATCGTCGACTGCGGTGTACTCCTCGACCGCGGCGGCGGCCTCGGCAGTCTCGATGTGAATGATGATCATCGTCTCCCGATTCGCCCGCACCGTGAAGTCGGCTAGCGATTCCGTATTGCCCCAACCGCCCTGACGGCTTCCGGCCAAGCCTCGTTGCCCACGTGGCTGGTACTTGGCCGACGTCACCACCTGCTCTACCTCCGCTGCAGTATTGACCCAGGGCACCTGAATCCCATGGGCTCCCGCGTCGAGGAACCGCAGGATCTTGTGTGGTTGATTCGTCGTGACCCTGGCGATTGGAGTTACGCCATGCAGCTCGCAGGCACGCGACAGGCCCTCGATATCGTGGGCCTCGAGCGAGCCATGCTCACCATCAAAGACAAGAAAGTCCCAACCCTGCATCGCCACAAATTCGGCAAGAGTTGGCAGCGCTTGACGGAAGAAACAACCGTAAACGGCGTCCCCACGCTGCAGTTTCAATTTCGTTGAGTTCGTTACCAACATCAGATTCGTCCTTCTCCAAACTCAGTCAATGCGCAGGCTGACGACGTCCTCCCACTTCTCTGATTCCCAGGAGCGAACCATCGCCGCGGCAACCGATGCGTTGGCCAGTGCATCGCCAAAGCCCGGGCGGTGTTGGCGACCCTCGGCTACTGCCTTGAGGTACTCCAGCGCTTCAATCGTCTTCAGGTCCTCGTACCCAATGGAATTGCCACCGCCGGGGACAAAGTTGCCGTGGTGGGGAAAGGCATCACCCGAGAGGACCTCGATGTAGCCATCGGCTGGCTGCTCCTCCGGCAGGTACAGGTGCATCTGGTTGAGCTTCTCGTGATCCCACGAAGCAGCTCCCTTTGACCCATTCAACTCGAAGGCAATCGAACTCTGCGGTCCAAATATAGAGCGGTCCACTTCGAGAGTGCCCCGGACACCACTGGCAAACTCGACGAGCGCACCCACATAATCCTCATTGGTCACTGAACCGGTCGGGTCGTCAGGCTTGCCCCGGTCGTAGTGGGTTCCCTCGCCGGGGGTGGGCAGCGGACGCTCCTTGACGAAGATCTCTTTTACAGAGACGACCCTGGCGATGGGTCCGCAGAGATGCTGCGCCATATCGATGGTGTGCGACATGATGTCCAAAAGCACGCCATAGCCGGCCTCGTCCTGCTTGAAGCGCCACGACAACAGACCCAGCCGGTCACGTCCATACATCGAGAAGAACCGGCCGCGGTAGTGCGTGAGTTGCCCGAACCGCTCTTCCTTGATGAGCTGCTTGGTGTACTGCACCAGCGGTGCCCATCTGTAGTTGTAGCCACAGCCGGTCACGATGCCCGCGGTTCGCGCTGCCTGCTCAATGACCGCGGTAGCCTGTGGCTCAATCCCCACCGGCTTCTCGCAGAAGACATGTTTGCCGGCAGCCGCAGCCGCCACGGCTATCTCTTCGTGCATCGCGTTGGGGGCGGTGATGTCGATGACGTCGATATCGTCGTTTTCGATCAGCTCTCGCCAATTGTCGGTACCGGCCTCGAAGCCGAAAACCTCCGTCCCGATATCGACCCGCTCCGGAACGGTGTCGGCAATCGCCACCAGACGTGGTTTGAGACCCGTCTCCGGGAAGTACATCGGGATATTGCGGTAGGCCCGGGTGTGGGCCTGGCCCATCCAGCCGAAGCCGATAACACCTATGCCGATCGTTTTGCTCACCCTGGGTCTCCTAACTGGGTTGTGCTTGATCCGACCCAAACCTCGGCGTTGACCAGGTTTGGCGGACGCTGACCATCGAGGACCTGAATCACTTGTTCAAATGCGTTCTTGAAGATCCGTCGCTTCGCGCCCGCGGTTCCTGCCGCCACATGGGGGGTTACGACGACATCGTCCCTGGCCAACAACGGGTGTCCCGGAGCGAGCGGCTCAGGCTCGGTCACGTCCAGACCCGCCCCAAAAAGATGTCCCGCGTCGAGAGCGGACTCCAGGGACGGGATATCGACCAGACCGCCGCGGGCGGTGTTGATCAGGATTGATCCTGGCTTCATCAAAGCCAGCAGATCCGAATCGAAAAGCCCAACGTTGTCCTCGGTGAGCGGAACATGAATCGAAACCATGTCCGAGGCGGCAACGAGCGCTTCGATTGTCTCGTATCGGATGACTTCCGGAGGAAAGCCGGCCGGAGCAAGGAACGGATCGTAAGTCGCCACCTTCATTCTGAGGCCCTGTGCCATGGAAGCAACCCGTCTGGCGATGCGGCCAAACCCAACAAGCCCGAGCGTCGCCCCGTCCAGTTCAATGCCTATGTGACGGGCGTAGAAATCGCTGCCGCCCCCACGGAGTTCGGCTTCGGATCGCTTCACGTTCTTGGCCACCATCAGCAGCAGGGCAATCGCGTGTTCCGCCGTCGAGATCGTGGGGCCATCCGGTGCGATACACACCGCGATGCCCCGTTCGGTCGCTGCGGCCACATCAACCTTCTCGTATCCGATCCCGGTCCGCGAGATCACCCGAAGATTCGGAGCTCTATCCATGAGTGCCTCGTCGTATCGGTGTTGCGAGGCCACGATTCCCCGGGCCGCTGCCAGGTTGGCGTACGGTGTGTCCGGCGTGATGCTTGCCGGCCCGAGAATCGTCGCCTGCTCGCCCACAAACTCGACGAGGTCAGACAGGATCTCTCGTTCAAACCACACCTCTGGTTTTGAGCCAGCCAACAGACCCTCCGTCTCGTGTGGGCCGATAATACCGCGGTTCATTGGAACGTTCCACATGAATTGTTGGGTTAGTCGAAATGCGCTCCGAAGTGCGGCTCTGGCAAGCCTCCGACCCCCGCGTCCAGTGCATAGATACCGCCATGTTCACCCGGCCCGTCCAACCCGGGATCACGTTCCCTGATAGTCGTGACAAAGAGGGTGTCCATACCAACCCCGCCAAAAGCTGGCATGCTCGGTCGGCGCACCGGGATCTCGACGGCGCGATCTACCTTCCCCGTTGGAGTCACCCGGAGAACTGTGAAGCCACCGACACAGGCAATCCAGTAACAACCGGTCTCATCCACCGCGGCGCCATCGGGACGACCCGGGAGCGGACCGAAGTCCAGAAAGATCCGCTCGTTTGATTGCAGCCCGGTAGCGACGTCGTAGTCGTATGCCCAGATGGTCTCGTGGAGTGTGTCCGCCCAGTACATCACCGTCCCCTCCGGCGAGAAAGCGAGTCCATTGGCGCAACCAACTTCGTTACGGACGGTTGCAAATGATCCGTCCGGCTCGACGCGATGGAGAAACGCTTCAAACCGC
>JAYEIP010000102.1:0-2634 GCA_034660155.1 Actinomycetota bacterium | reverse complement strand
TCCAAGATCTAGGTGGTGGTTATAGCCCGAGCCGGTGATGTCCGCACGGTGGATCACTACGGTGCCCTGATCCGGCTTCCGTTGGCCGGCACACACCCGCAATGTTGTTTGTTGGCCGCTGCCGGCAAGCCCGGCGAGGCCAACAACCTCTCCCGCGTGAGCCTGCAGTGACACGTCACGCAAGGTCACGAGCCTCTCCGCCGCCGTGATGTCGGCCAGTTCCAGGACCGCCGACCCGATCTCGACATCGGTCCGCTGCTCCGGCACGATCGCCTTGCCAAACATCATCGACACCAAGTCGGCCGTGGGAACCGGTAGTTCGGTCTCGCCGGTCACCTGCCCGGCACGAAGCACTGTCGCCCGATCACAGATCTCATCGATCTCCTCGAGCTTGTGGGACACGAAGATGACGGTCAGGCCGTCCGCGGCGAGCTTCCGTAGTGTCGAAAAAAGCAGAACCCGTTGAGTGGCGGAGATGGCGGTAGTTGGCTCATCCAGGATGAGCACCCGCACGCCAAGCGAAAGCAGGCGGAGAATCTCGAGCTGCTGACGTTCACCAATGGTCAACGTCCGTGCGGTGGCAGTCGGGGAGAACTGGAACTCAAAGCGTGCGGCCAGTTCCTCTAGTTCCACCCGGCCGGCCCCCCGGTCGAGGAGGATGCTTTCGGGTCGACCCAACAAAAAGTTGTCGAGGACCGAGAACGGAAGACAGAGCAGAGGGTCCTGATGTAACAACCCTATGCCGGCAGCCACCGACTGTTTTGGGTTGCTGACCTCGAGCCGCTCTCCACCCAGGAGAATCTGACCGCTGTCGGCGGTGATGAAGCCCGCGAGCACCTTCATCAGCGTCGATTTGCCTGCACCATTCTCGCCGAGCAACCCGTGGATAGACCCGGCTTCAACGCGCATCGTGACACCGTCGTTCGCACGGACGGCACCAAAGTGCTTATGAATGTCGAGCAGCTCGAGCATACGGAACGTCTACGAGGTTGGGAGGTGCTCGAAGACACCTCCCAACCTACTGAGACTTACGAAGAGCTGGCTCCCTCGATGCCCTCGAGCAACTGGTCCAGGTACCACACCTGCTGATCCGTAGCGACCTCACCATCGGCCAGGAACGGCGAGCCGTCCTGGAAATTCAGCGGACCGGTGAATAGGTCGATCGAACCGTCGGCCAGGCCGGCAATGAAGGTGTCCAACGTCGCCGCGTCATCCGCGGCAAGACCCACTCCATTAATCCATCCGATGGCAGATGTGTCACGATTGTTGATGTCCGCCCAATCTGGTCCGAGCCACTGGAAGTCGGCGCTAAAAGAGCCGTCAATCACAGAGTTGGCAATCTCGAGATACGACGGTCCCCAGTTGAAGTAGGGAACACCAAGGCAAATATCCTCGGCCTCGGCGCAAGCGCCCTCAAAGTCATAGGGAATGGCATACACGTTCTCGCCGGCAGCAGCGCGTTGCCCACCTCGCACAATTGCCTCAGTTGTGTCGATGCCTGAAAGAACCACGTCGACACCGCCGTCGTAGAACTCATTCACAACCTGTGTCGGATCAAGAGTTACGCCAGGAATCTGGAACCAGAACCCGATCCAGGTGACGGTGAATTCGAGATCGGCGGGATCGTTGCCCTGGTCTTCCCAGCAGCGGCTGGCACCGAGATATGCCGACGCAACCAGGCGCCTCGTCTCGTCGTTGATCAGTGGACCGAGATAGCCGATCTGGCCCGTCTCCGTGGTCAAGGCGGCGGCGCAGCCGGCAATCATTTTGCCAAGCTCCATACGACCCATGATGTTGCCAAGGTTGGTGAGATCGCCGCGATACGCCTCGCCATCGACCCAGGCACTGTCACCAGACGACCAGATCATCGGGATCTCGGGATTGGCTTCAGCGGCCAGTTGCACACCATCCTTCATGTCATCGGATGTGGCAAAGATCAGCTGAGCGCCCTGCGCAATCATGTCGGCAATGACCGCCTCAACGGTGGTCTCCGGCTTATCGGCCGGGTTCACCAGGTCAACGACCAGCATCTCCGCACCAAGCTGCTCTTGGAGGTACTCGCCCGCCTCGAAGTGGGCCTGCGACCAACCGTGGTCATTCTGTGGTCCCACGAGGACCATGCCAAAGATAAGAGGCTCATCTGGAGTAGCCGCCGTGGTGGCCGGAGTGTCCCCCGGCGCCGCGGTCGTCGCGTCGACGGCATCATCATCACCGGAGCAGGCTGCCCCGATCAGTGCGAATGCCAGCAAACCTGCTGCCCACCTCCGCACGTTGCGCCCACTGGAACTTGTCATAAGTGCACCTTCCTCGGAACGATCCCGGGAGTATACGGCGTGGGCCTACGACCCACCGAAATGCTGACAAGTGGAGGACAGTCGCGGGGGTCGCGACGCGATGCGCGTTCGGCAGCGCCTTGCGGCGGCTGTGCGTTTCGGACACCTGCTCAGACCCCGGAGTTCGCCTTGCGAACTCCCCCCGGAGGGGGAACTGATAGGGAGCTGCCGGCCTTCGGCCGGGGACGCTCCCTAGGAAAACATTGTCTTGGGGCGGTCTTGGAGTTCTCCGTCTAGGTAGATATCAACCTTCTCGTTGTAGAAGGAGACAAGGCCGGCGAGACGGGAGCTCTCTTCAGCG
>JAYEIP010000101.1:0-2638 GCA_034660155.1 Actinomycetota bacterium | reverse complement strand
GCTGATCGTGCGGCGGAACTCGGACTTTGCGAACGGTCTGAACTCGAAGAAATCGCCGACGGGTGGCGGAGGTGGGCAACTGAGCCGGATGGCTGGTTTGGATTCATCCACGGCGAGGTGATTGCGCCCAAGGCCGCGGACTTAGGAGGAAGGGCAGACGGGAACTGATGTGACGGGCGACGGATAGCTCTCTAGACGAGCACCACCAGATGATCGCGGTGGATGACCTCGCCGCCGACCTCCGAAGTGTGGCGTCCTGCCGCTTGTTGCAACACCGACGAACCGACACCTGCCAGGCCCTTGCCTACCAGATTGCCGTCCCTGTCGACGACCTCGACCGCATCACCGACCGAAAAATCTCCTGTGACCGCGGTGACACCCACTGCAAGCAGCGAGCCACCGCGATCCCGCAAAGCCGAGATTGCCCCATCATCGACTGTGATCCGTCCCCATGAGGGCAACCCGAAGGCGATCCAAAGCTTGCGGGCAGCCAACCGGGATTCCCGGGGAGCAATCCACGTGCCGATCTCGACACCAGCGACTGCCTTCACGGCGGCGTCACCGTCAGCAGCATCGGCGATGACTGTGGGGATCCCCGACCACGCCGCCATCCGCGCCGCGGCTATTTTCGTGGCAACCCCACCAGACCCGACCGCGCCGACGCTCCGGCTCAGATGCAAGTCGTCCAAAACCGAGTCGGTGTCACGCACCGCCTTGATGAGCTGGGCGTCACCATCAAGACGCGGGTCGTTGTCGTAGAGTCCCGGCGTATCGGTGAGTATGACCAACAGGTCAGCTTCAACGAGATGAGAGACAATGGCAGCCAGCCGGTCGTTGTCCCCGAATTTGAGCTCATCGACGACAACAGTGTCGTTCTCGTTGACGATCGGAACGACCCCCAATGCCAGCATGTGATCCAGAGCCGCACGTGCATGCAGATATTGCTCTCGACCGGCAACCACATCGCGAGTGATCAACACCTGGCCGACGATTCGCTCTCTCTTGGCGAACTCTCTGGCGTAACGCTCCACGAGTTTGCTCTGCCCGACGGCTGCTGCCACCTGGAGCCCCGGCAAATCCTTTGGCCTCTCGGTCATTCCCATCGTGGAGAGTCCCGCAGCGACCGCACCAGACGAAACCAGCACAGTTGGATAGCCCGCAGCCCAAAGTGCGTCTACCTGGTCAACGACCCGGATGAGGCCATCCTGGTTGATGCCACCGCCTTGGGGAATCGCCAGGCTCGAGGAACCTACTTTGACGACCACAGGCCGACCCGATTGCGCCTTCCGTCTCATGATTCGTTGGAATCCTCGGTTGCCGACTCGTAAGTAAAAACGATATCGCCGATTCGCACATCATCTCCAGCGACTGCGCCCGCCTCAGCGAGCGCCGCGTCAACACCAATACGAGCGAGCCTCCTGGCGGCGAAGTCCGCCGCCTCACCGACCGTGAGATCATCGAGATTGACTGCACGCTCGGCTGCCCTGCCCGAAACAACCCATTCCGCACCAACTCGGTCGACTGAGAACGACACAGGCAGCGGACGATGCAGGATGAATCCTGCCCGATCGGGCGCTTCACGGACATGCTGCTCTATCTCTTCAGCGAGTGCATAGAGAAGGGTGTCTACGCCATCGCCGGTCACGCCTGATATCCGGAAGAGCTGGATGTTCAGCTCGTCGGCCCACTCCTGGTACTCGTCGAAGTCATCTAATGAATCAGACTTGTTGAGTGCAACCAGCCGTCTCCGACCTGCCAATTCTGGAGAGTGCTTCGTGAGCTCTCCAATGAGGACCTCGTACTGCTCAGCAGGCGTGTCCGTCTGGAGCGGCGTCGGATCGAGCAGGATAAGGAGAACGTGGGCACGTTCTACGTGCCGTAGGAACTCGTGACCGAGTCCCTTACCGTCGGCCGCACCTTCGACCAATCCCGGAATATCGGCCATCACGAACTCGTAGTCAGACAACCCCACGACGCCCAGGTTCGGGGTTAGCGTCGTGAATGGGTAATCGGCGATCTTCGGCTTCGCTTCAGAGACCCGAGAAATGAGAGTCGACTTGCCTGCGTTGGGATAGCCAACCAACGCAGCATCGGCGATCAGCTTGAGCTCGAGGGTCACCGTGAGCTCATCGCCAAACTCACCCTGTTCAGCGAAGTTTGGAGCTTTGCGCTTGCGGGCAACGAGAGCGGCATTGCCACGACCGGGACGACCGCCCTTTGCAACCTCGAGACGTTGTCCCGCCTCAACCAGGTCCGCAAGCAAAGTCCCATCCGCATCGCGAACCAGGGTTCCCAGCGGCACCCCCAGGATCAGGTCTTCACCGACCCGGCCATGTCTGAGATCCCCCTCACCATGAGTTCCCGACTCAGCTTTCCAGTGCGGTTTGCGCGCATAACGCAATAATGTCGACACCGAGTCGTCAGCCTGGATGACAACCGAGCCGCCGGCACCACCGGAACCACCGATTGGTTTACCGCGCGGTTTACCCTTCTGACGTTCGAACGAGGCTACTCCGGCACCACCGGAACCGCCGCGAACATGGACATCGACCCGGTCTACGAACGAAGCCATGCGGCGGCTTCGTTGCTACTTGGCTACGACGATGCTCACCTGACGGCGACCCTTGCGGGACCCGTA
>JAYEIP010000100.1:0-13063 GCA_034660155.1 Actinomycetota bacterium | reverse complement strand
ACTTTCGGCGCAACCCGCAGGACTCAGTCTGATGGGATCCGGGATGACGGACCAGCGGCTCAGTATCCAGGTGACGGCCCTCACCGCATCGCATAGATGCGAACGCGTGGGACCGCCATGATCGCTCGATTATCGACCCCGATCCCTCCGGCGCCCAGATCTCCCCCGACAGCGCCCGATGTCGTCATCGGCCTCGGTAACGAGATCGCCGGCGACGACGGCGCCGGTATCGAGGTAGCCCGGATCCTCGAGAAACAACTAGCCGATGATGCCGCTATCGACGTCATTGCCTTGGCATGGGCAGGGTTCGCTCTCCTCGACGTCTTGCGTGGCCGCAAACGCGCCGCGATTGTTGATTGCCTCACCACGGGGGTGCACGTACCGGGCGCCATCGTGCGCATTGGCGAAACCGACATCGCTGGATCGGTCCGGCTCAACTCCTTTCACGACATCAGCTACCCGACAGTGATGGCACTCGGGCGACGCCTCGGCTGGGAGATGCCCGAGATCATTGCGATCTGGGGCATCGAAGCTTCCTCGGTCGGGGTGTTCAGCGAGACCCTCTCTCCGCCGGTGGCCAGATCGACACACGAAGTTGCCAACCAGGTAATCGAGTTTCTCAGAAATAGAGATGGTCCCCGTCAACCAGCCCGGGAGTGAATGATGAAACCTCTCGCCAATCCGATGGCCGGGCCGGTTACGCCCGGAGTGTTGCCCAAAGCCGAGCATGAGCTCAGAGCCGCGTTCTTGGAGGAGATCGAACGCATCCCCGGAGGGGGACGGCTGAACCAGTGCATTCAATGCGGCACCTGCACGGCCTCGTGCCCCGTTAGCTACGCCATGGACCTGACACCACGCCAGGTCATCGGGATGTTTCGTGCCGGCGCCATCGAGGAGTTACTGGAGAGCCGAACGATCTGGGTCTGTGCCTCCTGCTACCAGTGCACCCTGCGGTGCCCGGCTCAGATCCAGATCACCGACCTCATCTATGCACTCAAGCGAATCGCGATAGAGCAGGGCATCTTCCCCAACAGGTTCCCGGTCCACGTGATGTCCGAGACGTTTGCCGACAACGTGAAACGATACGGGCGCAATTACGAAACCGGGTTGCTCCTGCGGTACTTCTTGCGAACCCACCCGACCGGCCTCTTCGGACGACGGAAGGCTGGCTATGCCCTCTGGCGGCACGGCCGAATCCGCATCAGACCGGACAAGATCGACCACATCGAACAGCTGAGGAAGATCATCGCCAAAGCGGAAACATTCGATCTTCCCCAAGAACGCGTGCCGCGGGAGAAAGTCACTGCATCCGTCGGCTACGAATCGATCGGGAGGTAGTCGATGGACAAGCGGTATACCTACTACCCCGGGTGCAGTCTCCATGCCACCGGCATCGCCTACGACAAGTCAATGCGGGCGATCTTCACCAAACTCGGAGCGGAGTTGGTCGAACTCGACGACTGGAACTGCTGCGGGGCAACGGCGTATATGTCGGTGCAGAAGACGGTTGCGTTTGCCGTCTCAGCCCGCAATCTCGCCCTCGCCGAAAAATCGGGTGACGACATCGTCGCTCCCTGTAGTGCATGCTATTACGCCCTCAAGCACACCCGGGAAGGCTTGGCTGAAAACCCCGAGCTACGCACTCAGGTAGAGGCCGCCCTCGCCGAGGGTGGCCTTGCTACCGAACTGTCAGTCGAGGTGCGGCATCCGCTCGAGGTGCTCCTCACCGACATCGGGATCGATCGGCTTGTGGACGCCCAGACTCACAGCCTCAGCGAGTTCCACCCGGCCTGCTACTACGGATGTCAGATCGTACGCCCCTTCGGTGCCGTTGACGAAGACCCCGAACTCCCGATGTCGATGGAACGCCTCTTTGCGGCGCTGGGGGCCAAGCCGGTCGACTACCCACCCAAGGTCCGGTGTTGCGGCGGAATGCTGGTCGCCACCTTCCCCGAGGTCGCCCATGAGCTGAGCACCGACCTGGTGGACTGGGCAAGACATGGCGGTGCCAACTGCATCGTCACCGTGTGCCCCCTTTGCCAATCGAATCTCGATCTGCTCAACGTCAATGGGTCAGGCAATGGCTCGGCTAGCCGAATGCCGGTCCTCTACTTCACACAGCTGATCGGTCTTGCGATCGGCTGTACTCCCGAGGAGGTCGGAATGCAGCATGGACTGGCTCCGATGACCGCCAACGCACCCCCACTTGCTGATGCCGGAGCGCCACTGACGATCGCCGGCGTAAGGGAGATCTGACATGGCAACCACCGATGAAACAAGAATCGGCGTCTACGTCTGTCACTGCGGTTTCAATATCTCGGCGACGGTTGATGTCGAAGCAGTACGCGACATCGCCGCCACCCGGCCCAATGTGGTCTCAGCGTGCGACTACCAATTCATGTGCTCCAACGCCGGCCAGAACCTCATCAAAAAGGACATCCAGGAGAAGGGGGTAAATCGCGTCGTAGTCGCCGCTTGCAGCCCACTGATGCACGAACCAACCTTCCGAGGTGCAGCCGACGACGCAGGGCTCAACCCTTACCTGGTGCAGATCGCCAATATCCGCGAGCAATGCGCCTGGGTGCACAGCGATCGTGGCGCGGCCACCACCAAAGCTGCCTCCCTCGTCAACGGTGCGGTCGGCCGGGTAGCGCTGCAACAACCGCTCGACGTCACATATGCAGACATGAACCCCGCGACACTCGTCGTCGGTGGCGGAATCGCCGGCATCCAGGCCGCTCTCAGCATCTCCGAATCCGGGAACGAGGTCCACCTCGTTGAGCGTCAGTCAACCATCGGCGGCATGATGGCCCGGTTCGACAAGACCTTCCCAACGCTCGACTGTGCCGCTTGCATTCTCACCCCGAAAATGGTCTCAGCGGACCGCCGCGACAACCTCCATCTCATGACGATGGCCGAAGTCGAGTCGGTCGAAGGCTTTGTGGGGAACTTCAAAGTCAAGGTCCGACAGAAGGCCCGCTTTGTGACCGCCGACTGCACCTCATGCGGTGAATGCCTCAACGTGTGCCCGGTGAACGTGCCCGATCCGTTCAACGAATACGCCTCTACCCGACACGCCATCCACAAGGCTTTCGCCCAGGCGATCCCGAGCACTTATGCGATCGAGAAGCAGGGAAGCCCGCCTTGCATGGAGGCTTGTCCGATCCACCAAAATGCCGCGGGATATGTCGCGCTGATCGCCGACGGACGCTTTGCGGAGGCCGCCAAGCTGATCCGGCTGCGCAATCCCCTCCCCTTCGTGTGCGGCCGGGTTTGCTATCACCCCTGTGAAACAGCGTGTAGCCGCGGCAAAGTCGACGACCCGGTCGCCATCCGCGGTCTCAAGCGGCTGGCCATGGATTGGGAACGTGAGCACGAACCCGACCCAGAGCCGGAACCTCCCGAGCATGACTACGCCGAGAAGGTCGCAATCATTGGATCGGGGCCCGCCGGTCTTACCTGCGCCTTCGACCTGGCGCAGCAGGGTTACAAGGTCACGGTCTTCGAGAAGCACGACAAGCTTGGCGGCATGCTTACCGTCGGACTCCCCGACTATCGCTGCCCGCCGGAGATCGTCGAACGCGACCTCGGCTACATCCGCAAGACCGGAGTCGAGATGAAAACGGGCGTGGAACTCGGGACCGACTTCACACTCGACGACCTTACGAGCGACAAGCCGGGATTTGGCTTCAGGGCCGTGTTCATGGGAATCGGTGCCCACCGCGGCCTGCCTTTGGCCGTGCCCGGGGAGGACACCGAAGGAGTGATCCTCGGCATCGACTATCTCCGTGAGATCAACCTCGGTCGTCCCCAGCCGACCGGGAAGCGGGTCGCAGTTATCGGCGGTGGCAACACCGCGATGGACGTGGCCAGGACTGCAAGACGGCAAGGCGCAGAGGTGGCCGTGCTCTATCGGCGCACTCCGGCTGAGATGCCTGCAGACCAGGAAGAGGTCGAGGGAGCCATTGCCGAGGGCGTCATGATCGACTATCTCGTGACACCGCTCGAGGTGGTGGCGGAAGACGGGCGAGTGGCCGCACTCAAGTGCATCATGACGGAACTGGGCGAACCAGACGCGAGCGGGCGGGCACGACCCGTCCCCATCGCGGGATCAGAGCATCTGCGCCACTTCGACATGATCATCCCATCCGTCAGCCAGCAGCCCTACCGCAATTGGTACGAAGACGACCCGGTGTCACAAGGCACTATCGATTTCACCGCGTGGGACACCCTGATTGTGGACAGCGACTCTCTTCAGACCGGAATCCCGGGTGTATTCGGTGGCGGCGACGTAGTCCTTGGACCTGCGTCGATCGTCGAAGCAATGGGCCAGGGACGCCGCGCCGCAGAGGCCATCGACAAGTACCTGCGGGGCCAACCGCTGGAGAACTTCACAACTCATGTGGCTCCGCCCGATCCGGTGCGTGGCTTCGTTAAGCGCCCCTATGCCCAGGGTCCCGCTTACGACGAGATCCCGAAGGCGCCGCGTGCCCACATCGAGGCTCGCGATCCGGCGGCCCGCCTGACCGACTACGAAGACGTCGAGCTGGGACTCACCGAAGAGCAAGGTATCCGAGAAGCTGCGCGCTGTCTCCATTGCGGTGTCTGCGTCGAGTGCCGTTCCTGTCAGAACATCTGCCCACCAGACGCTATCCGTCTCGACATGAAGGACGAGATCGTCGAACTGGATGTGGGCCAGATCCTGGTGTCGACCGGCTTCAAGTCCTTTGACCCGGCACGAATGACCCCATACGGATACGGTCGATACGAAAACGTCATCACCAGTGTCGAGTTCGAGCGGATGTTGAACTCGACCGGCCCGACGGGTGGCCAGATCCTGTGCAAGAACGGCAAGCCGCCTCGGGCTGTTGGGATCGTCCACTGCGTCGGATCGCGGGACGAGAACTACAACCGTTACTGCTCCCGGGTGTGCTGTATGGCGGCGCTGAAGTTCGCTCACCTCGTGAAGGACCGGACCGACGCCGATCTGTACGAGTTCTACATCGATATGCGAGCGTTTGGGAAGGGCTACGAGGAGTTCTATCTGCGGGTTCTCGAAGAAGGCGCCAACGTCATCCGTGGCAAGGTTGCAGAGATCGTCCCGGCGCGGGGGGCAAACGGTGACAGCGGGCACCTGATCGTGCGCGCTGAGGACACGTTGATCGGGCGGTATCGCGAGATACCGGTCGACATGGTGGTGTTGATGGGTGCGATCGAGCCGCAACCGGACGCCGAGCAGGTAGGACGCATCTTCTCCCTTAGCCGCAGCCCCGATGGGTTCTTCCTGGAGCGTCACCCGAAACTCGACCCCGTCGGAACTACGACCGACGGCGTGTACCTCGCCGGCTGCAGCCAGGGCCCCAAGGACATACCCGACACCGTTGCCCAGGCGCAGGCGGCCGCAGCCAACATCCTGGCGAAGATTGCAAAAGGCGAGGTCATCATCGAACCGGTACGAGCGACCGTGGAGGAGCACCTGTGCGGGGGCTGCAAGACATGCCTCAGCTTGTGCCCCTACACCGCCATCACCTTCGATGAAGGGAGCAACGTAGCCGTCATCAACCAAGCCCTGTGCAAAGGGTGCGGCACCTGCGTTGCGGCCTGCCCGGCCGCGGCGATCACCGGAGCCGGCTTCACCGACGAACAGATACTGGCGGAACTCGAAGGGATCCTGGCCCCAGTCGGCTAGAGGGGAAGCACATGACCATTGCAGCAGAAACTGAAACCCCTCTCGGAGAACCGTCCCTCGTCGATACGGAATGGAAGCCGCGGATCGTCGCCTTCCTCTGCAACTGGTGCAGCTACACGGGTGCAGACCTGGCCGGGATCTCGAGGATCCAGTGGGACCCTGCGGTCAGCATCGTCCGGGTCATGTGTTCCGGCCGGATGGACCCAACATTCGTCGTCAAAGCCTTCGAGCTGGGCGCGGACGGGGTGATCATCTCCGGGTGTCATCCCGGCGATTGCCACTACCAGGAGGGCAACTACAAGACACTGCGCCGGGTTCACCTCCTGAAACGGATACTCGATGGGTTCGGGATCGACCCGGACCGGCTGCGGCTCGTCTGGGTATCCGCCAGCGAGGGTGACGAATGGGCAGCGACCGCCAATGGAATGGCCGCACAGATCAGAAGCCTGGGACCGCTGGGGATGGAATCATGAGTGACAAACCAAAGCTGGCGTTGTACTGGGCCGCATCGTGTGGGGGGTGCGAGATCGCCGTCCTCGACATCAAAGAGAAGATCCTCGATGTAGATGCCTTTTTCGACATAGTGTTTTGGCCTGTCGCCGTTGACTTCAAAGTCAAGGACGTCGAGGCGATGGCGGATGACGAAATCGACCTGTGCCTTTTCAACGGCGCCATCCGCACCTCCGATAACGAGTACATGGCAGAACTGCTCAGACGCAAGTCAAAGATCATGGTGGCCTTTGGCTCGTGCGCATGCGAAGGGTGCATCCCGGCGCTGTCCAACACAACGACGCGTACCGCGACGATGGACTGGGTCTACAGCGACTCCCCATCGACGATCAACCCGAATGGCCTGCGGCCTCAGACCAGGACGGAGACCCCGGTCGGCATATTGGAACTGCCGGAGTTCTGGGAGACGGTACGCGCGCTCGATCAGACCACCGACGTGGACTACTTCGTGCCCGGCTGCCCGCCACAGGCTCACCAGATCTGGGCAGTTCTGGAGACGGTCATCGACATCATGAGCAACGGCAAGCCGCTGCCGCCCAAGGGATCGGTACTGGGTGCCGGTGACCGCACGTGCTGTGACGAGTGCCCCCGCGAACGCGAGGAGAAGAAGATCAAGGGCTTCGTCCGTATCCATGAGGTCATCCCTGATCCGGACAAGTGCCTACTGGACCAGGGGATCGTGTGCATGGGGCCGGCGACCCGAAGCGGCTGCGGCGGGCTGTGTGTTGCGGTCGGAGTCCCCTGTCGCGGTTGCTACGGACCGCCACCAAATTCAATGGACCAGGGCACCAAGATGGTTGCCGCCCTGGCGTCGGTTATCGACTCGGATGACCCGGAGGAAATCGACCGAATCCTCGATGGGATCGTCGACCCCGTTGGGACCTTCTACCGATTCTCCATGGCACACGCCACGTTGGGACGGGTGAGGGTCGGTGGCTCCAACGGAAACGGCGCAGGAAGTGAGGGATCGACATGAAACGGATCGCAATCGACCCCATCACCCGTCTCGAAGGTCATGGGAAGATCGACATCTTCCTCGACGACGACGGCGAAGTAGCCGACTGCTTTTTCATCGTGCCCGAACTGCGCGGCTTCGAGGCGTTCTGCGTCGGCCGGCCGGTGGAAGATATGCCGCGGATCACCGCTCGCATCTGTGGGGTGTGCAGCGAGGCGCACCACCTAGCCGCCGCCAAGGCCTGCGATGACACGTATCACGTCGAGATCCCATCGGCGGCCAAGAAGCTACGAGAGCTGATGTACACCGCGTTTGTCACCGGCGATCACGCCACCCACTTCTACATCCTCGGAGGACCCGACTTCGTGATGGGCCCGGAGGCGCCCCCGGCCGAACGCAACATCCTCGGCATGATCCACAAGCTGGGAATCGACACCGGGAAGGTGGTCATCGGCGCCAGGGCGGCGGCACACGAGATCGTCAAGATCCTTGGCGGGAAGACCATCCACATGGTCACCTCAATTCCCGGAGGAGTCACCAAGGGCTTGACCGAGGACGAACGGACCGAGATCGTCGGACATGCCAGGCAGCTTCTCGAGTTCGGCAAGTTCACGCTGCAGATCCTCGACGACGTGGTACTGGCGAACCAGGACTACCTGGATCTCATCCTGTCGGACACCTACACCCATCGGTTCCATTCGATGGGCACGATTGACGAGAACAACCATCTCAACTTCTACGACGGCATGGTCCGGGTCGTTGACACCGAAGGCGCTGAGCTCGTCCAGTATCACCCGCGCGACTATCTGGATCATGTCGCCGAGCATGTTGAACCGTGGACTTATCTCAAGTTCCCGTTCCTCAAGGCCAAGGGCTGGCAGGGGTTTGTCGACGGGATCGATAGCGGTGTATACCGGACGTCTCCCCTGGCTCGACTCAATGTGGCGGCCGGAATGGCTACCCCACTGGCGCAGGCGGAGTATGAGCGCTATTTCAAGACCCTCACCGGCGACTCGAGCGGGGACACCCCGGTACATCAAACTCTGGCGACCCATTGGGCGCGCGTAGTTGAGCTCATCTATGCGGCGGAGCGCACCATTGAGCTCGCCACCGACGAGGAGATCACCAGCCCGCACATCAGGGTGATCCCGACAGAGACACCGACCGAAGGAATCGGTTCGGTGGAGGCCCCGCGGGGAACTCTGACCCACCACTATGTGACCGATGAGCGAGGTGTCTTGCAGAAGGTGAATCTGATCGTGGGCACAACCAACAACCACGCCTCGATCAGCATGGGGATCAAGAAGGCCGCCCAGGGTCTCATCTCGAAGGGTGTGGAGGTCACCGAAGGAGTACTCAACAAGATCGAGATGGCGTTCCGCGCCTACGACCCGTGCTTCGGTTGCGCGACACATAGCCTGCCCGGGCAAATGCCGATGGTTGTTCGAGTCCGCGCTGCAGACGGGACCGTCCTGAGCGAAACGAGCCGCGGCTAATGCACGACTTCGCACTCGCCGGCGAGATCGCCGAGATCGCCCTGCGAACCGCCTCCGAAAACGGGGGCGGACGGGTGAGTCGGGTACATGTGACCCTCGGACGGGGAAGCCACATCGACCCGGGCATCCTTGCCGATGCGTTCACGATGTCGGTATCGGGCACGGCTGCCGAGGGCGCCGTGCTCGACATCACGCGCCCGGTGGCGGCCCACGGCGAACTCGCTGTCGTGGCAGTCGATGTCGAGGAGGCCCGCGACTAGTTTCGACTCCGACCACTGTGTTTCCCAACCGACCATCGGTCTGTTGTTCCACGAGGTGATCCAGCCCTGCTCGCGGTTCAGGCGCGCGGGATCTTGTCCTGGCGGGTGCAGTGCCTACCGGTCGCTTTTAGGGTGCCCGTGCCGGGTGGTTGAACTCGAAGTCCCCATTCGGGGTTCGCTCGATGGTCCATTTGGTGTTGTGGATGAGGGTGTGGTGTCTTCGGCATAACAAGATGAGGTTGTTGATGTTGGTTGCGCCGATCGATTCGATCCAGCCGGCAATGTGGTGGATGTCACACCATTGCGGTTTGCGACCACATGAGGGGAAGCGGCAGTGCCTGTCCCTAACGATCACTGCTTTGCGTTGCGCTGGTGTGGCGAGGCGGGTGGCACGGCCCATGTCGAGGATCTGTGAGGTGCCGGACATGATGAACCGGGTGAAGCGGGCGTTACAGCAGAGTTGATCGATCACGGTGCGGGCGACCGGTCCGATCCCGTCGAGGTCGCATCGTGCCACCGCCATCTCGGGTGTTTCGCCCATGAGGGTCGCAACATCGATGACACCGTTGATGTTGGGTGGGTTCCCACCGGGTTTGTCACCGTTGAGATACCGGGTGGCCAGGTCGGTGAGGCCATCGGCGCGGCGTTGCGACAACGGACGCGGCCCATCGGGGGCGTCGTGGGGGTCGGGCGGCGCAATGTGATCCAACACGTTGAGCAGAGCGCCACCAGCGACCGGGTCGAGGTAGAAGCCACCGCTGACCCACCCATCGAGACCCGTCGAGGCGTGAAGGTGACGCCGGTTCCACTTCTTAGCGAACGTGTCGGTGGCGAGTTGGTCATCAGCGAGTGATGCCCAGCGTCGCATCACTGTGGTGAAATCGGTAACCGGCAGCTTCTTGGCTTGCTCAACCAACACCTCTTGATGCTCATCGAGCAGCGCCAGCCGGTCCTTGGACATGACCCGGCCGATCGCCTCGACATGCGGGGCGGTGATCTCACCCTCAGCCAACGCCACAGCCACAGCGTCATGGCGATCTACCAGGCGAGCGTTCTTCACGAGCTTCTGCGCCTCACCATCAGCAATAGGGGTGCGGGAGGTGAGCCAGGCCCTTGGCGATAGTGAACCGTCGCTCTCCCAGGCACGGTCCCGGTCCCACGAACCGATCAGACGCAGCAGCTCCGCATCGAACCGCTCCCTAATCTCAAGCATCTCTGTGACCCGTTCCGACATGGCACTACCGGTCCAACCGTCACGGTCCTCACCCGCCAACACGGCGACACCCATCCGGATCTGGAGCACCGGATCGCCGCTGTCGATGGGTGGACTACTCGATTCCTGTATACCGATCATGTGTTCACCATATCGCTAGGCAGTGACAAGAAACGTGGCTGACAGCGACCTCGAGTAAGGAAACCACCCGGCGACCACATCAACGGTCGTGTCCTCACAAAAGAGCACGCCGGCAGCAACTACCACCAGCCACCATCACACGCAGCCCGACTCCGACCAACTAAACGACACACAGAACCCGCCCGCCGACGCGCCGATCGGCTCGGTTTCACCATCGGCGCGTTGTCGCTCATATCTAGTGATCGTGGATGGGCCTGTGCCGACAGCGGCCACGTGGCGCCGGATCCAACGGACCCTACTCCTGACTCGTTCGGCTGAAGCCGGACTCGTAGGCGACGATCACCGCCTGGGTGCGGTCGCGGACGTCGAGCTTCAGCAACAGCGAGCCAACATGACTCTTCACCGTCTCGATGCCCACGAACAGCTCATCGGCGATCTCACGATTCGAGTGGCCCTTGGCGACGAGACGGTAAACGTCACGCTCCCGATCGGTCAGGGACCCGATGGCCTTGGTGTGGGCTGTGGTTCCGGTGGAGGCAAAGCGCTCCACTAGCCGGCGAGTTGCCGCCGGAAACACCATCGACTCGCCCGACGCCACCACGCGCACCGCTTCGATGAGATCGGCGGGCGGCACCCGCTTCAGGAGAAAGCCGGCTGCGCCGATTCGCAACGCCTCGTAGACGTATTCGTCGAGCTCGAACGTGGTGAGCACGAGAATCCTGGGCGCGTCTGCACCCCATCTGATGATCTCCGTAGCGGCCGCCAGACCATCAAGCTTCGGCATGCGGATGTCCATGACAACGACGTCCGGTTTCAGCTTGCGTGCCAGGGCAACGGCCACCTCCCCGTCGGGTGCTTCGCCAACCACGGTGAAATCATCTTCAGCACTGATGATCGCCCCGAGTCCGGTGCGGACGAGGGCGTCGTCGTCGGCGATCAGGATCGTGGTCACGATCCAGACCCCCTCAAAGGGAGGCTGGCCCACACCCGGAAGCCTCCATCGGGACGCGGGCCGGTATCGACCGTGCCGCCCAACAGCCCCACCCGTTCCCGGATTCCGGTGAGGCCGCGTCCACCGCCAGCGGCGGGTGCGATGCCGTGGCCCAGTCCGGCCTCAGGTCGATCGTTGACGATCTCCAACTCCAGTGCGCCGGCGCCATGTTGCACCGCCACCCTGGTCGACGTTCGACCGGCGTGGCGTACCACGTTCGTCAATGCCTCCTGAACGATGCGGTAGGCGGAACGCCCCACCACAGCGGGTACCTCATCGGTCGGCCCAGTGACATGAAGCTCGATCGGGACGCCGAGCTCGCCCACATCGGCAACCAGCGCAGCGATACCCTCGAGACCGGGTTGAGGAGCCCGTTCAACACCATCACCGTCTTCACGCAACAGACCGAGGATACGGTCAAGATCCGCGAGAGCCCGACGCCCGCTGGTTTCGATGTTCTGGAGAGCTTGGCGGGCGAATTCCGGATCCCTTTCGAACACGTGACCGCCGGCCCCTGCCTGGACGACGTTCATCGTCAGGGTGTGCCCCACCGAGTCGTGCAGCTCATGAGCCAACCGAATGCGCTCTTCAGCGACCTCGGCCCGACGCCGCAGCACGATCTGCTCCTGTCGTGGCGAGGGTCCAAGCACCGCCTTGGCCCACACCGCGTTGAGCTCACCAAAAGCGTTGACAGCCCAGGCGAACGCAGCCGCTAACCCGACACCGAACACGGCCACGACCCACACCAGCCAATCGACAGAGTTGAGCCAGCTCGGCTCTATCCACTCGTCGGGGAACAACAGCGCAACGGGCGACACGATGAGCGACAACGGCACGGTCGTAGCAACCACCGCTAGCACAAACCCGAAGATGCCGAGCGGGAACCGCAGCAGCAGCCAGGCGAGATAGCGCCACGTATGGATGTCGGCGAGCACCACCCGGGAACGCTCCCACCGGCTCATGCCGTCCACGACAGGACTTGATGGAGAGGTTATCGGCGTGCCGAGGAGTCGCTCGGTCAAGCTCCGTTCGAAGCGCGCCAAGGCGCGCCATGCGATCACCGTGGCCGCCAGGATCGGGATACCAACCCAGATGATCAGCAACGAGACCCCGAGCGAGGTCGCGGTCGAGATGAAGGTGAAGTAGAACGTTCCGAGCGGAAGGCCCAGCGCCAGGTAGAGGAGATTGCGATAGGTCCGGCGATCAACGAGAGGCGCCAGGAACGTGTTCATTCTTCCCGCTCCATGTAGGACACGGCTGTCAACAGCTCGTCGTTGTCGTGCCGATCGAGACCACGACGACAGAGTCCTTTGCGCCGGGCCAGTTTGGCTTCCATGCCGAGGATGATACGACCGGGGATCCCGCTGAGAACAAAGCCGACGATCGCGACAAGCGACACGAGCCCCACCGGCGACGCCAGCCACACAAGTGGCGCTGCATGCCCTGCAAGATCGATCACTACAGTTTCCATACGACAAGCATCCACAGCCGACCGCGCGGCGTCATCACTCACGAGAGTGGTTACCGTCTCCCCCGAGAGAGGGATCTCGTTCGGATCGGGTAGCCCTCATGCGCACTTGCACTCATCTGTTGCGCGTAGGTAGAGCGTCGCGCAGGAGAGCTCGGGCGACGCTCGATGACGAGGAAATGGACCTGAGATGTCGGTGAGTGACGTACCGGACGCCTCTCCGACGTCGTCTACCGCCACCTCAAAGCAGACCAGCAGCGTTAGGGCCCGGGGGGCACCCAGGAACGTCTCTGTCGCGTGCGTGGCCGACGTTGCATCCTGAACCGCCGGCTCTTCCGCT
>JAYEIP010000099.1:0-13073 GCA_034660155.1 Actinomycetota bacterium | reverse complement strand
GGAACACGTAATCGATGAGGCTGTTCGCCATCTTGATATTCGGGTGGCCCTCGACCATTCCGCGGGGCTCGAACGTCTGGAAGGTGAAGGTGTCGACGAACTCATCAAGTGGGACACCGTATTGGAGTCCCTTGCTCACCGCAATGGCGAAGCACGACAGGATATCTCGATCGTCGGGAAATCCGGTGCCGGCAAATCGACCCTGCTGCAGATCCTCGCCGGGCTCGAGACGCCTTCGGCCGGAAGTGTTGAGGTCGCGGGCACGGATCTCACCGACTTGTCGCCAAAGCAGAGGATCACCTACTACCGGCGTGGTGTGGGATTCCTGTGGCAAGACTTCACCAGGAATCTGTTGCCGTATCTGAAGGCGATGCAGAACATCGAACTGCCCATGCTTTTGGCCGGGGTCCCTACCCGGCGACGGAAAAAGCGCGCCCTGGCTCTGCTGGAGGCGACCGGCTTGCGTAGCAATGCCTACTCGCGGGTGCACACGATGTCTGGTGGAGAGCAGCAACGGTTGGCACTGTGCGTGGCGTTGGCTCTCGGTCCCCAACTTCTGTTGGCCGATGAGCCGACAGGTGAGCTCGACACTGCGACCTCGCTGGGCATCTACGACCTGCTGCGACGCATGTCGCACGATGGCGGATTGAGCGTTCTTGTTGTTACCCATGACGTTGCGCTGGCGCAGCGGACCGATCGGGTCGTGCGGCTGGCCGACGGCCGGATGGCCACGCAAGGCCGTTTCGAGACACATGAGCTGTTGGCGGTTGACCGTCGCGGCACCGTGCAGATACCTCGTGACCTGCTGATCGAAGCCGGCATCAACGACGAGGTGATGGCGCGTCTGGTCGAAGGCGGGATCCTGCTGGAACCATCGGGAGGCGAAGATGGCGATTGAACTGCGGGGAGTGTCGAAGCGGTATCCGAACGGCGCCATCGGGGCTATCGATGTGGATCTCGTGACCGAGCCCGGCGAGTTTGTGGCGCTATTCGGGCCTTCGGGGTCCGGTAAGACTTCATTGCTCCAGATGATCGGTCTTCTGCTGCTGCCCGACGAGGGCGAAGTTGTGATCGATGGTGCACGAGTAGACGATAGGTCTGAAGGTGCAACTGCTGTCCTGCGGCGGTCAAAGCTCGGATTTGTGTTTCAGAGTGCCGGGTTACTTTCATTGTTGTCGGCCGCGGAGAATGTCGATGTGTCGCTTCGTCTACTCGGTATCGGGGGGCGCAAGGCTCGGGACCGGGTTACCGCAGCGCTGGACGCAGTCACGATGGTGGACCGGGCCAGTCACCGGCCGGATGAGCTCTCCGGCGGCGAACAGCAAAGGGTTTCGATCGCCCGGGCCCTCGTCCATGAGCCCGGCTACTTGCTCGCCGACGAGCCGACCGGGGAATTGGACACCGCCACCGGTGCCGCGATCTTGGGGCTACTCCAGAGCGTGGCGCGGTCGGGGACGACGGTCGTGATGGCCACGCACGATCCCGCCGCGATCAACTACGTTGATCGAGCCCTCTTTGTCAGCGATGGGACATTGCATACCCCCGATCGGCGTGAGCTGACGTTATGGCTGACCGAGGGCACGGAGATTGACACTTAGCCGCAACCTGGGGTGTGCGGCGTAATCCGTACGAGGGCGCACCGCCCGCTTTCTGTATCCCGATCGGAATACGGATTGCGGGCCAACGACTACGCCAAGTCACGATCGTCTCGGTAGCTGAATCCGTTCTATATGATGGTGATTAGTGGATGCACTCGAGCTGTCTCGTCGGACCTACGAACTGTTGGTCCGGACGGGTGGTCATCCGGCACCCAAGGTGCGGGCTTGGACCGGCGATGAGTGGGGGGACTTGGACGCGCCTGGTTCTATTGTTCTTCGTCGACCTGGTTCGCTGCGATCGATGCTTCTTCCGGCCAGCGATCTGTCGGTAGGGGAAGCATACGTATTCGATGACATCGACTTCGAGGGTGACCTCTACTCGATCATCGACTTCGGTGCCCGGCTCGGGGAAGCCAAGAAGTCGCCGTTAACGAAGTTTCGTCTGTTGCGGATGCTGCGGCAGCTACCGGAAGATTCACAGCGGGCCAGCATTGATCGCCCGCGGATGAGAGGGCTGCTTCATTCAAGGAAGCGCGACCAGGCTGCCGTAACCCATCATTACGACACGGGAAACGACTTCTTCAAGCTGTTCCTCGATCCTTTGATGGTCTATTCGTGCGCCCACTTCCTCAACCCCACCGAGTCCCTTGAGGATGCACAGCGTCGCAAGATCGACCTGGTCTGTCGCAAGCTCCGGCTAGGTCCCGGGATGACATTCCTGGATGTGGGGTGTGGCTGGGGTGCGCTGGTTATCCACGCGGCTCGCGAGTACGGAGTTCAGGCAACGGGGGTAACTCTGAGCGAGGAGCAGGCCACCGAGGCGCGCTCTCGGGCCGCACAAGCCGGTGTGGCCGACCGGGTCAACATTCAGGTACGCGACTACAGAGACCTCGATGGCGAATTCGACGCCGTTGCGTCTATCGGCATGGTCGAGCACGTCGGCCAAAAGGAGCTGCCAAAGTATTTCGCTGCGCTACGAGCGGTGCTCTCCTCCGGTGGACAGGTGTTGAATCACGGCATCGTGACGAGAGATCGACACATACGTCGTACCACTCCCACGTTTGTCAACACTTACGTCTTCCCCGACGGTGAGTTGACTCCCATCGACACCGTGGCGGGTGAAGCCGAGGAAGCGGGATTTGAGGTACGCGACGTGGAGTCCCTGCGGGCAAGCTACGCCTTGACCCTCCGCCACTGGGTGGCGAACCTGGAGCAGAATCGTGCTGCGGCAATAGCTGCAACGAGTGGCTCTACCTACAGGATCTGGCGACTCTACATGGCAGCATCGGCGGTCGCGTTCGAGCGGTCGGGGCTCAGCATCTATCAGCTGTTGCTTAGTGATCCCAGCCGCCCGTGGAAGTTCGGGCGGAGCGAACTGCTCACCGGAGACGATCGCTGACTAGTGCCCTGGCTGTCTGTAGGGGCACTAGGGACGATCGCCTGGCATCTAGTGGTCAGCCTTGGTGACGCAGAAGACGTTGCCTTCCGGATCGGCAAGTACCGACCAGTGGAAGCCGGCTACCTCGTGATCTTCGACCCTGTAGCCACCAAGTTCGAGCACTCGCTTGGTGAAGCCTTCCGGGTCGTCCGTGGCAAGGTCGAGGTGGAGGCGATTCTTGCACTCGCGTGACTCAGGGACCCGTTGGAAGGCAAGCGCCGGACCGCCTTCGCTAACACGACCCAGCCAGACATAGTCCGGGTAGCGCAGCTTCTCTTCGAGGCCGAGGGCTTCGCTCCAGAATGCTGACATGCCATCGAGGTCGTTGCAGTCGACCATTATTGTTCCAACAAACGCTGCCGTGCTCATCATCCCTCCGGGAAATCGTGGTGAATGCGGGACGGGGTGGGCCCACTCTGGCCCTGGTACTTCGACCCTGCGCCGGGTGACCCGTATGGGTGATCGGCCGGGGTACTCAGTTCATAGAAGGACACCTGACCAATCTTCATTCCCGGGTAGATGGCAATCGGTAGGTTCGCCACGTTGGACAGCTCCAATGTCACTTGGCCTTCGAAACCGGGATCGATGAAGCCGGCGGTGGAGTGGATCAACAGGCCGATCCGTCCCAGACTCGATTTTCCCTCGAGTCGGGCGACGACATCGTTGGCCAAACCGACTACCTCCAGTGTTGAACCAAGGACGAACTCACCCGGGTGCAGGATGAACGGCTGGCTTTCGGTGGCCGACACTGCGACGGTCAGGTCCTCCTGCGGTGCCTTGGGATCTATCAGCGCATACTTGTGATTCTCAAACACTCGGAAGATCGAATCGCAACGCAAGTCGATGCTCGAAGGCTGCACCATCGATTCATCAAACGGATCAATAACGATCCTTTCCCCGGCGATAGCTTCTTTGATACTCCGGTCCGAGAAGATCATGGGTGCGATCGTAGCCGACCCGCAATTCCTTCGTCTCTTGGGTCCGGGCAGGTGTCCGCAGCACGGGTCCACTCAGCCCGGGGGTCCTAGATAGAAGAGGGCAGCGCATCCGCCGGTTCGCACCGGGCGAGCAACTGATCTACAACCTGGTCTCCCGCCTCGCCCCTGGATTGGAGCTTGTCCAAGCGGGCGCAGATAAGAGCTGATCCGCTGCGTACCTCGGCGGCGCACCCAACCGAGTCCGCTTCGCCAACGAACTCGTGCAATGCCGTACCCACCCATTCTCCTGCCGCGGCGACGCTCTCGGTCGTTTGATCGAAGTCGGAAGCCGCGGCGTCACCCAGTCGGTCGAGGTACTCCTGCTGGATGGTGATCCAGAAGTCTGCGCGGCCTTCACACTCTTGTGCAAACGAGTCCTCGGAGACATCGGCACTGCTTCCACCGCAGGCCGAGAGAATAATGACGCCGGCCACAAGAGTTCGGATTGATGGTCGCACGGAGCCAACAGTACTAGCGGTGAACCGCTGCTCCTACAGGTCCGCCAGCCTGAGGAACCCGCTGCCGGTTCGTGAATTCCGTTACACGAAATCGATGGAGTGGGTCATTTCTGCGGTCTGTTCCAGCATGGTCCAAACGGAGCAGTACTTCGTTTCGGTGAGGGCGATAGCTCGTTCGACCCGATTGTGATCGACGTCGCCGCCCACGAGATAGCGGGCGTGGATCTTGGTGTACACGCGGGGCGGGTTGTCGGCTCGTTCGCCTGAGATCTCGACCTCAAGTGACGTGAACGGCTGGCGCATCTTGTTGAGGAACTCGACAACGGTGACGGTGCTACAACTGCCGAGTGCCACCAGGATCAACTCCATGGGGCCGGGTCCGGTCTCGCGGTCCCCACCTTCGGTGCGTACAGTGTGACCCGACGCAGTGGTGGCATCGAATCTGGCACCACCGACGTGCGCGATCGTTGCGATGGTTTCCATAGTGTCTCCCATGTGAGGTTCAGCGGCGTTCGCCGGCAGCCATTGCTGGAGCGGGTGAGGGGAATCGAACCCCCGTATTCAGCTTGGGAAGCTGATGTTCTGCCATTGAACTACACCCGCAGGACGCAGATTGTACCGTCTCGCGCGGTGGTTCGGTCAACCGGTGAGCAAGCTGCCGATTCCCCAAACGGTGATCAGGAGACCAACCCCCAGCAGCCACCATGCGCGGACCGTGCGGAAATCGCCTGTTTCCCCCGACGGGTGCCGCCCCTTGTGATGCTGGAAGATGGCGAAGCCGTTCCCGAGGACCATTGCCGCTCCGACCGCGAGAATGAGTTGGGCCAGCAGGTCGTCGAGTCCGAGTAGCTCCGTGATGTCCATGAGGTCGACGACGCTAGCGCTGGTGTGAAGGATCGCTAAATGGGGATAGAGTCCACTGGGACAGTCCAATAAGCGATCCCGGCGGTTCCCGTGGCCACACCAACACTCAAGATGCTCACAAGACGACAGATCCCCTCGGTTGGCCTCGGTGTCTACAAGAGCGAGCCCGGCCGTGGCACCCAGGATGCGGTGCGGACGGCGCTCGACGTCGGGTACCGACACTTCGACACCGCTTCGATTTACAACAACGAAGCGGACGTTGGCGAGGCTATCGGCGGTAGCGGGCTGAACCGCAGCGACCTGTTCGTAACAACCAAGCTGTGGAATGACGACCACGGCTACGACAATACGCTGCGGGCATTCGACCGGAGCCTGGAGTCGCTCGGTCTTGACTATGTCGACCTCTACCTCATCCACTGGCCAGTACCGATTCACCGGTTGGACACATGGCGTGCACTGGAAAGGCTTACCCTCGACGGCCGGGTGCGCGACATCGGCGTCAGCAACTATATGGCCCGTCACATCGACGAGATCCTGCAATACACCTCGGTGGTACCGGCGATCAACCAGATCGAGCTCTCGCCATACAACTACCGGACCAGGCTCGAGACCGTCGAGAAGTGTCGTGAGCATGGAATCATCCTCGAGGCATACAGCCCGCTGACAAAGGGTCAGAAACTCGACGACCCGGTGCTGACCGAGATCGGGGCCGTCCACGGTAAGACTTCGGCTCAGGTGCTAATCAGGTGGGCTCTTCAACGTGGTTTCGTTGTCCTGCCCAAGTCGGTCACCCCTTTTCGAATCGCCGCGAATTATGACGTCTTCGACTTCGAGCTGACGGCCGATCACATGGGTCGTCTCGATGATCTCGACGAGGGTCTTGTGACCGGGTGGGACCCGGACGACGTTCAGTGAACGGGCCGGTCGTCCTAGTGGATGCGCGGATTGGCGAAGCCCATCCGTGCAGCCATCGCCCGGGGACGCAGTCCTTCCGGGCGAAACAGGGAGCTGAGCGGCCGAGCCGCTACGCCTATCCGCTTCTGCGAAGCCGCACTACCCTTTCTGTATGCCACGTCCTTGTCTTGTAATTCGTGTGTTCACTCGCGACGGTTCCGGCGGCAATCATCTTGGAGTTGTCAACGATGTCACCGGGCTCGACGACGAGATGATGCAGGCCATCGCCGCTGATCTTGGCTTCAGCGAGACGATCTTTGTTGACTGGCGTGATGGTGGCACGCCGCTAACGCGAATCTTCACGCCGACCATGGAGATGCCTTTCGCCGGCCACCCGCTCGTCGGAGCTGCCTGGGTCATGCTCCGGGTAGGTCCGGGCGAGATCGACCGGCTGCGTTGCGGCATTGGTGATGTGCAGATCCGGCTCGAGGGGGATGTTTCCTGGGTGGATGCTCCAATGACCCCGGCCAACGCCCACCTCGACGACGACCTATTTGCATCCCAGGTCGGTATACCGACGCCGCTGAGCACCTGGCGAGTGAAGATGCCCCTCGACTATCGGATGGTCGAGTTGGCCACTCCGGATGACGTCGCAGCGGTTGCTCCCGACACTTCGGCATTCGGGTCGGTAGATGGGCTGACTGTCTTCGCCCGTGACGGTGAGCGAATTCGGATGCGTTTCTTCATACCGACAGCTGGGATCGACGAGGACCCGGCAACGGGAAGCGCGGCAGTCGCCCTGGCCACAATGTTTGCCGCCGATGACGAAACCGAGGGCAGAGTGACAATCGACCAGGGCGAGGAAATGGGCCATCCAAGCCGCCTCAATCTGCGGTGGTCGGGCACAACGGCTTCGATCGGCGGTACTGTCGCCCGTGACGAGCTTCGGGAGTTGACTCAGTGAATCTTTCAGTGGTGGTCGAATTGGAGGCGTCGGGTGACGAGGAGGCGATCCATCAGCTCAACGTCAATGCCTTCGACGGGCGCACTGAAGAGGCCGACCTTGTCGACGCCCTGCGGGATGCCGGAGACCTGATCCTGTCGTTGGTTGCCCGTTACCAGGGGGAGATCGTCGGCCACGTTGCCTTCTCGCGGGTCTCCATCGACGCCACAACCGGCCCGGCCGGTGGGGTTGCGCTGGCACCAGTTGGGGTGCGACCCGACTTGCAGAATCGAGGTGTGGGCTTGGAGCTCATCGTGGACGGCATCGAACTGCTGGCGCAGCGGGGCGAGTCGGTGATCCTGGTGGTTGGGAATCCTGCGTATTACGCCCGTTTCGGGTTCTCTGTCACCGAAGCGCAGGCGTACCCGTGTGTCTACAGCGGACCTTATTTTATGGTTCGCCAGATTGGTGGCGGAGCGGCACCGGCCACCGGCCCCGTCACCTACCCGGATGCGTTCGACATAGTCAATTGACGCGATACCACTGAATTCCCGGACCGGGGTAGATTGGATTCGTGAGCTCAACAGCGGCGACTCCAATCGCAAGTACCGGGCCTCCATTCCACACGCGAGATGCAGATGACGTACTTGCCGATCTCGATGTGAGCGTAGCCGCGGGGTTAACGGGTGCCGAGGCCGAGCATCGTCTAGCCGAGGTCGGCCCCAACGAACTGGTGGAGCACGGCGCCACCAGCCCATGGCGGATCTTCTTCAGTCAGTTCACCGAGGTAATGGTGATTGTCCTGGTGGTGGCCGCGGCGATCGCACTGGCAATTGGTGACACCAACGATGCAATCGTGATCCTCGTCATCGTGGTCCTCAACGCCGCTCTCGGGTTTGTCCAGGAATACCGGGCGGAAAGAGCAATCCAGGCACTGAAGATGCTGGCGGTGCCATCGGTGCGGGTACGGCGGGACGATGGCAAGATTGTCGACGTACCTGCCGGAGAGATCGTCCCCGGTGACATCGTGCTCCTGGAAGCGGGCTCTGCGGTCCCCGCCGATGGCAGATTGATTGAGGTAACCAGCCTTCAGGTGGCCGAGGCGGCGCTTACCGGCGAGGCTTACCCGTCGGAGAAGGCCGTGGCGCCCCTCAGCGACGAAAACCTCAACCTTGGCGACCGTCACAACATGGTCTATATGGGCACGAGCGTCACCCACGGGAAGGGCGCTGCCGTAGTTGTGGCTACCGGGATGGCTACCGAACTTGGCCATATCGCAGAGCTTCTCCAGAGCATCGGCCGTACGGTTACGCCTCTGCAGCGACGAATGGCACAGCTTGGTAAAGGCCTGGCGATTGCCGCTGTCGGCATCGTCTCGGTCGTCTTTGTCCTCGGACTCCTGCGGGGCGAGGACTTGCGAGTCATGTTCCTTACCGCCATCAGCCTTGCGGTAGCCGCGGTGCCCGAAGGTCTCCCCGCGGTCGTCACGATCGCCCTGTCGCTGGGAGCGCAGCGGATGCTCAAGCGGGAGGTGCTGATCCGGAAGCTGCCCGCGGTGGAGACGCTCGGATCGGTGACTGTCATTTGCTCGGACAAAACGGGGACGATCACCCAGAATCGAATGGTGGCCGCCGAAATCGCGGCCGATCAGGGCGTCCTGGAGTTGGCAGATGTGGAGGTCGCTGAATCCGATCTGCTGACCGCGACGCGGCTCGCTCTGACTGGCGCCGTCCTGTGTAACGACGCGGTGCTCAGCAGCGATGGGTCGGAGGCCCATGTCGGCGATCCCACCGAGGTCGCACTTGCGGTGGCGGCAATGCACGCCGGAATCGTCAAGGATGATGCTGAGCGGGAGTGGCCCCGGGTTGCGGAAGCGCCGTTCACCTCTGAGCGGAAACGGATGACGACGATCCACGAGGTTCCTGAGCGTCTCCGCGCAGGCATCGGAGGCCGGTGGGTTGCGATCACAAAGGGCGCGCCGGACGGTCTGATCGAGCTGGCCGACACCATCTGGTTCAGCGACGGGCCGGTGGAGCTCACTGAAGGGTTGCGCTCGAGCACGATCCAGACCAACGAGCATCTGGCCAATGCCGGCCGGCGGGTCCTGGGTGTTGCGCTGCGGCCGATCGACAGCGTCCCCAGCGATGATGAGGTGGAGAGTCTCGAAAGCGGTCTCACGGTGCTGGGGATGATCACGATGGTCGATCCTCCCCGACAGGAGGTCCCTGAAGCGGTCCGTGCCTGCAAACGAGCCGGTATCCGGCCCGTGATGATTACCGGTGACCACCCGCTCACCGCCCGCCGGATTGCTGCGGATGTAGGCATTGGTGACGGGGGCCGGGTTGTCACCGGCGCCGAATTGGCCGAACTCAGTGATGATGAGCTGGCAGCCATCGTCGCTGACGTGTCGGTCTACGCCAGGGTCTCGCCCGAGCACAAGCTCCGCATTGTTGGGGCATTGCAGGACCAGGGTGAGGTTGTCGCGATGACCGGTGATGGTGTCAACGATGCACCGGCGTTGCGCAAGGCTGATATAGGTGTCGCCATGGGGATCACCGGAACAGATGTGTCGAAGGAGGCGGGCGGCATGGTGCTGCTCGACGACAACTTCGCCACCATCGTCAAGGCGGTGCGTGAAGGGCGCACTATCTACGACAACATCCGGAAGTTCATTAAATACACGATGACCAGCAACAGCGGCGAGATCTGGACGATGCTGCTGGCGCCGTTCATCGGGTTGCCGCTACCGCTCACCGCCATTCAGATTCTGTGGATCAATCTTGTCACCGACGGGCTGCCCGGGTTGGCGATGTCCTTTGAACCACCTGATCGTGATGTCATGGACCGTGACCCCTACGCACCGAATGAGAACATTTTCGGACGAGGTATGGCGAAACATATTCTCTGGGTGGGTCTGCTGATGGGCATCGTTTCGCTTCTGTCGGGGTTCTTCTACTTCGATGCCGACAACGCTGCCTGGCAATCCATGATCTTCACCGTGTTGACCCTCTCGCAGATGGGACATGCCCTGGTGGTGCGCTCAGATCGAGAGTCGTTGTTCTCCCTCGGTCTCCGCTCCAACAAACCACTCCTCGGTGCGGTGCTGATCACCCTCGCTCTCCAGATGCTGGTCATCTACTGGGGTCCCCTGCAAAGAGTCTTCGGCACCCAACCCCTCACCATGCTCGAACTAGCCGTCGCTCTAGCCGCCGCCACCATCGTCTTCTGGGCAGTGGAGTTCGAGAAACTACTAAGAAGACGACACCCCTAGCCCCCCTCTTGTCAGTCCCCGGCCGCCCTCCAGGGTCTGGGCAGATGTTCGAACCACGGTCTCCCGTTACAGTTCCCGGATGCATCACGACCCGTTCACAGCAGCCCTACACGCAGACGACGACCTGGCTGAGTCGCCCGATGTAGCTCCACCGCTCCGACCGACAACAACGTACGAGCGTACCGATGGCGGACGCATCTACCGGCGTGACGGCGATGAGACGACGGATCGGCTGGAGGCCGTTATCGGGTCACTCGAGGGCGGACACAGTGTGGTCTACCCGTCCGGTATGGCAGCAGTCGCCGCGGTCCTTCGCTTCGTGCGGCCGCAGCGAATCTCGCTACCCGACGACGTATACCACGGGGTGCGGGCATTTGTCGGGACAGAGGCCGAGAGGGGCACCTGGCAATTGGTGAGTCCCGACGAACTTGGTTCTGGTGACGTCTGGTGGGTGGAGACACCTTCAAACCCAAAGTGCCTGATAACCGACCTCGAAAAGGTTGCCACGGTCGCCGCTTCCCGGTTTATCGTCACCGTTGCCGATGCGACGTTTGCGACTCCGGTGCTGCAGCGCACATTGTCGTTCGGGATTGACTACGCCATCCATGCCACGACCAAGTTCATTGCCGGCCATTCCGACGCCATGGGCGGTGTCGCCACCACGATGGATCCGGCGGTTGCAGCCGAGTTGCGGGACGCTCGCAAGATCGATGGCGCCGTTCCGGGGACCCTGGAGACATGGTTGACACTGCGGGGTGTGCGCACGTTGCCGTTGCGAGTTCACCGTCAATCAGAGTCGGCGCTTCAGATAGCCCGGTTCCTCCATGGCCGTGTCGAGCGGGTCTGGTATCCGGGACTACCCGACGATCCCGGTCACGATTTGGCCCGGCAGCAGATGGATGGCTTCGGCGGTATGTTGTCATTCGAAGTCACCGACGCAGCTGCAGCGGAGGCCGTGGTGGCGGGCCTCACTGTGTTCACCAACGCAACCTCATTGGGCGGTGTCGAATCGTTGGTCGAGCATCGGCTTCGCTCCGATCCCACCGCCCCACCCGGCCTAATCCGCCTCTCCATCGGCCTGGAGAGCCCCCAAGCACTAATCGAGGACCTCAAGAGAGCAATCCAGCTATCCACAGGTTCGTCGTCTTAACAACCCTCCCTTGTCCTGGATCCACGGTCTGTCCTCATGACAGCCCTCCCCTCGCGGGAGGGCGGGGCCAGCCGGAGGCTGGACCGGGAGGGGGAAAGGACCCGGGAACGTTCACCTTTGGCGTCACCCCCCTCGCCCGCGGAGCCGGGCGATCCCCCCATCAATCAAGGGGGGATTGTTTTGGGTCAGGTCTTCACCGGAACTGTGCCCCGCACCCTCAGTAGCCGCCGATATCGATGTCGTATGCGTCGTAAACCAGGTCGGCGCCCTCCAGGCGGTGTCGGGTCATCTCGGCGAGCAAGTCGATGGTCGCTTTCCTGATCTCGTCGGTGGGCGCGGTGCCGACTGTTCTGGCCGTCCGGAGCTTGTGCAGGATCTCGGTAATGGATCGTGCGAGCACAAAGTGGTGGTGCCTGACGCCCTCCACTTGCCGCTGCAGGCGCGGAGCCCGCTCCACGATCTGATCGAGTAACCCTGAGGGCGATTCGACTTCCACGATGTGGTGATTGAGAGCTATCTCGAGTCGTCGCATGCGATGGGTGACTTCGTCGGCCCAGGTCACAGTAGCTGCGGGGGCGGCGACGGCCCGCTCAACCTGCTGGAGGGCCTCTTCGAGCTCGGACCTTCTCCGGGCTGCACCTTCAAGCGAGTCGCCGGCTGCCATCATGCGTCCTCCTCCGCACTCCTGCCGCCATTGTGAAGGCAAACGAGTCCGCGGTCCAGTGCCAAAGGTCCCCTGCGGACCATACGCAAGAACGATCGGTCGTCGGTTCTCGACGGCAGCCGAACGCAGGGACTCGTGCGTAGTCGTAGAATCCCGGTGGATCCGAAGGAGCGCCACGTGAACATTCGTCCCTACGACCCGGACCAGGACTTCGACGCAGTCCACCGTATCTGGTGTGAGGTCGGCTGGATCGAGGCTGATAGCGATGACCACAAAGAAGGCTTGCGTCTGTTTGCTTCTGACTATGAGGGCCTGGTTGTGGTCATCGATGGTGAGGCGGAGTGTTATGTCGCGACCGGGTCTGGCACGATCCGTCACACCACGGTCGACCTGCCCATGTCCGCTGTCACCGCGGTGACCACGAGCCACGTTGCTCGTCGTCAGGGTCTTGCCCAAAGGCTCACGGCAATGTCCATCGCCCGGGACGCCGAGGCTGGGGCACTGGTGAGCTCGCTGGGGATGTTCGATCAAGGCTTCTACAACAAATTGGGCTTCGGGAACGGCGCCTACGAGAACTGGCATTCTCTCGACCCGGCCGACATCCGGGTGCCGGTCGCAGCTCGTCCACCGAAACGTCTATCTAAAGATGACTGGGAGGCGATTCATCAATCCCGTCTCGCCCGTCGGCGAGGTCACGGTGCGTGCAACCTCGACGCGTTAGCTGCAACCCGGGCTGAGTTGCTGTGGACCAGCAATGGCGTCGGACTTGGCTATCCGGACGGTCCGAACGGGGAGATCGCGCACCACATCTGGTTC
>JAYEIP010000098.1:0-13126 GCA_034660155.1 Actinomycetota bacterium | reverse complement strand
CTGCGGCCGGCACGCTCTCGTCGAAGTACCGCAGCAGCGGGGACCGCATCGCCATCGTCACCAACGGTGGCGGACCGGCTGTTCTTGCCGCCGACCATGTGCCCGAGGTAGATCTCAAGCTTGCGGGGTTGGGCGAGGCCACCATCAAAGACCTAGATGAAGCTCTCCCCCCGACATGGTCGCACCGCAATCCGGTCGACATCATCGGCGATGCCCCTCCGGAGCGCTATCAGCAGGCAATCGATATCTGCCTGCGAGACCCTGAAGTAGATGGCGTACTCGTCATCCTCACGCCGCAGGCGATGACCCGACCGCTCGAGGTTGCGAACGCGGTTGTCGCTGCTGCCGAAACCAACCGCAAGCCAATCATTACGTCGTGGATGGGAGGCGCCCAGGTCGACCCGGCTCGCGCAGTGTTCCGGCAGGCAAGGATCCCGACGTTCAACACCCCGGAAGCGGCCATCGATGCCTTCCACTATCTCGCTGCTTACAAAGCCAACCAGCAACTGCTCCTGCAGACTCCGGCCAAGCTGTCGCTCGACCATGAGGAGCCCAACATCGAGGCGGCACGCCTCATCATCGAGAGCGCCCTGAACGACAAGCGGACCGTCTTGACGGAACCAGAGTCGATCGCACTGCTCGAAGCCTTCCAGATCCCAACTGTTCGCAACGGTATCGCCCGCTCCGCCGAGGAAGCCCTGGTCCTGGCCGTTTCCATGGGCTTCCCGGTCGCAATGAAGATTTATTCCGAGGACATCTCCCACAAGTCGGACGTGGGAGGCGTGAAACTCAACATCCGCAACGCGACGGATGTCCGCGGCGCTTACCACGACCTACTGGAGCGAGTGCAACGGGTCCGCCCCGACGCAGTCTTGCAAGGGGTGACGGTCGAGAGGATGCACCAATCCGCCAACGGGCGCGAAGTAATGATCGGAGTGGTGAACGATCCCGTGTTCGGTCCGGTTATCAGCTTCGGAGCGGGAGGAACATGGGTCGAAGTGATGAAGGACGCCGCAGTTGCGTTGCCACCGCTCAATGAGCGTCTCGCCAGGAACCTCATCAGGCGCACCAGAATCGCAAAGATGCTCGATCAATTCCGCAACATGCCGGCTGCCAACACAGACTCCCTGGTGGATGTGCTTCTCCGAGTATCGAACATGACCTGTGAGCTTCCCTGGCTCCAGGAAATGGACATCAATCCTCTAATCCTCGACGAGAAGGGAGCGGTGGCGGTCGACGCCCGCATAGTCATCGGGGTGCCGCGCCCCTCTACCGACGCCTACGCACACATGGCAATCCACCCCTATCCGGCAGATCTGGAAACTCACTTCCAACTGCCAGATGGCACGGATGTCACCATCCGCCCGATCCGGCCCGAAGACGCCGAAATCGAACAGGACTTCATCCGGAACCTGTCGGACCAGGCAAAATACTTCCGATTCATGCATGCGGTCCACGAGCTAACCCAACAGATGTTGGTGAGATTCACCCAGATCGACTACCACCGGGAGATGGCACTGATCGCCGTAACCGAAGAGGACGGGCACGAGGTCGAACATGGCGTGGTCCGCTACGTAACGAACCCGGACCTGACCAGTTGCGAATTCGCTCTGGTCATCTCAGATGAGTTCCAGGGACATGGCATCGGACAGCGGATGCTCAAGCGTCTCATGGAAATCGCCCGTTCCCGCGGGCTTGACTTGATGGAAGGCGAGGTGCTGGCTGCAAACCACCGGATGCTGGATCTGGTGCGATCCATGGACTTTCAGATCCAACGCAGCCCCGACGACCCCGGCATCGAATACGTATGGAAGGAACTCTGACCGCTCGACGATGAGTTGTCGGGAGACAGCCTCAGACCGTCACCCAGGTCTCGTGGACGGAGTGCCACTTGAAGGCGCCCGCATCGTCTGACAGCACGGCGGTCGACAATCTGATGGTTGACCGGGCTCCGGTCTGGCGTTCCTCGTAGGCAACAATGTGGACGTTTTCGATTCGTTGGCAATGACGGGCGACCGTTTCGATCCGGAATTCGTCAGGCTCGCCGCCACGGTGGCGTCGGACACCTTCCAGGATCTCATCGCGAGTGATGAGCTCGCCGCCCGGTGTAACGATGGTGAAGCCGGGGGCCAAAGCGGCCTCGCACAATCCAAAGTCGCCCGAGTCGAGGGTCCCGCGGAACCAGTCCTGAAAGAACTGATGGAGCCGGGCAACCTCGTCCTGGCAGTCGCAGTCGTTACTCACTCCCGTCTCTCCATTCCGCAAGAGTGCCCTCGATGACCGCACGAGCACGGCCAAGAAGCTCCTTCGGGTCCTCGCCGGCAACGCGGTCCAGCGGCTCTGAGAACCGGACCCGCACTGTCGTCCCGAACGGAATCGGGAACAGTTTGTAACGGAGGAGCTCCCAAGCCCCGTCAATGGCCGTTGGTACCACCTGAAGTGACGGTGCGGCAGCCAACAACTCAGTCAACCCGCCGGCGCGAAACGTCTTCAGCCGCCCATCCCTGGATCGGGTCCCCTCAGGGAAGATGACAACCGCGACGTTACGGCTCTCAGCCGCTTCGCCGAGTTCACGGATGGCGTTGCGGGCCTGAATCGGATCATTCCTATCAATGACGGCATTGCCCCCGTGTGCCAAGTTGAAGGAGATAGAAGGTAGCCATCGTCCCAGCTCCCGCTTGGCGACATACTTCGGGTAATTGCTGAACAGCAACCCACCAAAGATGGGGATGTCGAAGAGGCTCTGGTGATTCGAGACAATGATGTAGCCGGTGCGCGGCAACACCTGTGGCGACCTTTCGACAAGGAGCCTCGTTCCCCCGAGACGGAATGCAAAAAGCAACACTCGTTGCATCACTCCCATGGTGATCTCCATGGGGCGTAGCCCAAACCATCGGGCGATGCGGGCTATCGGCTCAAAGATGGCGAGAGTCAGCCCGAACGTCACGAGGAACGGAATCGTAAAGATCCAGTCGAGCACTTTCCTCATGTGGAAAACGCCGGAGCCATGCGGCGTAACGATCGTGTCCCTATCGAGTACATGCGACCAGCTTGGCACAGATTCAACGTCCGTGACCCGTACGGGAGTGCTCGGGTGACGATTGTTGCGCGCTCTGGACACCTGCGCAGACCCCGGAGTTCGCCCTGCGAACTCCCAAGGAACTCACCCTGTGAGTTCCCCTCTACCCCAGCGGCTCCGCCGCTGCGGTACTTCCCCCCGGGGGGGAAGATGCGAAGCCGTGACTTCGCTATTCGCGCGTCTTCCTAGTACTTAAGTTCCGGTCGTCTATTCGAGGTCTTTCGGCATTGCGCCGGTGAACGCTGAGCCGACTGCGATCATCACGGCGGCAATCGCCAATGCCAGTGACCAGCCAAGAGGGTTACCTACTGGTAGCGGAGATGCGGATGGTGCAGCACCAAGTGCAACGACGGAATCTTCGCCAGTCGCCCCACTTTCGGAAATGTGCCCGTTGAAGCCTTCTGCCGGATCGACCAGAACATCTCCAAGAAGGTCTTCGGCATCGCCATCGATGGTGACCTCACCCCTTGACAGCGCCTCAACATAGGCAACCAAACGGGTTACCTGGCCGTCGTTGAGTTGACCGCCGAACGCCGGCATCGTGCCGACTCCGTTGGTAATGACACCGGCGAGGCTGGAACCATGGAACGACGTGCCGAGAATGGGGCCACCAGGTCCACCCGCACCATCCCCACCGTGACAGGCCGCACAGAGGCGGCCGTAGATCGAGGAGCCGCTTTCCTCATCTGGCGGCACGGTTGTGGTGGTCGTGACGGAACCGGAATTGCCGAGGTTGGCGACATAGCGAATGATGGAATCGATCTCACCGGAGGTGAGGGTCGAGTTGAACCCGGGCATGGTCCCGCGGCCCTGGCTGGTTACCGAGACCTGCTGCGAGAAGCTGAGTGAGCTGCCCACGAGGGGCCCGCCGATTCCACCATCGGCGTTGGCGCCGTGACAACTCGCGCAGTACTGCCTATACAACGCGGCGCCGCTACCCGGTGGCGTTCCCGGCGGTAGCGTTGTGGTCGTCGTCGGCGGTGGCGGCGCTCCGCCTCCCAGCGTCAGCACGAAAGCAGAAACGGCGTCGATCTCTGCGGCAGACAGTTGGCCGGTGAATCCCGGCATGCCACCTGAGCCGTTGGCCGTGATGGTCACGATCTGGCCGAGGCTCATGGACGTACCCGCCACCGGACCGCCGAAGCCGCCGCTGCCGTCGGCACCGTGGCAGCCGGCACACGACGCGGCATAGATGGCGGCACCGTTGATACCGCCGGGCGGGGGTTGGGTCGTCGACGGAGGTTGGGTTGTACCCGGTGGCAACGTCGTTGTGGGTGGTTGGGTAGTACCCGGGGGCTGGGTAGTAGTTGTGGGTGGCGCCGGCCCGATCACGGTCGTCGTCGCTGTGGCCGCGGAGGAAGCCTGACCATCGACAACGATGATGGCCCACCAGTCGATCTTGGGGACGTGAGACGTGGTGAAGGTGAAATTGAACTTCACTTCGAACTTCGCTTCACCGTCGTCCTCCGCCTTCTCCGTCTCGCTAATCGTCTGCACCAGCTGCCCGTTGGCATACAACTGAATCTGGGCCGTGACGTTTTCGTCCTCCTCGGCGTTGTCGACGCGAGCCTTTACCTTCAGCTCCCGCGACACACTGCCACCGTTGACATCGACCGACCCGGGAGGCTTGAACTCCGTGACTCTGAGGGTCAGCGGACCGTTGCCGGGCGGCGGCAACGTCGTCGTCGGTGGCTGAGTTGTTGGTGGTGGTTGGGTAGTCGAAGGCGGCTGGGTTGTACCCGGGGGCTGTGTGGTCGTTGGCGGAGGAGGCGTGCTGGCCGCGCTACCAGGCATGGATCGCGCCTGGATTTCCTGAATGTTGGTCCAGCCGTCGCCATCAGAGTCCAGCGGTTCGATCGCAGCGAAATTCTTGCTGTTGTCCCTCCAGTCGGTGCCGTAGCCGTTGAGAGACGGGACATTCGTGTGACAAAGCGAACATGAGTCGAGTGGGGTCCCTGCAGTCCCATAGGCCGCGTTGAAGTCACCGAGGAACCCTGATTTGGCCGCGGCTTGGTCGGCACTCGCCGCCAGGACGATGGCCAGGAAGAGCAGAAAGATCACAGTTGCCAGAACTGCAGGTCGCGGGAGCCTGCTTGCTTGAGAGCCCCTCATTCGAGTGCCCCTCCTTCGATCCAATCGACTACTAGTTGTACGAGAGCGTCGGGAAGTTTGCCGTCGGGTGGCATAAGGATTCCCTCGGGATGGGTGCCGAGCATCATCTGGGCGAGGATGCTGTTCTCAGCATCTCCGGGGATCACTACAGGGGCGTTGTCGCCGGACCCGACCGCGGAGAACCAGGTGCTGGCGTCCCAGCCTCCGGCGGTGCCGTGGCAGGCGACACAACGCACCTCGAATATCGGTAGAACATCGATGGTGTACCGGGGAGCACCGATGCCTCCGACGTCGGTGGCGTCGCCGAACCCTCTGATATGTCCGACCAGTGCCTGGATCTGTGTCTGGGTGAGCACCTCACCCCAGGCAATCATGGCGGTTGCCTCATGGCCCAGGTTGATGCTGTCGAACAGTTGCTGGTCGGTCCGTTCCTGTTGGAGGAGAGGGTCGGCAAAGGCAGGGCCTACTCCACCTTCACCCAGCGCACCGTGGCATTGGGCACAGAGTTGTGGAAACAAGAACTCAGGGTTGTCCGACAGAGCAGCGGAAGAAACGGAAGCATCGAGTTCCACCGGCGGATCAGCCTCCCACGAGCGGATATAGGCCACAACCGCGTCGACCTCATCCGTTTGCAGCGGACCCCCGCTGGTGATCTCAAAGGCAGCCATACCGAACTCAGGAAGTCCTTCGGAGACGATCACTCTTATCGATTCATCGGCTCTGCTTCCCAGGTACTCAGCGGTGCTGATTGGCGCGATGACATCTCCCGGCTGTGCCGGATTGGGTGCGCCTTCTCCGAGTTCCCCGTGGCACGCCGCGCAGTAGGTGCCGAACAGCTCCTCACCGCCACCGAGTTCAGTGTCGAAGCTAAGAGCAGAGGCATCGGCTGGGGCCGGGGCTTCCGCGACTGCGATGAGCGTCAGGCCCAAACTGCCGGAAAGCAGTAGAACCGTTAGCCCGGTGACCACAGGCCGCCGCCTGTAGTGGCGGAATCGCGATCGGTCGAGGAAAGGCAGCAGAATCAAGAACACGACGGCCAGGCCGGGAATCACGACGATTCCGATAACCTCCAAATCGCCGCTGAAGTACTTGAGGAGTTGGAAAACGAAGAAGAAGTACCACTCGGGTCGAGGTACGTAGTCGGTGGCCAGAGGATCGGCGCGCTCATCAAGAGGGGCACCTACCCACGCCGAGATTGCCATCAATCCCAAGAGGAGAGCCAGGCCGACGAATGCGTCGCGCAGCGCATACCTGGGGAAGTACGGCTCACCGCTACGTCGATCGCTGTCGTAGTCCTCGAGGTAGCGGTGCTTCTCGGCCCTCTTCACGAGTGGCTCGCTCTCTCCCGTGAGCGCCGTTCATCCCGTGGGGCAGCGGAGATGCCATGACGTCCCACCAGACGAAGATGCACCACGATCAAGCCGACCAGAATCATCGGGAACAACCACACGTGGGCGGCATAGAACCGGCTGAGCGTCAACCCGGAAAGCTCTTCGCCACCCTGGATGAGTCGCGCCAGCCAGTCACCGATAACCGGCACCGTCGCAAAGATCTCGATACGCACCTGAGTTGCCCAGTACGCCCGCTGATCCCACGGCAACAAGCTTCCGGTCAATCCGAAAGCAAAGATAAGGAGAAGCAGCGCGATACCGGTGAACCAGGTGAACTCACGGGGATACTTGTACGCACCATGGAGAATCACCCGGACCAGGTGCGCAATGGCCAAGACCACAAGAGCGCTGGCTGCCCAGTGGTGGAGCCCACGGATCAGCCAGCCAAGGGGTACGACGTTGGTGATGTATTGCACGCTCTGGTGCGCATCGCTCGGGCTCGACACGTAGTAGACCGTCAACAGGATCCCGGTGATCATCAGAACGATCACTGAAACAAGGGTCGCCGCTCCAAGAGTATGCCCCCACGACACCCTCGGGATCCTTGCGAGGAAGAGCCGGTTCCAGCTGTCCCGCCAGCCGCTGCGCTGGTCCATCCAATCGCCGAGTCGGGTCGCCACGCTACAACTCCTTCACAAAAAGTTGCCCGTCTTCGACCTTTGTCTCCAACTGATCGAGAGGCCGCGGGATCGGACCGGCCACCATCTCCCCGCTTGCATCAAACACACCGTTGTGACAAGGACAGAAGTAACCTGGCTCACCGGTCTGCTCAGTCTGTTCCACATATCGGACCCGACAGGCGAGGTGGGTGCAACGATCCGACAGGGCAACAAACTCAGAGCCGTCCGCCGTCGAAACGAATACAGAAAGCTCCTGCTCTTCGACGACCCAACCGCTTTGCTTGGACACGGTGGCGTTAAACAACCTGGGTTGGTCGAGTGGGATGTCGTCAACGGGGCCGACTGGAACCCATCCACCTGCCGTCCGCTGCTGCGAGGGGCCAATGACAAAGACGGCGGCGGGAATCCCGAGCAAGGCGGCCATTCCTCCGGCAACCGCTCCAACCATCCGCGACAGAAAGTCGCGACGCGACATGCGGCGCAGCTTCATGTTCCTACCCCAACTCCGGCATGGAGGACCGACAAATCGAATGTGTAGTTCACCACTTGTCGATTATGCGAAACCGCCGGTTAGGCCGTTGTCAACCATCGGATAAGCGAGCGTTAACTACTGACGGACCTGCGAGAGACGGCAAGCTGCCCGACGGAAGCGACGGTCACCGCCGCTAGGGCGAGCGCGGCTGCGACTACCAGCCACACCGTATCGAACGACCAGGTCTCGGCGACCCAACCAAGAACGATGGGGCCAACACCGGCACCGAAAAAGATCCCGGCCTGGGTGATGCCCGATGAGGCAGCGGCAGACCCGGAGTTAGCGTTAACCACGGTATAGGTCATGAGACCGGGCCATCCCCAGCCCGTGGCGAACGCAACCAGCACCAGGACTGCAAACACAATCCCAGTGGCGGCACTGAGCAACGCAAAGAAGATCACACCAGTCGCGGTGAGCGACACGATCGCAGCAAACCCCCGCCCACCGAGACGGTCGGTCACCTGCCCCGCGGCGACCCGACCACCGATACTCGCTGCGGAGCCGGCGAATAGGAGCCAGCCGGCCTCGACCTCGGAGAGCCCTTTGTCGACGGCTGCGGCGACCAGATAGGTACTCAGGGCGATCGCGGCCCACGTGGCAAGCGCGGCCCCGACGGCGAGACCGATGAGCAGTGGCGAACCCATCGGTGGCACAAACCGTCGTGGATCGATCTCGCCACCCGGCCGCGGCTCTCGAGATGCGGGACCACGCGGAATGAGTACCCAAACAACGATGGCGACGACGGCCGCCAGCGCATAGCTGGCGCGCCAGTCGAAGCGGACGATGACCAGCGGGATAGCCAGGCCGGCCAACAATGTCGACGACGGAATGCCGGCATGTTTCAACCCGAACATGAGGGCACGGTGACGAGGGTCAACATGGTCGGCCAGGGCCTGATTTGCGGCAGGATTCGCCAATCCGTACACCACGCCCGAGCCGATCATCAACGCGGCGAAAGTAGTGAGGTTCCTGGCGCCGACGGCAAACGCCACAAGCAGCGCCCCGGAGACGGAGGCGTTGATTCGCATCGCCCGTTGCCAGCCAATTCGCTGCACCACCTTTCCCAGCGGCGCCGAGGAGATTGAAGCGGTCAGGAAGAAGAGCGCGGTGAGCGCACCGAGACCGGTTGTCCCAAAGCCGAATTCCGGACCGATATCGAGAAACGCAGCCCCGAGAAGAAACACCGGCTGGGTGCTCACAACAATGATCATGACTGCGAGGATCACCAGTCGCCAGGGTGTTTGTGATCGGGCCATATCGCGATGGTAGGGCGAACGGCTCAGCAGTATTTGACCAGGCGGTCGAGGACGTATTCGATTACGTTGAGGATCAGTAAGTGTGTAGTACGACTGGTCTATCGACCAAACGCCCCTCCCCAAAAAAAAAAGAGAAACCCGCCGCTGCTTAGGAGAACACCATCAAGGCGATCGTTCGGTCCGAATACGGCTCACCCGATGTCCTTGAGTTCCGGGAAGTAGCCAAACCTGCGCCCAACGACGATGACGTGCTGGTACGTGTTTGCGCATCATCGGTGAACATGGCTGACGTGGATTACTTGTTGGGCAGGCCAAAGATCGCACGCCTGGGTACCGGGCCGCGTAAGCCGAGGAACAGTGGTCTGGGACTGGACGTGGCAGGGCAGGTCGAGACGGTGGGTGCCAATGTGACGCGGTTCCAGCCAGGTGACGAGGTATTTGGGGACCTGACCGAGCACGGCTTTGGCGCTTTTGCTGAGTATGCGTGCGCCGCGGAGAGTGCGTTCGCTCTGAAGCCGGCCGGGATGACATTCGAGGAAGCCGCGGCCGTGCCTCAAGCCGCAATCATGGCCCTCCAGGGTCTTCGCGGCAAACGACCGATCCGGCCAGGAGACAAGGTATTGATCAACGGAGCGGGTGGCAACGTGGGCCCCTTCGCACTGCAGATCGCGAAGTCCTTCGGAGCCGAAGTGACCGGCGTAGACGGCGCTGACAAATTGGACATGCTGCGCTCGATCGGCGCCGACCACGTCATCGACTACACCGAGCAGGACTACACAAGGACCGGGCAACGGTACGACCGGATCCTCGATGTCGCGGCCTACCGCTCGATCTTCGCGTCCAAGCGGGCGCTACGCCCCGAGGGGGTCTATGTGATGGTCCCGGGCTCTATATCGCAAATGTTCCAGGCGATGTTCGTGGGACCGCTGATCTCCATCGCCGGTAGCCACAAGATGGGCATGATGATGTGGAAACCGTTCAAGGCCGAAGATGTCGGCCTCCTCAAGCAGCTTTTGGAAGCTGGAAAAGTGGCACCCGTCATCGACAGGACCTACCCGTTGAGTGAGGTTCCCGAAGCTCTCCGATATCAGCAGGAAGGACACACTCAGGGCAAAGTCATCATCACCGTATGAGACGGTGAGCCACCCCTCCGCTGATGAACTGTAATGGCTCACACCCAGCGGCGGACTCGGGCCTGGATCGTCTCGGTGCCCAACGCGCCGGCCACCGAAACTCTGAAGTGGCCATCAACAACGTAGAGCCGTCCATCAGCATCGTATAGCTCGACTGGCTGATACCCGCGCAAGCCGTGGGCTACCGCAAAAGCCCGTTTCCATCGTCGGCGCAATCGACCACTCTTCGGCAGGAACGAGCGGGTGAAAAGGTCACTTTTGCCAACGCTGCCGACGATCTGAGAGAGGGGAACGATCTGGTAGCGCTCCATGCTTTCGGGGAGCAAACCAGCGATCGATTCGATTTCATCAAATGACACCAACGTCGATCGCCGTCCTCGCCGCCGATCCATCCGCGCTTCCCTATTGGCCTGGCGTCGAGCCCTGGCAAATGCCTGTTCGGCGGGTTCGCTCCAAAAACTCAAGTCTTCCCAGAGTGTGTCCGTTGCGACAACCATCGTGGGGCCTTTTGTTGCCTACCACAAACAACCGGTCGCGGCCTGACGTTGTTCCGGTCAAGCCGGGCGAGACACGCCGCGTGACGGATTACGCCGAACACAGGATCGGAAGCTTCACACAGGCTCATCAACGTCGGGTAGATTCTCTGCTGCCGGACATGCATGAATTCATGGTCGATACCCCCAACGGACCCCACATGGTGAGGTCCGTCGGCTCTGGTTCGCCGATGATGGTGGTTCCGGGCGGACCCGGTTGGGGTGCTGACTACATGATCGACTCGCTCAGCGAAGCGTTAGCTGGGGCTCACCGTCTGGTATTCGTCGATCAGCGTGGCACCGGTGCCTCGCCCGTGGGTATTGGCCCTCTCACTGCTGACGCGTTCATTCAAGATATGGCGGCGATCGCAGACCGGCTTGGTATCGATGAACTCGATGTCCTCGGCCACTCCTTTGGTGGTCTTCAGGTGCTGATGTTCGCCATTGCCTACCCGGACCGAGTCGGCCAAATCGTCATCGCAGATGGCGATCCACCAACGCGCGGCCTATGGGAGAGAGCCAGCGCTTCCGGATCGCCCTTTGATCAGCGCACTCGTCCCGAAGACATCGCTGAGATGGCTGCTGTCACCGCTGACCCGGACTGGATGGCCGACCAGGCACTGCTTGATCGTTACCTGGTGGCGGCCTATCGGCCCCTGTATGCCAGCCCGACGGTCGCCACAACCATCCGCCACGGCATGGACGGCAAGCGGTTCACCCAGTTGCAATTGACCACCCAAGCTGTCCGTGACGAGCTCGGGGCTTGGGATATCACTGCACAGCTCACCAACGTTTCGGCTCCGGTGCTCCTCGTCTACTGCCGTGAATCGATCCACGGGACCGCTACCGCCGAGAGCCTCCGGGGCGCGTTGCCAAACTCGAAGCTTATTTGGGTAGAGGGTGGGCATGCACCTTTCATTGAAGACCCGAGCGCCTTCACCTCAGCCGTGAACGCTTTCCTTGGCGACCAGCAGGGCCAATCCCAGACGCGGCAGTGAATTCGGGCACCACTGCTCCGCTCCGGGTGGCTGCGAGTCGCAGTTCTCTGGGTGTCTAGGGCACGTCCAGTGCGTCGGATCTCTCTGCAACTTGCCCTGGGGTGACGAGCAGTTGCTGACCCAGTTGACCGACGACCTGGGGCATCGACCCAGATGACTCGGACAAGTTGCCGCGAGGGCGCCGTGTCAGTTGCGGACCCACCGAGAAGATCGTCGCGTCCAGTGACGGGTGGTTCAGGGCTGGAGTTCGCCGACCGGGGTGTGCATGAACTTCGAGGCGTTCCTGGCGAGTGGCGGGTCTTCTCCGTCACCGACTGATCCGCAGCTCTAGATACCGGATCGCGACACCGAGCACCGACGCGGCCGCACATATCCTCACACCTCGCGCCGGGAAGACCCACCCGCAGCCATCAGCGCCGCTGACCTTCCCATCGGACGAATCGCTTGGAAAGCGATTCCTACAGCAGCCCGTCGAGGATCCAGAGTGCACCCATTCCCACGGCGATCACTGCGCCGACGTTCTTGACCCGCACTGCGACTGCGGCGGCGATCACGGCCGCAAGGAACCTTGGGTTGCTGGCGGGCACGAAGTCGACCATTCCCTCGGGCATGACGACCGCTGGCAACACTATTGCCCCCAGTACCGCGGGTGCTACATAGCGCAGGGGGCGCTCCATCCATACGGGCATTGCCCGCTCTCCGAATGCCCCGACGAACGACAGCCTCGTGAGATAAGTGCCGATTCCGATGATGACGACTGCACCCCACATCAGCGTCGCCCGATCTGCTCGACCATGACGCCGGTAACGACACCGGCCAGTGCACCGATGACCAGACCGAGCCCAAACGGAACGTCGCTCGCCAGGACGGCCACAACGCCGCCGACGATGGCAGCGGCCAGTCCCGGACGGGTCTGTACCACCGGGACCAGCAGCACCAAGAACACCAATGGGATGGCGAACTCCAATCCCAAAGACTCTGGGATCTGGGCACCGAGGACCACGCCAGCAACCGTCGACAGTTGCCAGGGGCCCCACAGTCCCAAAGCTGCGCCGGTGTAAAACCAACGTTTGTAGACAGGATCGGTTGTGGTCTCGAACCGAAGCATCGACACAGCGAAAGCCTGGTCCGTCAACAGGTACGGCAGCAGAAACCGGGATCTCACTGGAAACTCGCTGAAATGCGGCGCCAGCGCCGCGCTGTACATGAGATGCCGAACATTGACGACCAGAGCCGTGATGATCACCACAGCAAGGCTCGTCCCGGCATCGAGAAGCTGCACGGTCGCCAGTTGAGCGGCACCGGCGAAGATAATGAACGAGGTGGCGATCCCGAGTCCGCCGCCTACCACCGAGGCAGCCGCGGTCACCCCCAACACCAACCCGAAAGGGATGACGGCGAGCAGCAGCGGAGACACATCGCGGACCCCGTCGAAGAAGCCCACCTTCCACACCTTGTCTTGTTGAGCCATG
>JAYEIP010000097.1:0-13129 GCA_034660155.1 Actinomycetota bacterium | reverse complement strand
TCAGACCCCGGAGTTCGCTTGCGAACTCCCAAGGAACTCACCCTGTGAGTTCCCCTCTACCCCCCCGGCTCTTCGAGCCGGCGGTACTTTCCCCCAGGGGGGACTGATATTTAGGGTTGCCTTACGGTCAGAGAGGGACTGATGACCACCGCTTGCCTTACGGTCAGAGAGGGACTGATACCCACCGCTTGCCGTTCAGAACAGCCAGTCGGCGATCCACCAGATGGCTAGGGCACCTGCGGCGACCACGAGGAACAGCAGTGCGGATGTCATGCGATCGGGGACCAGGGTCTCCAGCCGTCGTACCTTCTGATCGGACAATCCCGGCAAGTAGCTGGCCAGGGGGATGCCACCGGGAAGGGTCGCGTCCGGCCAGGCTTCTAATAGCGGTTCCAGCACGAAGAGACGCTCGACCATGCGGGGGTGGGGGACGCTCAGATCGGGCTCAGCCACCTCGAGATCGCCATAGAGGAGGATATCCAGATCGAGAGTGCGGGGACCCCAGCGTTCCCGACGCTCCCGACCGTGCTCCTTCTCGATGGCAAGACAACGTTCGAGCAAATCGCGCACCGATAGATCGGTATCGACGATCGCCACGGCATTGAGATATTGGCCCTGCTTCGGTCCACCGACCGGGGCCGTCTCATATAGCGACGACACCCGAATTAGCGACCCCGTATCGACCAGCGCGGCCACGGCATCAGCAATGTGGCCGGCCCGATCGCCCAGATTCGACCCGAGCCCGATGGCGGCCCGGACCACAGTCAGATAGCCGACGGAAAGAGGCCACGACCCTCGGGGCCGAGTGCACGCCCTGTGATCTCCTGGATCACGGAGGTTGCAATCACCGGATCCTTAACCAATCCGGAATGGACTAGATAACCACCCATCAAGCCGACCAGGAGATCCCCTATCAGCTCTCGATGGACCAGAACCGAGGCCCCCGGCTCGCCGAGTGCTTCATCGAGCAAAGCGAAAACGTCGCCGACGTTTTCCGGGTCGAGAACTTCCTCGATGGGATAGTGAAAGAAACGAAGAGATGCGCCTTCGTATGCCGCCTGGTTCTGGTTGCCCGGCATCAGCGACACCACGGTGTTGATTCCCTGTGTGGTCAGCCAGATGATTTCTTCCTCACGGCGAACCCTGCGGTGTTGAAACCCATAGCCACCGATCCGCTCGGAGATAGCGAGCCGACCGGCGATAACCCACTTGAACTCCCTCGGCTCAAGACCTGCCACTTGTCATAACCTCCGTTGCGAAACCCGCACGATAGCGTCGGCGATCCGTGCTGACTGGAGCGCATGGCCCACATTGTGTACGCGCACCACTGACGCTCCGCCCGCTACTGCGAGCGCCACCGTAGCCGCGGTGGCGGTGTCCCTCTCATCTGCACTTGTTTCTACACCGGCGTCACGGAGGATCGCCCCCAGAAGGCCCTTACGTGACGTACCGATCATCACTGGATACCCGGTCGCAGTCAGCTGATCAATGTTGTCGAGCAGAGCGAGGTTGTGATCCTGGGTTTTACCAAAGCCGATACCCGGATCAATGCAGATACGATCCCTCCCGATTCCGACCCCTAGAGCCAGCCCGGCGCGTTCTTCCAGGAATCCGGCGACCTCAGCGACGACGTTCTTGTATCGGGGATCGATCTGCATCGTCTTCGGATCACCTTGCATGTGCATCAGCACCACCCCAACGCCAGCGTCCGCACACACGACCGCCATGTCCGGATCGCTCAGCGCAGTGACATCGTTGACTATGTGGGCTCGTGCCGCGATGGCCGCCTCCGCCACCAGAGGTTTCGTAGTGTCGATACTGACGACCACTCCCCGCTCGACGAGTTCCGACACGACTGGGACAACTCGAGAGATCTCCTCGTCCGCAGACACCGGCTCGGCACCAGGTCGAGTTGACTCTCCCCCGACATCGACAATGTCCGCACCTTGAGCCCACAGGGAGAAACCGTGGGCCACAGCGTCCTCGGCTGCAGCGAACCGCCCGCCATCAGAGAACGAGTCGGGCGTGGCGTTGACCACACCCATGACAAGAGTGTGGTCGGCCGTCGACAGCACCCGATCGCGGATCGACCATGCCACTGGACCAACGTTCATCGGTTGCTTAGGGCCGGGGCGGCTGCGGATCGTCAGTCGGGACCGATGCCGCGACCATGCCTTCGCCAACCCGGGATGTCTCCGGCAAACGGATCCGGAGGGCACCGGCCTCAGTGTGCTCCCACTTGGGGACATCAGAGAAGATCTCGGCAACCTCGGCGCCGTCGACGGTCTCCTTGTCCAGCAACACCTCGGCGATGCGGTCAAGTGCAGACCGGTGCGTCGTGATGATTTGCCTGGCTTCTTCGTGCGCCTGATTGATCAGTTTGCGGATCTCATCGTCGATAGCCGCGGCGACCTGATCTGACATCTCCTGGCCCCGGGCGTAATCACGACCGAGGAATACCTGCGACTCGGGGTGCCCGTAACGTACCGGGCCCAGCCGGTCACTCATGCCGTACTCGATGACCATCTTGCGAGCCATGTCGGTTGCCTTCTCGATGTCATTCGATGCGCCGGTACTCGGGTCGCCGAATACCTGCTCCTCGGCCGTGCGGCCGCCGAGGGCGTAGGCGAGTTGGTCAACCAATTCGCTGCGACGGGCGTAATTCTTGTCCTCGACGGGTAGCGCCAGCGTGTAGCCACCGGCACGACCCCTGGGGATGATCGAGACCTTGTGAATCGGGTCTAGGTTCGGCAGCGCGAACCCAACAAGAGCGTGCCCACCCTCGTGGTAAGCCGTCAGCTTGCGCTCCTCCTTCGACATAACGCGGCTCTTGCGTTCGGGGCCGGCAAGCACACGGTCGATGGCTTCTTCCAGCTCCTCCATCCCGATGAGTTCCTTGTCACGCCGGGCGGACAGCAGAGCAGCCTCGTTGATCAGGTTGGCCAGGTCTGCTCCCGTGAAACCGGGGGTCTGGCGGGCGAGCGCCGCCAGGTCGATTTCCTCTTCGTACGGCTTCCCCTTCGAGTGGACCTCGAGGATCGCCTGCCGACCCTTGAGGTCCGGGCGGTCGACGACAACCTGACGGTCGAAGCGGCCGGGGCGCAATAACGCCGGGTCCAGGATGTCGGGTCGGTTTGTTGCTGCGATGACGATGACACCGGTGTTGACATCGAAGCCGTCGAGCTCCACGAGCAGCTGATTCAGCGTCTGCTCCCGCTCATCGTGACCGCCACCTAGCCCGGCACCACGGTGCCGGCCGACTGCGTCGATCTCGTCAATGAAGACAATCGCCGGACCTGCCTGCTTCGCCTGTTCGAACAAGTCACGAACGCGGGACGCACCGACACCGACAAACATCTCGACGAAGTCAGACCCGGAGATGCTGAAGAAGGGAACGCCGGCTTCGCCCGCCACTGCACGGGCCAACAGGGTCTTGCCGGTGCCGGGAGGGCCGAACAACAAGACGCCGCGGGGGATCTTGGCGCCAATGGCGCGGAATTTGCCCGGGCTTGCCAGGAAGTCCTTGATCTCCTCCAATTCTTCGACTGCCTCATCGGCTCCGGCAACATCCTTGAACGTCACCTTGGGCGCGTCCTTGTTGACTTGTTTCGCCTTGGCCTTCCCGAATTGCATCACCCGATTGCCGCCACCCTGCATCTGCGTCAGGAAGAAGATGAAGACACCAAAGATGAGCAGGTAAGGAAAGATCGTCCCGAAGAACCACTGCAAAGCCGAAGGGTTCTCGGCGTCTACGGTGAACTCTTCGAGTCCGGATTCATTGATGAGAATGGTCAGTTCATCCTCGAACTCAGCCGGGTAGACAGTACGGAACTCCGGGTTGGCACCCTCAATGACGGCGCCCTCGGCGAAAGTGCCGATGATCTCATCGGAGCGAGTCTTCATCTCGATACTGGCGATGTCGCCAATCTCGAGCTTTGTCTGGAATTCGCTGAGCAACAGATCCTCGGGCTCGTTGGCGCCCTGGAGGAACACGTTCACTGCCATCATCACAAGGACGGCAACGACCATGTAGACGAGGATCGTGCGTGCGGTTCGGTTCACTTCGCTCCTAAGTTGGTCTTATCGGTGGTTATGCGGCCGCGGCGGACCGCCGTGACGTCCCATCATATGCGATTTATAGCGCTATTTAGTCAGGGATGCGTGACACTACTTCAACGGCATTAATCAACAGACTCCTAGTCGGCCAGACCGAACCCATCTTGGACATCGGTAGGCGACGTGGTCGAGTCGGTGTCCATTACCCCGATGTAGGGCAAATTGCGATATTTCTCGTCGAAGTCAAGCCCATAGCCCACCACAAACTCGTTTGGTATGTGAAACCCCTCGTACTGAATGTCGAAATGCGGACGTTCCACATCGTCCTTGATGAGCAATGCGGCGAGGGACAGAGTTGCCGGTTTACGAACGGCGAGCGTACGCAGCAGATATTTGAGGGTGTGACCGGTGTCGATGATGTCCTCGACGATGAGCACATTGCGACCCTCGATCTCCTGATCGAGATCCTTGGTAATCCTGACAACGCCAGAACTGTGCGTGCCTCCGTGGTAAGACGAAACCGCCATGAAGTCCGTTTCCAACGGCAGTTGGACATGACGGGACAGATCGGCCAATACAACGAAAGCACCCTTGAGGATACCGATCATCAGCAGATCGCGATCCTCGTAGTCCTTGGTGATCGCTGAACCCATCTCAGCCAATTTGGCCTCGATCTCCTCGGCTGGGATGAGGACTCTTGCAACCTTCACGCTGTTCGCCTTTCGAGTTCGATCCATGTGTCCGTCGGCGTCTCCAAACGTGCCCACGCCGCAACCCGAACACCTGCTACCCAAGCGATTCTGCCACGGCTCTCTATCACCGGCCAAGCCGAGCGTTTACGGAGAGGGGTCCCCGCCTCGCGCAAAGCATCGGTGACGGCCTTGGTGCCGGTTCCGATATCGATCTGATCACCGGCAATCGGGCCCCGTACGGTCAGCCGCTCCGTTGGTAAGGAGACCCGGCACCAATCGTGAGAGAGATGAGCCCGACGACCGGTAGCGACTTTCTGGGCCGTGATGCGGTGACTGCCAAAGATGGCCTCCCCCGGTACGGCCAAATCTACAGGGACTGGCTGCGCAGAGTCGACGGGACGGTAGATCGCCACGTGCGGCCCCTCGATCTCAGCGATGAGCCCATCGCTGAGGTCGGTGCGACGTTGCCGGCCGCAGGCGACTGCAAGCACCGCGTCCACCTCGCGACTCGTGCCGGGGTACGGCGGGTGGGCGTGACGTAAGGCACCCCTGACTGCTCGCTTGGCCAGGACCAGCGGCGTGGTCACCAAAGGAGCGACGGCAAGCAGGATCGCTGGACCGTCTTGGCTCACCATTGCCGCCGGGGCGACTTTGTCGAGATAGGCGTCGTCGGCCGCGAGGAGTCGGGCGCTTCTGCCGACGATTTCCACGAGGTCGCCATCAATCCTCTGGTCTAACTCAGGCATAATCTCGTGGCGGATCAGGTTTCTGCGCATGGTGCGATCCTGGTTCGCCGGGTCATCCAGAAACGGTAATTCGAGGTCTTCAGCCAGAGCGCGTAGACCGCTGCGGCGGAAACCCAATAGGGGACGCACAAAGGGCAATCGCTTCGGTGCAATTCCGGCGAGCCCGGTTGCTCCTGCGCCCCGTAGAAGATTTCCAATGACGGTCTCGACGGCGTCGTCGGCATGATGTCCGGTAACGATCGAATCCCCTTTGGCCGCATCCACGAGGGCGCTGAGACGGGCCTCGCGTGCGGCACCTTCCGGCGAAGGCCCCGGAGCCGGTTGCACTGCGATGATCTCGAGCGGGAGCTCTAAGTGCTCGGCGACTGCACTGGCGGCCTGACGCAGGTCGGCGGACGCTTCCCAACCATGGTCCACATGAATCGCCCGCACGGAGCCGGCGGACCGGGTAACCACACACGCCCACGCTGCGACGGCAGAATCGGATCCCCCGCTCAAAGCGACCACGACTGGCCCGGAATCGATCGCAGCAACCGCGCCGCAGACGGTTTTCCCGATTCCGCTCAACCCACCCGGTACAGCCATGAGACCGGGTCCTCAATCTCTTCAAGAGTTGGCAGGTTGGATGGACGGAGCCAGGCCGCGTCGAGTGCCGACCATCCTGATTGACGTTCGACTCCCTCGATAAACTTGGCACCAAGCTCGTACTGTCGCATCTTCATTTCGAGACCGACCACCCGCATGAACAGGGCGGTGCGCTGGTCGTTGCGGCGTGACGCCAGGGTTCGTGACATCCGTGCCTGGCTGACCAGTTCGCGCTCACCGATCCGGTCCATGACTATGTGCCCATGACCTTCGAGGAGCGACATCAGCGCCTGAACCTTGTTGATGATTTCACGTTGATCAGGGGAAGCGAGCAGACCGAAGAGTCCTTGCTCACTGACAATCCCGCGGCCTTCAGCCGATGCCTCGCGCATCTCCTCGGCAAGTCGGGCCATACGTCCCGGTTCGGGCTTCGATGCCTTCACCAGCTCCTCTACGAGACCGAGGAAGTAGGAGCGCAGCCAGGGAACGCCCTGAAACTGCAGTCGATGGGTTGCCTCATGCAATGCCACCCAAAATCTGAACTCCGATGGCCGGAATTCAAAGCGCCGTTCCATCGCAAGCACATTGGCACCCACAAACATCACGGTGTCGCCGTCACGACCGTCGCTCGTCGGCAGCACGAGTTCATACTGGCCAAGCACTCGTCGCGACAGGAACCCGAGAACCGCACCAAGTTCGGCGGACATGATCCGGCTTGCCAGACCGCGGCCAACTCCTTTGTGCTCACCGAGCCGGTCCTCAAGCGGAGCCATCAACTCCGAGAACGATGCGATGTTGTTCTCGACCCACTCCACTCTGCTGACTACAGCTACCTCCGGCGACCCGGGTGCTTCGAGACCGGTCTCAGCCGAGACCAAAGCAGTAGCCCGTTCAACAAGCAGTGGCGCCTGTCGAGCGAGACGTGCTTCGTGGTAGGTGCCCTCGAGCGGATAATTGCCGGAAAAACGGCGAGCAATGGAGACCGCTGAATCCCAAGTTGTTGTAGCCATGGTCCGCAAAGTACTACGCCACGAGCTTCACCACGTCGCGGGACGTTCAGAAGTGTCACACGGTCCGGTAGCGACCTCTGATCCTGACTACGTAATAGGAGATGGCCACACCGAGCGAAGCGACTCCGATGACGAGCACCAGTGGAGCCAGGAACCGGGCCGTCCATGGATCCTCTGTACCCGCGTCAGCTTCCTCCGGGACAACTACGGCCGGCTCGCCCGCGGCAACCTGGACGCCGGTATCAGCGAGCGCCGCGGGAGTGCCCGCGATGCTCAGCGGAGCCGGTACGAACAGCAACAGCACCCACAGGGCGCGTATGAGTTTGACAAGTGATCGCTTCATCCAGCGGGACGATAGCCGGACGTGGCGAAACATCCACGACAGGGGGTCCAGTCGCGGGGGTGTTGGGATTGGTACCAAGCACCAAGTACCAAGTACCTGCCTCTACGCTTCGGGAACTACCCGGCCGCGGAGACGGGGGAACTTGGTGGGGGCGTGGGCGAAGCAGAACTCGCGGCGGTTGTACCGGGAGAGGACAGTCTCGCAGTCGCGTTTGGCGCAGGTCCGCTGTTCGCTGTGAACCTTGGGCGGTCTTGCTGTGCCAAGAATCCGCTTGCCTTTGAGTGTGTTTTCAGACATTTGTGCGTTATTCCTTTTCGGGGCGGCAGCCGATCAGCTTTCGTGCCCCTCGGCAGCCTCTTGGTCTATCAACGCACGAATACGGTCAAAAAGTTCCTGAGGTGGCTCATCTCGACCGCCTTCATGTATCCGCTGCTTAAGCCGATTTTCGAACTCAAAGGCGCTCATACAATGGGTACACCGCTTCAGATGCCTGCGGATGCGGAGTCGCCGCGTCCAGGTCAATTCTTCGTCAATGTATTGGTAGAGGTAGTCAATTGCGTGGTCGCATTGATTGCTCATTGAGTAGGTCCTGTGAGTCCGCGTTGTTCAGCCAAAGTCCATAACTTCTTTTGCAGCGCTTTTCTTCCCCGATGTAGCCGAGACATGACAGTTCCGATTGGAACGTCCATGATTTCCGCTATTTCCTTGTACGAAAAACCCTCCACGTCAGCAAGGAGAACCGGCATCCGAAAGCGCTCCGGCAAGGATTCGAGCGCCGCTTTGATGTCGGTATCGACCATCGCTTCGAGTACCGACTCTTCGGTGCTTCGCTCCGCACCCGATGGTTCACCAAGCCTGCGGAATAGGTAGAGGTCCTGGAGCTCACCGAGCTCCACTTCAGCCGGACGCCGCTGTTGCTTGCGGTAACGATTGATGTAGGTGTTGGTAAGGATGCGGTAAAGCCAGGCCTTGAGGTTGGTTCCCTCCTGGAACGTGTGGTAGGCGCGATATGCCTTGAGGTAGGTTTCCTGGACGACATCCTCCGCATCAGCCGGATTGCGGGTCATACGCAGCGCAGCCGAGTAGAGCTGCGGTCCGAATTGCATTGCGTCTCGTTCAAAATTGGCCTGGTCAGCCATGCATGATCCTATGGGCAGTAGACGGCATTACCGTTGTTCTTGACATTTGTGGAGCCGGAGACGGGAATCGAACCCGTGACCTACGCATTACGAGTGCGTCGCTCTGCCGACTGAGCTACCCCGGCGGAGGGTCCGCAATGTTAGCGCAGCCATCGGTTCACTTGTCCAAGACCCGACGAAGCGCCTGCTCGATATCGGGATACTCGAATTGAAACCCGGAGTCCTGCAATTTGGCCGGTAGAGCACGAATCGAAGTGAACAGCAACGATGCAGCCAGTTCCTTTCCCAGCAGTAGCTCCAGCACGAAACGGGGAACAGGCAAGATGGTGGGGCGACGGAGTACACGCCCCAATGCCTCGGTCACCCCGGCGTTGGTAACCGGGTTGGGTGCAGTCAGGTTGACCGCTCCAATAACAGGTGTCTCAATCAAGTGTTTGATCGCGCGGACCTCGTCGACGATCGAGATCCAACTCCACCAGGTCTGCCCCGAGCCGAGCCTGCCGCCTACACCAAGCCGGAATGGGAGCAGCAATTTGGCGAGCGCTCCGCCGGTTTTGGCCAGCACCACCCCGGTTCTGATGTGCACCGTACGAATCCCGGCTGCTTCAGCCGCCGCAGTTGCCGCCTCCCAGGCAATGGTGACATCGGATAGGAAATCAGGGGGATTGGCGGGGCCGGTTTCCTCAGTGACCGGCAGCGTTCGGTCGCCGTAGAAGCCGATCGCAGAGCCCGAGATGAGCACCGCAGGCTTCCTTGCCGCGGCGGCGAGGCGACCTGACAGGAGCGTGGTTGAGGCAACTCGTGAATCGAGGATCAGTTGACGACGCGCATCTGACCAGCGTCTGTCTCCAATGCCGGCACCGGCCAGATGCACGACTGCATCAAATCCCTCAACTGCTGCCGGATCAAGATGACCCGCGGCCGGATCCCAATGAACCTCATCTTCTCCGGCAGATGATCCTCGCACCAGCCGGACCACCCGGACACCGTCCGCTTCGAGCGAGCCACACAATGCTCCACCGATGAGCCCCGACGATCCGGAGATCAGTACCTTCATTGCTCCCTATCCGACAGCGAGTAGCCCGACTGCAGATAGTCCGGTTGCCAATGGCCAAGCTCGTCGTTCAGCACGGACTGCCAGTCTTTCATCATCGCTGTCACAGGATCCACCCGATCAATATACGCGTCCGGGTCGAGCGGGGGATGCAGCGACAGGCGGACCGATGGCACATGGATGCCCGGAGCAGCGAGACTCAGTGTGGCTTCGGTGCCCGTGATCGCACACGGGATGATCGGAGCACCCGTTGCGATCGATAACCATGCCGCTCCGTTCTTGATACTCCGTTCACCCCAATGCAGCGCTCGACCACCTTCAGGGAACACGCCGAGCAGGCCGTCGGCTTCGAGCACTCGAAGGGCTTGCTGGAGCGCGGCGAGCGGAGGCCGATCCCGGGACATGGAGATCGACCCGAAGTAGTACATGATCTCGTCTCCGACCTTCGTCTTGCCAAACAGTTCGTCGAGGGCCATGTAGTTGACCAGGCGACCGACCGCGAGCGTTACCAGCACCGGGTCCAGCAACGAAAAATGATTCGCGGTGACGATGTACGGACCGTCCTGTGGCAGGTGCTCCTGTCCGTGAATTTCTCCATCCAGCAAGGACCGCGCCATCCATCCCACCGGATGCTTCATGACTGTGACGAACCCGTGTGCTCCCGGGCCGGGCCGACGTCGCACGCTACGAATCCCCGATATCGGCAAACAGCGCAGCGAGCGCCAACTGGGGACGCTGATTGGCCTCGATCGCCTCGATGGCTTCGAGAATGCGACCAGCCTTGTGGACTGCCTTGCGTGGCGTAAGACGCGTCAGGGCCGGCGTCGGGATGTCAGGATTCCTGACCGGTGCCCCCAGCTGAGCCGCAGCCACATCCCGGTAGAACCCGGATAGGATCTCAAGCCCTGACACGTGCAGCGCTATCGATGCTCGCTTCAACTCGCGGGCTTGACGTTGCTCCACGGCCTTACTCAAACCGCCTTCAGCCTCTAGAGTCGCCGTCTCATCGAGCTGCCGTTCCTTGAGGGCCGTCATCAACGGATCCGCAGCAGAGATCACCACGTCTGCCAGCCGGTAGGCATCGCCGGGATGTTCGGAGAGACGTAACGGAACGCTCATCCATACGTTACGAAAAGCTGCAACATCTGCCCGAGTCGCGAGAGAGATGGCAAGTCCGGGACGACCGCCCGAGATCCGCGCCGCTTGTCCTGCCCGCTCCGCAGTTACACCCTGCTCGACGAGCCCGTCGGCAATATCGGCTTCGGGGACACGTCCAAAGACGACGGTTCGACAACGACTGGCGACGGTCTCCGGTAGATCGTCTTCCGATTCTGCGACAACGATGAACACTGTCGACGCAGTTGGTTCCTCGAGTGTCTTGAGGAGGGCGTTAGCAGCCTCATCGTTCATGGAACCGCCCTCTTCAAACACAAACATCTTGCGGTCCCCCTCGACCGGCGCCAGGCTCGCAAGCGCAACCGTGTTGCGCGCCTGTTCAACAGTTATCGCCGACCGCCCATCTGGTTCGATAAGGACGACGTCGGGGTGAAGGCCGCGCTGGACCCTGTCGCGACATTGCTTGTCGTCGTCACCGCACAAGACGCCGGCGGCGAAGCGCCTGGCAACAGTCGCTTTTCCCACGCCAAGAGGTCCGACGAACAAATAGGCGTGAGCAGGTTCGGTAACGTCACGCTCCAGAAGCCCGATTACACCGCCGTGGCCGATTACACCTTCGAAGAGATCACCCATCGGCCCTCCACATGTGCCAGGACGTCGGCCCAAACTGTCTCGATGTCATCCGTTGCATCCACGACCACAAACCGATCGGGATCGATCGTCACCAACTCATCGAACGCATCTGCAACGTCCGATTGGAAGGCAACACCTTCGCCCCCAATCCGATCTGGGTCTTCCTGTCGGGCCAGACCGGTTTCGGCATCGAGGCGAAGGAAGATTACTAACTCGGGCCATACGTCTCCGAGACCGGGAGCATTGATCGCCCGAACCGCATCGACGCCAAGGCCGCGACCTCCACCTTGATAGGCGAGAGACGAGTAAACCGATCGATCGCTGATGACCCAGTTTCCGGCACGGAGGGCGGGTCCGACGATCTCATGGGCCAGCTGGGCTCTGGCTGCCGAGAACAGCAAAGCTTCGCTCCACGGCGCGACCGACTCTTCGGTATCAAGGAGGATGTGACGGATCTGTTCACCGGTAGCCGTTCCCCCCGGCTCTCGCACCCTTAGGACTTCGATGCCCCGGCTCTCGAGGTGTGATGCAAGACGCACTGCGATCGTTGATTTGCCGGTCCCCTCGATGCCTTCGAGGGCGATGTAATGACCCGTCACGACTCGTCCTTCTTCTCGTCGGACCCAGTGGCGGTCCGCGACCGCCTGGCCTTGTTGGCTGCGGCGATGATCTCTTGTGCCTCACGGCTCACGGTAGGCAGTCGCAACGACGAGCGCAGACTCCACAGCACGCCGAGACCCGCAGCCACGATCGTCAACCCACCCAGGAAGAGCACGACCCGCGTCGGATCGTCGAGCCGCCAGATGTTGACATCGGACACTACCGACTTCAGCGGAACCGCCGCTGCCATCGCCACAAAGAGCCCGATGCGCATCAATGCAAACAGAGTGGCGAATACCCTTCCCCTCATCTCGTCGTCAACTCGCTCGTGAAGATGGGTTAGCCCCATCAAGTAGGCCGAACCGGCTCCAAAACCCATCACCGTCATCCAAGCCGCGGCGCCGGCCACGGTTGTCACCATTGCAGCCGCAGCGAGGCCGACCCCCGTCGTTATAGTGGCGATACCGAAGACAAGGTCACGCTGGGTCCACCGATCCTGGTTTGCCGACACGACCGCCAGCCCTAGCGCCGCCCCAACGCCAAGCATTGCGATGATGGCAAAGAAGCCTTCCTCATCCGCGTTTAGCACCGTCTTGGTGAAGTCCGGTCCGAGCACGATCACCGTGCCCCCTCCGAACAATGCCGTCGTCATACCGATGATGACCCGGCGGACGGACCGCTCCTGGAAAAAGAACTTGATCCCGTCAATGAAGTCGGCCCTGGTGCGCTTGGCGCTGAAACCGGTTTCATTCGCATTCTCCTGAACAACTACAGCCTGGATCCGGGGCAGTGTGGCGACCAGCAACCCGGAGAAGATGAAGGTCAGGCCGTCTGCAAAGAAGGCCAGAGTCAGACTTTCGTTCCCAGCCGGCACGAGCCCCCCGAGAGAGACAGCCGGCAGCATGGCCAACACCAAGATGAAGCCCGCACCCAATGGAACTGTTCCATAGGCCGCGCCGAGCATCAGACTGTTGGCGCTGACAAGATTCTCCCTGCTGACAAGGCGCGGCACCATGGCGGTGCGAGGCGGTTGGCCCAGCAAGCTGAGGAACTCGAGCACGAGCGTAATACCGACCAGGGCAGGGATCGTGTCGACGAAGGCGACGAACGGAACGATCATGCCCCGCCCAAGGTCGGCTGCTACGACAAGCTTGC
>JAYEIP010000096.1:0-13133 GCA_034660155.1 Actinomycetota bacterium | reverse complement strand
CATCAACGACGGTGCCGCCACTGTGCTGGTTGCCTCCGCGGCTGCAGTCGTTGATGCCGGAAGCATTGCCGGCAGTGACGGTCCCTTCCGGAAAAATGGGGCGCAGCCCGGCCAGCTTCTCGAGACTGGTATCGGGGCGGGGATGCTCGTCGTGGCTAACGAGCAGTGGATCACCGCGGCGTTGGGGAACCTCTACCGGGATTATCTCATCGCCGAGCCGCCCCGAACCAACCGCGGCAGCGGTGCGTTGTTGGCTGCGGTGAGCGAAGGCATCCTGGTCGTCGCGAGAGATCTCGAATTCCTGGGCGACATTCTCTGCTGTGCCCGGCATTTCGTCTTTGCCAAACCGCTCGGCCAACCGGGGATTGGTGAACCGCCAACCGATCGTGGTGTCGTACACCTCAGTTGCCCGGCTGTAGGCCGTCTCCGCCTTGGCCATGACTTTTGGTGCCCGGCTCATTGATTCGACACCGCCGGCAAGGATTAGATCGGCTTCATCGGATTTGATCGAACGTGCCGCATAACCAACGGCCTCCATACCGGACCCACACAGGCGATTGATGGTGGTCCCGGAAACCTCGGCCGGCATCCCGGACAGGAGCACTGCCATTCGCCCCACGTTGCGGTTGTCTTCCCCGGCCTGGTTGGCGCATCCCATCATGACGTCGTCGGTGGCCGCCCAATCGACACCCGGGTTACGTTCCATGATCGTTTTCATGGTCAGGGCCAGGAGATCGTCCGGCCGGGCCGCGGCCAGCACACCACCGAAGCGGCCGATCGGGGTACGGATAGAGTCGCAGATGAAGGCTTCAGCCATCACTTCCTCCTGAACCATTCGCTCCCAATGTGAGTGGGTTCCCGGTGGCGGCGTGTCGACGAATCATCACCGGTACGCGGTATCGATCCTCGCCGTATCCGGCATGCATGTTCTCGAGGACCGTAGCGATACGACCGGCCCCAAGCCGATCGGCCCACTCCAGCGGACCGGAGGGATAGTTGGTTCCTAGTCGCATCGCGGTGTCGACGTCGGCGGCGGAGGCTACGCCTTCATTAACGGCGTCGGCGGCCACCGCGGCTAACTGAGCGACAGTGCGCATCACCACCAACCCCGGCGTGTCGTCGATCCGGCTAACGCTGCACCCGATAGCCTGGAACAGTCCCGCCGCCCTGGATCCCACACCGGCAGCAGCCTGGTCGGCCACCGCGATTCCGGTATGCGCGACGCTGTCCCAATCGTGCACCAGATCGAAAACAACTACGTTGTCGGTGCCGAACACCCGTCCAACCGCAAGGTCAGTTGCAGGCCGTCCGTCGGTTGGCATGAGGTGGACCCCATCGAAGATGAGATGTCCCGGTCCACCCGCCGGAACCTCGTCTACATCTACTCCGGCGGCCGCCAATCGACCGGCTAAACCAGCAGCCCAGCCCAGGTCACCATGGGCCTCGACCTTGGTAGGAGCCGTGGCAGCCCCCAGCACCTGGGGAGCGGCCTGCGGAGCTTCATCCGAATAGTCGTAGAACCCGCGCCCGGTCTTACGACCCAACCTCCCCGCATCGACAAGGCTCTGCTGTAAGACGTTGGGCGCAAACCGCGAATCGTGGAAAGACTGTTCAAACACTGACTTGGAGACAGCAAGGTTCACGTCGAGACCAACGAGATCCATCAGGGCAAATGGCCCCATCCGGAAGCCACCCGATCCCGTCATCAGGGCATCGATGGTGACGTCGTCGGCCACGCCCTCGACCGCCATTCGTAATCCCTCGCCGTAGAACGGTCGGGCTACACGGTTGACAATGAACCCTGGCGTCGAGCTGCAGCGAACGGGAACTTTGCCCCACGCGGCGGCGGTGGCATACGCCGCGTCGGTGATTTCGGGAACCGTGGCAGCCCCCGAAACGATTTCGACCAGAGGCATCGCAGGAGCCGGATTGAAGAAGTGCATGCCGACAAACCGCTCTGGCCGGGCCAGGCCCGAGGCGATTGCCGTTATCGACAGCGAAGAGGTGTTCGTGGCCATAATTGCCTCGGGCCCCGCTAGTTCCTCGAGATCGGCCAACACCTGACGTTTGATATCGAGGTTCTCGATGATCGCTTCAATGACCAGCGATGCCGGGGCACACTCCGCGAGCCATCCACAGCCGACTATCAAACCAAGGATCTCCTGAGCCTCGTCGGCGGTGCGTCTGCCCTTCGCTACGGACGCCTCCATCCGTAGTCGCAGATCTGCCAACGCCCTGTCTACTGCCCCGTCCACCGCATCGAACAGGAAAACGGGATGGCCCGCAGCAGCCGCAATCTGGGCGATGCCGGCACCCATGGTTCCGGCTCCTACGACCGCGACCGGGCTCCCCGGGGCGATGCCTTCAGCCATCAGCGACCCTCGAATCGCGGAGTCCGCTTCGCTATGAATGCAGCAACACCCTCGCGATAGTCGTCCGAGAGCCCGGCGGCGCGCTGCAAGTCACGTTCCAGATCGAGTTGGACATCCAGGGTGTTGTCGCCGGAAGCATTGAGCGCCTGTTTGATCTTGGCGAAACCGGCACTGGGGCCCGCTGCCAATCGGTGAGCAATTCCGGTCGCCTCTGCCAGTAGCTCCGCATCATCGACAACTGCCCAGATCAGCCCCCAATCCGCCGCATCTTCAGCCGACAGGGGCTCACCGAGCAACGCCAAGCCCATCGCCCGGGCGGATCCGACCTTGCGGGGTAGGAAATAGGTTCCGCCTGAATCGGGAATGAGACCAATCCTCGAGAAGGACTGGATGAACTTCGCCGAGCGACCGGCAAGCACGATATCCCCGGACAACGCCAGGTTGGCCCCGGCCCCGGCAGCCACACCGTTGACTGCCACAACCACCGGTTTGAGCATGGACCGGATGGCCCGGATGGCGGGGTTGTACCGATTCTCGAGCGACTCACCGAGATCCGGTCGTTCGCCTCCAGGCGCCACGGAGCGATCGTTCAGGTCTTGACCGGCGCAGAAACCACGCCCCGCCCCGGTGAGAAGAACTGCCCGCACTCGTTCGTCGGCGGCGGCGTCGGCGAGCGTTGCATTGAACCGGTTGAGCATGTCGACGGTGAAAGCGTTGAGCCGGTCGGGTCGGTTGAGCATGATGGTGCACAGACCCTTGTCGATTGTGACCAGAATTCCCTCGCTCATCTTGTATCACCCGCCAGGATGCCCCCCGCAATAAAAGCCCACATCTCTTCGGCAATATCGGCGGGCTGTCGCTTACCAGAGGGTCGATACCAGCGGATGAGAGCATTGAGCACCGAGAGGATGAAGATGGCGGTCATTCGGGCGTCGATACCTTGGACTAACGACCCCTCTTCCTCCGCTCGCTCGATGGCGCTGCGATAAGCCTCCTCATAGGCGTCACGCATTGCGACGATCTTGAGGCGATCAGCCTCGGGGAGAAATCGTGATTCGAAAAGGAACGTACGGGCTTCATCGATGTGCTCAACGACAACATGGACATGGCCATAGACGAGATGCCGCAACTCGTCGACTGCGGGGCCATCGGCCATCGTTGCATCGGTGACGACACCGTTGAAGAACTCGGCACCCCGCCCGATCACCTCGACCAGCAATTCGTTCTTACCCTGCACGTGCGAATAGAGAGACGAACCCAGCATGCCGAGTTCTTCACCCAGGTCACGCATCGAGGTGCCGTGGAATCCGCGTTGGGCAAACAGACGACCTGCAGCCGCGACCACATCGTCACGGGTGCGGGTCGCTCCGGGCCCGCCGGCGACAGGCGCGTCTACATCCGTCGAACTCAACTAATCTCCCTCCGCACAAACGAACGATCGTTCGTTTGGTCGCGGGGAGCGTAATTAGCCGAACGGTCCCCTGTCAACGAAGTGTCGGCGAAAGCTCGGCTGGATCGATCTCGAAAACAACCCGGAGCTTTCGCGGCCGCGCCCGTTCCACCGGGGGAACCGGCCTCGGGCTCGCCATAGTGCGTCACGTTGTGCACAATCACCAGGGAGAGATCGAGGTCGAGTCCGTGCCCGGGGAAGGAAGCACCTTCCGGATCTCGCTTCCAGCCATGGAGGAATGACTTTGTTGAGTGTCCTTATCGTCGAAGATGAGCCGAGCTATATCGAGGCTCTCACAATTACCCTCGAGCCATGACCTACACAGCGCCACTGCCAGAACGCGATGACCTGGCACGATTGATCAGCGAGCCGGGTTCGTTCTTGGGCGCCGGCAATGCCACTACTCGGCGGATCGCCATTGCTGCGTCACTCAACCACCCGGAACTCCACGCGCGGGTGGCGGCCATGCTCGAAACCGATCCCGACGCCGCGGTACGGCGTGAGTGCGCAGAGGTCCTCGGTCTTTCGGGCGCCGCCGAACCGGCACAATTGGAGGCAGCTCTGGCGGATGAAGCCGCCGAGGTGAGGGAGGCAGCAGCTACCGCCCTCGGCGAGGTTTCCTCCGAGACTTCGGTGCCGGCACTCATAGATCACGCACGAGACGCCGCCGAGGACAAACTGGTTCGCGAAGCCGCGGTAGCCGCGCTAGGAGCGATCGGCGACCAGGCGGCGCTCCCCACGTTGCTCGAGCTGATCACCAACGGACCACCACAAATCCGCAGAAGGTGTGTCGCCTCCTTGTCCATATTCGACGGTCCCGAAGTCGAAGGAGCCCTCCGCACCGCCGCCACCGACCGCAACCCCATGGTCCGCGAAGCCGCCGAAATGGTCGTAGGCCGCACCGCGACGTGACCGCCAATCCACAGCTACCGCCGATTAACCCGCCCCGTTACGCCATATCCTCCGCCAGCGCCACCAGAGTGCTCACCGCGTACCCGGTCCCACCTTTGGTGATGTAGCCATCATCGCTGTCGGCGCGGGCCGGGCCGGCAATATCGAGATGTACCCACGGACGGTCGTCGGCGAACTCGGCCAGGAACAAACCGGCCGTTATCGCCCCACCGTGGCGGCCACCAATGTTCTTGAGGTCCGCTATCGGGGAATCGAGCTTCGACCGATACTCCTTCTCCAGGGGCAAGCGCCAGAGCTTCTCCCCCGCCCGCCGGGCCGCCGCCTCAACCTGGGCCACCGCGTCATCGTCGTGCCCGAGCGCTCCAGCAACCTTCTTCCCGAGCGCCACCATGCAGGCACCCGTCAATGTGGCCACATCAACCATGAGGTCCGGCTCTTCCTCTGCCGCCAACGCCAGCCCATCGGCAAGCACCAGGCGACCCTCAGCATCCGTATTCAGAACCTCGACTGTTTTCCCGTTACGGGCAGTGAAGACATCGCCGGGCCGTTGGGCGGCACCGCCTGTCATATTCTCGGTCAGCGGGGTAATGGCCGTGACATTGACTGATACCCCGAGACCGGCGATAGCTCTCATCGCACCGAAGACGGCAGCAGCACCAGCCATGTCGGTCTTCATTGTCTCCATGCCGGATGCGGGCTTGATCGACAAGCCACCGCTGTCGAAGACGATGCCCTTGCCGATGAGAGCAAGTGTCTTCTCAGCGCCTTCTGGTCGATACCGCATCACAACCATGCGGGGCGGGTTGGTGGCCCCAAGCGACACTGCCCGCAGCCCGCCGAAACGCTCCGCCACGATCTCCGTCTCGTCGTAGACTTTGATCTCGATGCCCAGCTCATCTGCCATCTTGCGTGCTATCTCCGCCAAGACCTCGGGAGCTTTGCCGGATGCGGGCTCGTTGACAAGATCACGAGCCATTGCCACAGCTTCGGCCACAAGACGCCCGTGGGTGATCTCCGCTTCATCCTCTGCACCCACCAGCACCAGCTCTGTGGTGTGGGACGGCTTGGGCTTGGACAGATACTTGCCGTATTTGTACTGGCCGAGCAAGAAACCGTTCGCCACCGCATCGGCGGCACCTTCGATGTCAACCTGGCTCAGTGTGGTGACCACCTTCTCGTAACGCAGCGCGGCCCTACCCGCGACACCGGCAGCGCGGCGCAGCACATCCGCATCGGCTTCTGCCCCCAAGCCGACGAACAAGATCCTGGAGAACCCGTCGGTGCCGGGCATGGCAGCGACCTGGCCGACCTTGCCGGTGAAATCGAGACCCTCGAGATAGGCTTCTAACCAGTCGCCAAGTGCCGCCGCTACCTCTTCGGCACCCGGGCCCCAGACGCGCTCTTCGTATACGGGCAGCACCAGCAGATCTCCGGTGGCCCCTTCCAGGTCTGACGCAGCGACAATGTTTATCACGGTTTGGTCTCCTCTTTGCTCTTGGTCCATGACTCCTCAGCAGCTCTGGCGAGCATGAAAAGGTAGTCGGCAAGTCTGTTCAGGTAGGGCACGACAAGACTCTTGTCGTAGCCCCCGGCGCGGACGTGGGTCACCGCGTTGCGTTCGGCGCGGCGCACAGTGGCCCGGGCCAGGTCGAGAGTGGCACCCAGCCGGTTGCCACCAGGCACAAGAAACTCCTTTGGCATTCCTCGTTCCTCGACGACCTCGTCTATCGCGGACTCAAGGCGCTCGACCATCGAGGCCGTAACCCGGCTCTCACCATCAGTGAGTTTGGTGTGATTCTCGGGGGCGGTAGCAAGCTCGGCGGCAACAACGAATAGGCTGCGTTGCAACTGAAGCAACTCGTCATGGAGCGGCTCACCGGACGTCGTCTCGGCCCGCGCCAGGCCCAGACAAGCAACGGCTTCGTCCACATCGCCGTAAGCGGCAGGACCGGTTGAGTCCTTGGGAACCCGACCGCCGAAGAAGAGCCCGGTGGTGCCGTCGTCGCCGCGGCGCGTGTAAATCTTCACTCGGGAATCCTACAGACCTGCAACCAGCAGCCGGCCAACCACAACCACCCCGAAAGCCGTCAGCACGCCAAGGTAGGAGAGACCGGTCGCAGCCATCACGCCTGAGTAGCTGGGCTCCTTCAGCGAGAACCACACGCCGGCAATGAGTAAGCCGGTCATAAGCGTTACCGCACCCATCGCCCCTAGCATCACCACATCCCCGGCTGCCAGCGCTCCCAGGGCCGCCAGCACCGCGACATCGGCGACAAGCCCCGCAGCCGCGACCAGATCCAGTCGTTGCAATGCCCGACGGGGAAGCCGGGGGTCGACCAGAAACCAGTGACCGAGCAGCATCTCTGTCGTCATGCCTCCGAGGAAGACCGCGCCGCTGATGGATGCGGCCACACCCCCGTCGGGTATTGCCACCACCAAATAACCGAGGGCTGCTGCGGCAAATAGAACCGTTGCAATGCGATGATGGCGAGCAGCCAACCCCGCGCCCAATGCAAGTACTGCGGCGATGAGCCCGACGACGGTGCCATCGGCCATGGCCGTCGCCCCACCGACGACAACAACAACCGCTGAGGTCAGCCAGCCAAACCCGGGACCAACGATCGCCCAGTGCGACACCAACGCCCCGCCGCCGGCCATTCCTGCCGTCCACATAGCAAGGACGAGTGCTGGCGTTACTTCCATCCGACCGAGTGCTCCCGACTACCCGAGCCAGGCACTCAGCTTCGCCGCCACCCTGGCGGGCGTGAGCCCGAATTGCTCGGCAAGCTCGGCAGCAGGCGCCGAGGCTCCGAAACGGTCGATACCGATGGCGAGCCCATCTTTCCCGATGATGTCCCCCCACCCGTATGTAACTCCGGCCTCAATCGAAGCGATGGGCAGACCATCGCCAAGGATGCTCGATCTGTACTCGTCGCCCTGGGCTACGAACGCCTCAACACACGGCATGGAGACAACGCGGACCGACTTACCGTCCTCCGCCAGCAGCAAGGCTGCGTCCAACGCAACCGACAGTTCCGAACCGGTTGCGACCACGACAGCGTCACCACCCTCCCGGGCGACATAGGCACCTTTGGCCACCGGGACCGGAGTGGGATCACCGACCGGGACACCCTGGCGGGTCAGAATCAAAGCGGTCGGGCCCTCGGTCCGGTTGAGTGCCACCTCCCACGAGCCGGCAACTTCAGCTGCCGTTGCAGGGCGCAGTACCCACAGATTCGGGATGGTGCGCAACGAAGCCACGTGTTCGACCGGTTGATGGGTGGGGCCGTCCTCTCCGAGGAAGATGGAATCGTGGGTGAAGACCCAGGTGCTGGGCGTTCCCGTCAGCGCACCAAGCCGCACGGCACCACGCATGTAATCGGCGAACGTGAGGAAGGTCGCCCCGAAGCCCCGCAACCCGCCGTGGATGTTGATGCCGTTGGTAATCGCACCCATTCCATGTTCGCGCACCCCGAACCGGATGTTGCGCCCGGCACGGTCTGTCGCGGAGAAGTCGGTGGAGGACTTGATCAGAGTGCTGGTCGACGACGCCAGGTCTGCTGACCCGCCGATAACCTCGGGATGATCTGCGGCTAGAGCGTTAATGACTGTGCCGGAAATCGCTCTAGTGGCGACCTTGGCTCCCTCGTCATAGAGCGGGACCGCAATCTGCGCGGAGGCTGGATCAAAGTGCTGTTTCCACGCGACGCCGAGGTCATGGTCACTGGCCAAGGTCATCTCGAGCCGCCGTTCCCACTCGCTGCGTTCCTGACGATGGTCATCGAGCGACGCCGTGAAAAACGAGTACACCTCGCTTGGCACGTGGAAGGATTCGTACTCCCAACCCATCTTCTCCTTAACAAGGGCAATCTCATCGTCGCCCAGCGGAGACCCGTGGGCAGAAGCCGTATCTTGCTTGGAAGGGCTGCCGTAACCGATATGGGTCTTGCACGAGATAAGGGTGGGACGGCTCTCGTCTGCAATCCCCGCAGCGATTGCGTCGGCGACCGCCCCCCGGTCGTGACCATCGATGGTCATGGTCTGCCAGCCGTACGCATCAAAACGCCGGGCGGCGTCTTCGGTGTAGGACCAGCTAGTGGGACCGGTCAACGTGATGCCATTGTCGTCGTAGAGATAGATGAGCTTGCCAAGACCGAGATGCCCGGCAAGGGAGGCGGCCTCAGATGCGACACCCTCCATCAGGTCACCGTCGGAGACAAACCCGTAGGTGCGATGGTTGACGAGGTCGCGTCCGAAACGATCACTGAGGTGTGCTTCGGCGATAGCCATCCCGGCGCCTGTCGCAAAACCCTGCCCGAGCGGGCCGGTGGTCATCTCGATTCCGAGCGGAATGTCGATCTCGGGATGACCGGCGGTCACCGATCCCCACTGCCTGAACTGTTTGATGTCCTCCATCGTGATGGGGAACCCGGCTAGGTGCAGCAGTGAGTAGAGAAGCATGGAGGCGTGGCCGGCCGAGAGCACGAAGCGGTCACGGTTCTCCCATGTTGGGTTTTGTGGGTCGACCCGGAGGAACTTGCTCCACAGCACCACCGCCATATCGGCCATACCCATCGGGGCGCCGGGGTGGCCGGAGTTAGCCTTTTGGATAGCATCAATCGACAGTGCTCTGATGGAGTCAACTGCTAGCTGTTCGATGTCCTTGTCCACAATTCCTCCGTGCAAGTGTGTCGAATCTCAACAGTGGCCAGCGTAGTGGCTACACAACCCGCCGTTTCCTTGGTCAGTCGACGATTGCAACGCTTCGGGGCGACTGATTCAACCGCTCAACGTTGGTGCTCGTGCAAACGACGACGTCCTCGATACGGACTCCGAACTCGCCCGGCAGGTAGATGCCCGGCTCTATGGAGAAGGCCATTCCCTCTGCGATGCGCTGGGTGTTGCCCTCGATAATGTACGGGTCCTCGTGACCATCAAGACCAATCCCGTGGCCGGTACGGTGGATGAAGTAATCGCCATAACCGGCATCAACGATGATCTGCCTGGCTGCTGCGTCTATCGACTCGGCGGTGACCCCCGGCCGAACCGCAGCGACCCCGGCTTTTTGAGCAGCGTGAACGATGTCATGCACTTCGCGGTAACGAGCCGCTGGTTCTCCTACATGGAACATTCGTGTCGTGTCCGAGCCGTAGCCGCCCACAGTGCCACCGAAATCAACCACGATCGCATCACCCGCAGAGACGATCCGATCACCCGGCTCATGGTGGGGAGATGCACCATTCGGTCCGGACGCGACGATGGCAAAGGTGGCAACGTCGGTGCCGTTCGCCTCGAGCAACGCTCCTACCTCGCGGGATATCTGGCTCTCGGCCTTTCCGCTGAATTGATGGGACGCCAGCAGACCCGCCACTCGATCGGCCGACGCTCCAGCGCGCCGGAGGAATTTGATTTCTGCAGGTTCTTTGATGATCCGGAGGGCCTCAGTCACCGGACGCGCCGAAACAAAGGTTGTACGCGGAAGAGCCCGCTGCAATGCCAGCAAGAACACTGCCCACGTGTGGTCGCCGATCATGGCGGTACCGGCACCTGCGGCCAACCCGGCAACGATCGCTATCGGGTCCTCGGTCTCGCCCCAGGGTTGCACCGTAAAGATACCGGGCTGCTGATCCACTCGCGGGGCTTCGAGCTCCGGGACTACCAGCACGGCATCGTCTTCGACCGGGATCACCGCCATCGTCAACCGCTCCAACGGCATCGCCTCGTAGCCAGTCAGATAGGGGAGGTCGGAGCCAAGCGAAGCTAAGAGGACATCCACACCAAGATCGGACATCTTTCGTCGTGCCCTATTCAGCCGATCCTGATAGTCGAACTCCATCATTGTTGGGCTGCCTCCAAAGCTTCCCGGGCGTGATAGGACGAGCGAACAAGTGGCCCTGACTCCACATGACTCAACCCGAGCCGGGAGCCTTCCGCGGCATAGCGGGCGAACTCGTCGGGGTGCACATAACGGTCGACACGGCGGTGGCGTGGTGTTGGCCGCAGGTACTGGCCAATCGTGACGAGGTCGACCCCAACCGCCCGCAGATCAGCGAGCGCCGACAGGATCTCTTCCTCGGTCTCGCCCATGCCAACGATCAAGCCCGACTTGACAGTGCAAGCCGGATTGATCCACTTCGCCCGCGCCAGCAACGTAAGAGACCGACCGTAGTTGGCTGCAGTCCGCACCTCGCGCTGCAGACGAAGCACCGTCTCGGTGTTGTGGTTGAGCACTGCCGGCTTGGCGAACATCACAGTTTCCAGCGGCTCGGCGTCACCCTTGAAGTCGGGGATGAGAACCTCGACATCACAATCGGGGATGAACTCTCGGATCCGATTTATGGTGTCGGCGAAGATCCCGGCACCACCATCGTCGAGATCATCACGGTTCACGGAGGTCAGAACCGCGTACTTGAGACCCATTGCAACCACGGCCTCGGCGGCACGCTGCGGCTCTTCGATGTCGACATCGCCGGGGCGGCCCGTCTGCACGTCACAGAAGGCACACGCCCTGGTGCATTTGTCGCCCAGCAACATGAGGGTCCCCGTGCCCTGCGACCAGCACTCGTAAATGTTGGGGCACCCTGCCTCTTCGCAAACCGTATTCAGCTCTTTGCCCCGCATTAACTTGCGCATCTCGCGATAGCCGTCGGACGAGATGTCGGCCTTGATCCGCATCCAATCCGGCCGGGCCGGCTCGTCTGCCAGCAGGCCCTGGATCGTGATCGGAACGTCGTCGCCCTGCTGCGCGGAGAACACACCCGCCGCGACCATCGCATCAACCGCAAACGGCTCCCGCCCGGCTCCCCTGGCGAACGCAGCGAGTTGGACCTCCGACTCTTCGTGGCCAAAGGCCCTGGCGAAGTGAGGGATCACAGCTTCTACGGCCTCTTCGAGACTGATAGGGCGACCGAGCACCTCCCGTAGTGAGGTCACCGACCGGCCGGTGATTCCACAGGGGACAATCTTTTCGAAGTAGTCGAGATCGGGCTCGACATTCAGTGAGAAACCGTGCATCGAGACGCCCCTGGAAATCCTCACTCCGATCGCGGCAATCTTGCCTCGCTCGGTCCAGACTCCGGTAAGCCCGCTCTCGGCCCAGGCTTCGACGCCAAGGCCGGCAAGCGCCGCGATCAGGGCTTCCTCAATGCGACGCACATGGCCGACCATATCGAATCCGTTGGGAAGCTTGGGCACGGCGAAGACGGGGTAGCCGACTAGTTGGCCAGGCCCGTGATAGGTAATGTCCCCGCCACGGTCGACGTTATGGATCGCAGCCCCCAGCGACGCCAGCTCACCCTCCGGGATCAGCAGATTCGATCCGTCACCGTTACGCCCGACGGTGTAGGTCGGCGGATGTTCAAGCAGCAGCAGGTAATCATCGGTACTGCGACCACCGGCGCGGCCCTCCCAGAAGGCCTTCTGCAGATCCCAGGCCTCTGTGTAGGGCAGCCGTCCCAGCCAACGCACCCGAACGCGACCGGCCTCGTGCCCTTCAGGAAGCGTCACGCCAGTTCCTGATCCCAATCCCATGTCTCCAGGTTCTCCTTGATGCGGCGCAGGAACAAGACCGCGGTCGAGCCGTCAAAGACCCGGTGATCCCACGTCAGCCCGAGATAGCCGATATGGCGAATCGCGATGGCATCGGACCCATCTGGCAGGGTGACCACCGTCGGCCGCTTGGCGACCGTGTCTGTCGAGAGGATCGCCACGTTGGGAACGTTGATGATCGGCGCCGACATGAACGAACCAAATGGCCCAGGGTTGGTGATGGTGAAGGTGCTTCCAGAAAGATCATCGAGGTCGAGCTTTCCGGCCCGCGCCTTTTCGGCCACAGCACGGATACCCCGAGCCAGCCCGGTTAACGCAAGACCGTCTGCGCCCGGCATATTCATGACAACCAGACCGCCCTCGTTCAGGTCGACGGCGATACCGAGCCCGACCCCCGAGTGAAACTTCCGGGTTTCGTTCTCGAGATCAAACGAGCTGTTGACCACGGGGTAAACACCCAGGGCGTCGATGGTTGCTCGCGCTATGAACGGCATATAGGTGAGCGAAGATCCCTCACGTGCCTTCCAAGCAGCCTTGTGCTGCTGACGTACCCGCTCTACCCGCTCGTAGTCGACCTCCACAGACGTCCACACGTGGGCCGCCGTTCGCTTGGCGTTGATCATGTTCTCGGCGATGACCTTACGCAGCCGGGGCATCTGCTCCACGCGATCACCAGCAACCGCGGCCGGGGCCGCGGTCTCTTGTGCGACACCCTCTGCCGCTATGGGCTCAAACGCCGCGGCGGGAGTCGTAACGACCGGAGCGGCAACGGGTGGCTGTTCAACCGGCGGCTCTGCAACCGGCGGCTCTGCAACCGCAGCCGGGGCGGGGGCCGGTGGCGCCGCCACAGC
>JAYEIP010000095.1:0-2686 GCA_034660155.1 Actinomycetota bacterium | reverse complement strand
GGATTGGGGCGTGAATGATGAGCCGACAGTCGATGGGGTCGGTGCCGGCGCGGCCTTTGATCTGATAGTCGACCCCGGCAATATCGACTTGTTCGGTGGCGGTGCGGCTCACCCTCTGATACTGGTTGTTGGGAATGTCGTTGATGAGTTGACGGACGCTGCGGTATTGACGGATGGTGATCGTGTAGTGCACATTGTTGTTGATGCAGGCTTCAACGACGCCTTTGGTGTAGAACCCCGAATCGGCACGCAACACTGTATTGGTGTCTGCTGCAACACTTTTCGATACTCTGTTAAGCGTGTCATCGACAAAAGAGGCTGCATCTTTGGCGGGTGCCGCGTTCCCATCACGCAACATCCCTGAGATTACTTGCCCGGTTGATGCCTCAGCCAACAACAGCGGGTGGTATCCCTTGACACCTTGATAGTTACGGCGACTGGTGCCCTCTTTGTGGTCGCCGTAGGTTTCGATCACCGTCGAGTCGATATCGAGCACCAACCGGTTACCGTCACTCCCAGCCGAACCGGGCTCACCGCCGCCATCGGTGTCAGGTCCAAGACGGGCCCGCCAAGCTGAAGCCACCAGAGCACTGTTGACCCAGCTGAGGGCGGACACATCAGCAGCGGTGAGCAAGCGGAGCCATTGACCACACCGCGACGGGGAGACGACGCGATGGCCTAACACTCGGCCGGTTGCCCCAGAACCCAATACGGCGACATCAGAAATGAACTCTCCGCCAGCAAGAAGCGACGACACCAACGTCAAGGCCTTGGCTCCGCCGTTGCGGTGACCGCCGTAACCCGTTGACGGCAATACCTCGTCGATCAACTGTTCGACACCGAGCTGCTGCGCTACCGACATCGGCAAGATCAACCCCGCTGAAGCCACCGATTTCGGGTCGTCGAACGCGACATCCAAACGCGACAAAACCTGCGATACTTCATACATCAGAAAAGTGCCCTTCCGCTGGGGTGACGAATCGTCGTTGAATCGTCAGTATCCCAGACGCCAGGGCACTTTTCGCGTCACCCACCCACCCAAAACCCAAAACCAAATCACGGATCCAGGCCGAAGGGGGGACTGATAGCCGCCGCTTGCGGCAACTCTGATACCTAGTACCTAGTGCCCTAGCAGGCAACGTTTGGGGTGTTGGGTCCGCGCTTTTTGGTTCGGGATCGCGCATACTGCTTGTTGATGTTTTCGTCGATGGGAGGATGCGTGGCTGGCAGGGTTCGGGTTCGTGAGATCACTAATGATGAGGGGAACCGGCTGTTACGGATTGTGCGCCGCTCGTCGGGGTCGGTGGTGACGTGGCGGCGGGCACAGATGGTGTTGTTATCGGCTCAGGGCATGGACGTGGCCCAGATTGCTGGGGTGGCGTTCACGTCTTTGGATCGGGTCCGTGAGGTGATCCACAATTTCAATGATGACGGGTTCGATTCGTTGTATCCGAGATATGCGGGGGGTCGGCCACCGACCTTTACGTTGCCGCAGCGTCAAGAGATCAAGAAGGTGGCGTTGTCTCGTCCTGTCGATCATGGGTTGCCGTTTTCGACTTGGAGTCTGTCGAAGTTGGCGGAGTTCCTGGTCGCGGAGGGGGTGGTCGACGACATCAGCCATGAGGGCCTCCGAGCCTTGCTCCGTGAGGAGGGCGTGTCGTTTCAAGTGATCAAGACCTGGAAACAATCCACCGACCCGGACTTCGAAGCGAAAAAGAACCGGGTCCTGGAGCTGTATGACATTGCTGAGGGCACGACTGAACCGGGTGTCGATGATCCCTCGGTGGTGTTGTGTATGGATGAGTTCGGGCCGCTGAATCTGTTGCCCCGGCCCGGTCGCCAGTGGGCACCAGCGGCATCAAAGACGTCACCACCGAGCAATGGACAGCCGCGGCGTCGCAGACGACGAGCAACCTATCGACGAAGACTCGGGGTGAGACACCTCTTTGCCGCCTATGATCTCGGCGCCGACAAGATCTACGGTCATATCAAGACCGACAAGCGTCGGGTTACGTTTTTGGCGTTCTGTCGATATCTGCGCAGCCTCTATCCCCCGGAGGTGCGGATCGCCATTGTGTTAGACAACTTCAGTCCGCACCTCTCCACCAAAGTCGATACCCGTGTCGGCGACTGGGCGAGAGACAACAACGTCGAGTTAGCGTACGTACCGACCAACGCCTCATGGCTGAACCGGATCGAAGCCCAGTTCCAGGCGCTGCGCTACTTCACCCTCGACGGCACCGACCACCAAACCCACCAAGAACAGAACTCAATGATCCGCCGCTACATCCGCTGGCGGAACACCAACGCCCACGACAAAACACTCCGCGAAATCACAAAACGCGCAAACGTTGCCTGACGCGGCACTAGCACCTTGGTACTGAGAGGATTGGGGATAGGGAGCCACGGTTCCATCAGTCCCCCCTCCGGGGGCAAGGTACCGCCGGCGCCAGCCGGGAAGCGCTTCGCATCAGTCCCCCTCCGGGGGAAAGTACCGCCGGCGGCAGCCGGGGGTAGGGCTGGTGTCCGAGACAGTCAACAACCGCAGCCGGCGGAACGCGTCGTCGTAGCGCCCCGCATCCGCTAATCCCCTGGAACCGAGTTCCCTCAATCGAGCCACTTGATCCATAGATCCCGTTGGAACTTCTTCTCGAATCCCATGGACAGGTAGAACTCGAGGCCAGAG
>JAYEIP010000094.1:32058-37404 GCA_034660155.1 Actinomycetota bacterium | reverse complement strand
ACCACCTCGTCAACATCGAGGTCAGATGGATGATCGAAGCTCGACTTGCCGATTGACGGTGTGTAGACCGCTGCCATCTGCTCGGTGAACCCGTCCCAGTCCCACTCTTCCGGGTCGACTCCCTCGGTCATCGCAAGCACGTGGGCCTCGACTACCTCATCACGCCAATCACGGATTAGTTCCTCGGTCGCATCGCCTACAAGGATCTGGTTGCGCCATTGGTAGATGATCTTGCGCTGAGTGTCCATCACCTCGTCGTATTTCAATACGTTTTTGCGAATCTCGAAGTTCTGCGACTCAACCTGGTTCTGGGCACGCTCAATCGCCTTCGAGACCATCTTGTGCTCGATGGGGACCTCACGGGGGATCTTGAGACGGCTCATGATCGACGCGAGCCGTTCATTGGCGAATCGGCGCATCAGATCATCCTCGAGCGACAGATAGAATCTGGATTCACCGGGGTCGCCCTGGCGGCCGGAACGGCCACGGAGCTGATTGTCGATACGGCGAGACTCGTGACGTTCCGTCCCGAGAACATAGAGGCCACCCGCATCGAGAACTTGCCGGCGCGCTATCTCAGTCTCGGCTGAGAACTCGTCCGCGAGCGCCTCAAACTGCTCCTGGTACTCGTCCGCGTCCCGTTCGATACCACGTTTGCGCATCTCGGCGTGTGCCAGTTCTTGCGGGTTGCCGCCCAGTGCGATGTTCACACCACGGCCAGCCATATTGGTCGCGATGGTGACGGCACCGGGCTTACCGGCCTGGGCGATGATGTGAGCCTCACGCGTATGCTGTTTGGCATTGAGGACCTCGTGCTTGATCCCGTTTCGCTTGAGGTACCCCGCGAGCGTCTCTGACTTCTCGATCGATACCGTGCCTACCAGGATCGGTTGGCCGCCGGCGTTGCGTTCGCGGATGTCCTCCATCAGCGCTTCGAATTTGGCGTCCTCATCTACGTAAACGAGGTCGCCTTCATCCTCCCGCGCCACCGGACGATTAGTGGGAACCTCAACGACCACGAGCTTATAGATCTCGTAGAACTCGCCGGCCTCGGTAACCGCTGTCCCGGTCATGCCGGCGAGCTTCTCGTACATCCGGAAGTAGTTCTGGAGCGTGATCGTGGCGAGCGTCTGATTCTCTTCCTTGATCTTGACGCCCTCCTTGGCCTCTATCCCCTGGTGCAGACCTTCCGAGTAGCGCCTTCCGTCAAGTACTCGCCCGGTGAACTCGTCAACAATCTTGATTTCTCCTCCACGAATCAGGTAGTCGACGTCCCTCTCGTAGAGCTCCTTGGCCTTCAGGGCGACATCGAGATGGTGGATCATGTCTACGTTGGCGAAGTCGTACATGTTCTCGACACCGAGGATTTGCTCCACTTTGTGGACGCCATCTTCAGTGGTGATGACCTGGCGTTTCTTCTCATCCACCTCGTAGTGGATGTCGCGGTGGAGGCTGTTGGCGATACGGGCGAAGTCGCGATACCACTTGCCCGTCTCACCCACCCGACCCGAGATAATGAGCGGAGTCCTGGCCTCATCGACCAGGATCGAGTCCACCTCATCCACGATGGCGTAGCCATGCCCCCGCTGGACCATGTCCTCGGGCCGCATTGTCATGTTGTCGCGTAGGTAGTCGAAACCGAACTCGTTGTTGGTGCCGTAGGTGATGTCGGCCTCATATGCCGGCCGCCGCTCGGCGGGCGTCATGTCTGCCTGAATGAGGCCGACCTCGAGACCGAGGAACCGGTGCACCGCGCCCATCCAATCGGCGTCACGACTCGCCAGATAGTCGTTCACCGTCACGACATGGACGGCGTCTCCGGAGAGGGCGTTGAGATAGGTGGGCATCGTTGACACCAGCGTCTTACCCTCGCCGGTACGCATCTCGGCGATCATGCCGCGGGCAAGTGCACCGGCACCGACCACCTGCACGTCGTACTGTCGTTCGCCGAGGACCCGTTTGGCCGCCTCACGGACTGTCGCAAACGCCTCGGCCTCGATGTCATCAAGGGTCTCGCCGTCGGCAAGCCGGTTCCGGAACTCGACAGTCTTGGCACGAAGCTCATCATCGGTGAGGGCCTCGAACTCGGGCTCGAGGTCGTTGACGATGACCGCCAGCTTCTGGAGTTCTTTTAGTTGCTTGCCTTCACCGGCGCGCAGGATTCTGTTGAAAATTGCCATGGGGCAGACATTGTAGGAGGCGGGAGAGGGATAGGGAGCGCGAGCGGGGAGTCTGCAATCTCCGGGCGTTCTGGGTCGTACTAAGTACTAAGCACTAAGTACCGCCAAGCCGGCGAGAAAGCAGCCTTGGCGACCAGCTGGCTCAACAACTTCAATCCAGTGTTATGAACTCTTCGCGCAGGGCGTACAGCACGGCTTCGTTTCGGGAGTGCAGGCCGAGCTTGTCCAGGATATTGCGGATGTGGTTCTTGACGGTGTTCTCTGAGATGAAGAGACGGTCCCCTATCTCACGGCTGGTCATGCCACGGGCAACTAGTTGCAAGACCTCGATCTCACGCCCGGTGAGGGTTGGCTTCCGTGACTTGAACAACTCCTGATGACGTAGCAATTGGCGAAGGACGTCGACCATCTTCCCCGCCATCTTTGGGGAAAACGCTCCTCCTCCCTCAGCCACGGCCCTGATCAGGTCGACCAGGTGGGCAAAGGGCATGTCCTTGACGATGTAGCCCCGAGCGCCAGATTTGATCGCAGTGATCATGTCTTCCTCCGATTCACTGCCGGTGAGCAGAATCACCTGCGAGCTTTCGGAAACAGCAACGATCTTGCCGACGACGTCGAGGCCGGAAAGCCCCGGCATCAAGACATCGAGTAGCACCAGATCGGGTTGCAGTATTTCGGCCTGCGCTACGGCCTCTTCAGCGTTGCCGGCTTCACCGACCACGTCGAAGCCCGCCTCTTTCAAGGCCGACGTTAGACCGGCCCTAAAAAGGGGAACATCATCGACAAGGAGGAGACGTGTCATTGGGACTCTATCAATCCTAGGTTGCCGTCGTCGCGGTGGTAGAGGACGCAGTACTTGCCGCTCTCTGCGTCAAGAAAGAAGAAAAAGTCGTGTCCGATCATTTCCATCTGCAATCCAGCTTCCTCCGGTGTCATGGGCCGCATCTCGAACTGTTTGGTTCGTACGATTCTCAGTGGCCCAACTTCCTCGTCTTCATCGGAAGCGATTGAGGCATCATTGAGCGTTTTGTGGTCTCGATTTCGCGACCTCTGGATAAGCCGCTCTTTGAGCCTGCGCAACTGCCGCTCGAGCTTCTCGGCAGCGAGATCAACCGCCGAAGCGGCGTCAGGTGCCATCGACTCCACACGTACGATGCTACCGGCTGTCCTGGTGGTTATCTCAACCTTGTAACGCTCACCCGCCGACCGCGGATTCCTCCGCTCAGAAAACTCGACATCGGCTACTGAGCCATCGTCGAAGATGCGGCTGGCATGTCCGATCTTGTGGACTGCCATCTCGTTGACCTCATCGTCAACCCGCATATTCTTCCCATGTACGCGTACGTCCACCTTGGCTCCTTTCGAGTGGCGAACAGCATCTGAACAAAACAGGTTGGGGAGGCTGGCAGCAACCCGGAGCCCGCGTCAAGAGGTGGAAGCTTGGGAGATCTGTTGAGAGCTCCTCGCACACCTTCTCCACTGGTCGGCCCGTTTGGCTGGCTCATTCACATCCTACCCGCACGAGTTGCCGTTAGCGCCCGGTTAAGACCCAACATTTCAGCCGCAGCCTCCAACGTTGCCCCGGTCGTGAGCACATCGTCGACCAGCACGCTGTCTTGTGGGACGGAAGCCACAGGACGAAACCCCGGTGGCCGTCGGGCCGCTCGGTTGCTACCGGCGTGGGCTGGCCACCACAGTTGTGGTCGTAGGGCCGCAACTACCGGGACCCCGGTACGGGCGCCAACGAGCCGGGCCAGCGTCACCGCCGGATCCGTCCCATATCTGACCCTCCGGGCAATTGCCCTCGGTACCGGGACGAGAGCCGATGCCCCGAACGGCACCAGCCCGGCCATTGCTGTGGCGAGCACCTCGCCGGCTGAAGTGAGTCCTTCATACTTGAGGCGGTGGACCAGGCGTCGGGCCGAGGTCTCATGAGCGAACGGGGCCATGACGGTCAGGCCGGAGGGCAACGTCGACGGCGGAGCAGCTCGGAGCCTGGCTGAACAGGATTGGCAGAGCGGGCCTCGGCCCCAGAGCAAACAAGAGAGACAAACTGACACAATTCGAAAGTATCAGTCGGCGCGGACAAGGAACAGTGCTTCGAGTCGTAACGGATAGCAGTAGCGGCTTCGCCGCTCAGCTCTCCGTTTCGTCCGGGAGGACTACGTCCCCGGCCACTTCGTCCGAGGACCTAGGCGGCAGTGCTGCCAAGACCATTGACAGAGCAAAGCACTAGTCCCTAGGTGTGGCTACCAAATGTGGTCGCCTGGCCACGGATCGTGCCTTAGTGTGTCAATTGGCATGGCATACAGTCTTGGGGGACATAAATGCGGGCGGAACTGATCGCCTCGGCGTACGGGCGTAGCGGACGGCACCTTAAGTACATCACAATCATCTCAGCACTTGTGCTGATTGATGCCTGGCTGTGGCTCCGGGCCGCCTTCGGCCTCACCCCGGTTACAACGCTCGTGCGCGTCGAAATGGCTATAGCAATCGGGGCGGCGATTGCCGCGGCGCTGGCGATCTACTCATTGTGGCGCAACCCGCTCAGCGACAATCTCCGCACGATGGCCACGCCATCCCTGCGACAATCGCTGGCAACCCACCATGCGGGGCACGTCCTGGCTGCTTACCTCCAGGACCCCAGCGGCGTGGCGAAGACTGGTCTTTCGGGACCGTGCCTCACCCGTGCCAAAGGGGTGCCGGTGATTACCGAGACTGCACTCCGGGCCGAATTGACCCTGGCACTTGCCGGCATGACCGCAGAGGAGATCTTCGCCGGCGAGAGCGGCAGCCACACCGCAGCCGACCTCGCCCATGCCACCGCCATCGGGGCCGATATGGTTGGGAGATTCGGCATGGGAGGATCGCTCGTGTCGCTCGCCGCGTCTCACACCAAACGTTCCGGGTTCATCGACATGGTCCTTGCTGATGCTCGTACTCGGAAGGAACTAGAAGCGCTGCTCCGTGACGCCAAACGCGAGACGATGCGCATGATGCTGGAGCACCGCTACGTCATCGTCGAACTGAGAGACGCTCTGCTGCGGCACCATCGCCTGCGTGCGACAGAGATTCGACGCCTGATCGATAACGCCGAGACAGTCCGTCACGCCGACGACGCCGTGCTGGTGGATCTCAGGAGCGCGTCCGATCGAGTCCGTCCCCT
>JAYEIP010000094.1:0-31958 GCA_034660155.1 Actinomycetota bacterium | reverse complement strand
TGCTGCGGCACCATCGCCTGCGTGCGACAGAGATTCGACGCCTGATCGATAACGCCGAGACAGTCCGTCACGCCGACGACGCCGTGCTGGTGGATCTCAGGAGCGCGTCCGATCGAGTCCGTCCCCTAATCAACGTGTCCGAGTTGTAGCACCCGCGGGTAGCGGCAGCTTTCCCCTCAGGTCCCGTGCTGCCATGACGCAAGGTACTCGATCTGTTCCTCGGTCAGTTGCTCGAGACCACCGCCCATCGCCTCCAGTTTGAGCGAGGCAACCTCGTCATCGAGAGTCTTGGGTAATACGTAAACCTTGGGCTCCAGCGAAGCCCCATTTTCCTTCAGCCACTCAGCTGCGAGCGCTTGATCAGCGAACGACATGTCCATGACATCAGCCGGATGGCCCTCGGCTGCACCGAGGTTCACCAACCGACCCTCGGCAATAACCAGCAGTCGACGACCGTCCGGAAGTGTGTACTCGCCGAGATTGTCCCGCAGCTCGCGATAGCCATCGGCCATCTCACCAAGAGCCGCCAGATCGAGCTCAACGTCAAAATGGCCCGCGTTGGCAAGGATCGTGTTGTCCTTCATGACCTCGAAGTGCTCGCCACGGAAGACGTGGATGTCTCCGGTGGCGGTGATGAAGACATCACCAAGCGGCGCGGCATCTTGGCTGGTCATGACCCGGTGACCATTCATTGCTGCGGACAAGGCACGCACCGGATCGGATTCCACGACTATGACCTTCGCCCCCAGCCCATCAGCGCGCAGTGCAATCCCGACGCCACAGTCTCCGTAGCCGGCGACCACGACGGTCCGACCTGCGAACAAGATGTTCGCCGCCCGCAAGATACCGTCGAGCGATGACTGCCCGGTCCCGTGCCGATTGTCGAACAGGTGCTTGGTGTCAGAGTCGTTGACGGCAACGACCGGGAAGCGAAGGACATCGTCCTCCGCCATTGCCCGTAATCGGATCACACCGGTTGTGGTCTCTTCCATCCCACCGAGGATCGGCTGATCCACACGCTCCTTGTGGAGAACCGTTGTCATGTCGGCGCCGTCATCAAACACCAGGTCGGGATTCGTGTCGAGGACGGCATAGATATGCCGGTAGAAAGTATCGGAATCCTCCTTGCGGATGGCGAACACGGGGATGCCCTCGGCGACAAGCGCCGCGGCGACGTCGTCCTGGGTCGAGAGTGGATTGGAAGCGCACAGAGTCACCTTTGCCCCGCCGGCTCGCAGAACCAGCATAAGATTTGCGGTCTCAGAGGTGACATGCATGCACGCGCCGATCGTGATGCCGGCCAGCGGCTTGTCACGTTCGAAACGCTCGCGGATGGCTCCCAACACCGGCATCCGGCGATTCGCCCACTCAATGCGTCGGCCACCAAGCTCGGCGAGCGACTGATCTGCAATGTCGTAGTCCACGATGGTTCCTCTCATCCATGTCGAGATATCGCCTAACGCTAACCTGTTTTCACACGATCTCTGCCAGGAGGAACATGAGCACATTCGTTGAGAAGCCATGGGGCAGCGAACTCATCTGGACCCATACCGACCGTTACGTTGGAAAACTGATATCCATCAACGCCGGGGCCCGTCTCTCGTTGCAGTTCCATCACGAGAAGGACGAGTCGCTTTACATCGTTGAGGGAACTCTGAACCTCCACCTCGAAAACGATGAGGGCGAAATTGAGATCAGAAAGATGGAACCCGGCGAGTTTGCCCGGGTACACACCGGGCGGGTCCATCGCTTCGAAGCGGTGACCGACACCAAGCTCATCGAGGTGTCCACCCCGGAACTCGACGACGTTGTCCGAATCGAAGACGATTACGGCCGCGAAGGCACGTCGGCGCCGTAGGCCATGGTTTCGGGCCCCGAGCTAACCCTGGCAGCCCGGGGCCACGGTCATCAGGTCTGGGTAGCTTCGTCGATCAACATGACGGGGATCCCGTCCTCGACCGGATAGCGAAGACCACACTCACCGCACAGCAGCGATGGTGGCTCCATCACCTCGGACAACGTCCCGCCACACGAGGGACACTGCATGATGTCAAGCAACCCGTCCGGAAGCAGGCGGGATTCTGGCTTGTTTGGCTTCATGAGTATCGAGCGTACCTCAGCCACGATCCCGGCGACATCGTCAGCATTGGCGGCCTCTACATTGAGACGCAGCACCGGCTCGGTGTTCGAGGGTCGCACGTTGAACCACCGGTCCCCCAGGTCAACAGTTAACCCATCCAGCCGGTCCATCTGTCCATCTGCAAACGCAGCGGCGATCGCCTCCGTTGCCGCTCCCTTGTCGGGAACGTCGAAGTTGATCTCACCGGATTGGGCATACGGCTCGTAATCACTCCGGAGCACAGACAGAGGTCGGCCATCTTCGGACAGGACCTGGAGCAACACCAACATGGCGAGGATTCCTGAGTCCGCTCGGTAGTTGTCGCGGAAGTAATAGTGCCCGGAGTGCTCACCACCGAATATCGCACCGGTCTCTTTCATAACCTGCTTGATATACGAGTGGCCGACCCGGGTCCGAACGGGTTCACCGCCGGCAGCACGCACCGCTTCGGGAACTGCTTTCGAGCAAATCAGGTTGTGAACGATCTTGGCCCCTGGCTCCCGCTGGAGGAACCAACTCGCGATGATCGCAGTGATTGTGCTTCCCGGCAGAGGACGTAGTTGATCATCGATGAAGAAGGCACGATCGGCATCGCCGTCGAATGCCACGCCTAGATCCTGCGACTCCACCCGCATCAAAGCCTCGAGATCGATCAGATTCTCTGGACGCAGCGGGTCGGGATGATGGTTGGGAAACGCGCCATCCGGCTCTAAGTACAAACCCGTGAGCACCGCCGGAATCTGCTCAAATGCGTCGGGTACTGCCACCCCGGCCACACCATTGCCTCCATCGGCAGCCACACGAAGCGGACCAATGTTGCCAGCCTGGACGATCGACATCAGATGCTCGATATACCCCGGCAACGCATCGACAACGGTTACCTCGCCAGCGACATCTCCCGGCTCGACCCCCGCTTCTACCATCGCCTTGATCTCCACCAGACCCGTTTCGGCACCAACAGGGGCAGCGCCAGCGAGGCAAAGCTTGATGCCGTTGTAACCCTTCGGGTTGTGGCTCGCGGTGATCATCGCCCCGGGCTGGTCCATGGCACCCGCCGCGTAATAGACCATGTCCGTTGTGATCATCCCGAGATCGTCGACAGCGACTCCCTGAGACGTGATCCCGTCGATGAAAGCTTGGGCGAGAGCGGGCGAGGACTCGCGGCAGTCGCGACCGACCGCTATTCGTTGTGTTCCCGCGAAGCGGGCAAACGCGGCACCGATGCTGCGGGCGGCAACCTCGTCGAGCTGATCGGGTACGGTCCCGCGAACGTCGTAGGCCTTGAAGATGTGATCCAGGTTCATGGACAGGATTGTAAGGCTTTGGGACGTTGCGATGCGTTTCGGACATAGGAGACCGCGTTTCGGGCACCTGCTCAGACCCCCCCAGCGGCTCCGCCGCTGCGGTACTTTCCCCCCAAGGGGGGACTGATGAACGCCGCTGGCCGTTACTGCCAGAAGGGACTGATCAGCGTCGCTGGCCTTACACGTTCGCTGCTCATCTAAGCTATCCCGTTCATGCCGCACTCCTCGCACATCGGTGTCTCGATTCTGATGCCGGCTCACGAACTCGAAACCAGTATCTGTGACAACATCGAACGAGTTGTTGCAGTCGTTGGTGCGTGGAAGTCCTGCGAGGTCATCGTCATCGATGATGGGAGCGAAGACGACACTCGTGGCTATGCCGAGAAGGCAGCGACGGATCTTGTTCAGGTGATCAGCTACGACGTCAACCGAGGCAAGGGGGGCGCTCTCAAAGAAGGCTTCCGCCATTCTTCGGGACAAACGGTTGTGTTCCTGGACGCCGATCTTGACCTTCCCCCCGAGCAACTTCCCGAGTTTCTCGACACCTTCGAGCGAGAGGGCGCGGATGTCCTGGTCGGCGCCAAACGGTCGGCCATGATCTCCGGTCGCTACCCCATCCTTCGCCGGCTCTTGAGCCTTGCTTTCGCCGCTGCGAATCGGGTGCTCTTCCGACTGCCGATTCGCGAGACTCAAACCGGGCTGAAGGCCTTCAAGAGACAAGCGCTCGAGTCAACGCTTCCGCAACTAGAAACTGCCGGATATGCGTTCGACCTCGAGCTGTTGGCGCGGATTCGGAAATCCGAGGGAACGATGGCGGAGACACCGGTGATGCTTGCCGAAGGGTCATCGCGCGGGTTATCGCTGTCCACCCTTTGGGAAATCGGCCGCGACACTATCAAGATCTGGCTCCGTAGCCTCAGGTGGAAGTGAGCTCGGCTCTCTCGACCTTGGCATCGATGGCCTTGCGGAAGACGATGTCGCGGTAGCCGGCGAACTTCGGGACGATTATCGCGACCGCTGCTGCCAGGTAGGCAAGATTCTGCCCGAACCTGCTCAGCGGCCCCCACAACCAGTCTGCGCCGCCAACAAATGCCTGGGTGACCACCATGGCCCCAAAGTTGATCGCAAAAAAGTGTGTGGTCTCACGACGGGCGTCTCCCGCCGTTGTTAGCTCGAAGGTCCACCGACGATTGAGCAGGTATGACACAAAGGTTGCGATGACGAACGAAATCGTGATCGACCAGAACTGCTCCCAGTTGAAGCCTTCATCGACTGTCTTGATACCACCCAGCAGGGTGAGCAGGATGTTGAAGAAGGTGAACGAAACAACCGTGTTGACGACACCGACTAGACCCACCTTGATCAACTGTTGTATCGCAGACGGCGTGAACAAGGACTTCACGTAGTTCTTCACTCATACCTCTTCGGATTCGGCTTCAAGGCGCCGCTTGGTCCGCGAACGTGACACCCACCAACCGGCGAAACCGAGCGAGACAAGCGTCAGCACCATTCCGAGGTTTTCGGTCCATGTCCTGGCAAACTCCAGCGAAACCTCCGCCTGAGTAGGAATTACGACCATCAGCGACGGGGCTGCCCGGTAAGGGCCATCGGCGCCGGTCGCTTCCCAATTGGGGAAGTACGAGACTTTCACCAGATGCGGCACACCGATCGCCGTCGTGGTAAACGAGATCTTGTGATCCTCGATCACAATGTCCGACACCACAGCATCGGCCGTATCCAATGGAAGGCCACTGTCGAACGGACCGGCGCTCTCGGCAAAACGCGGCCATTCCTCCGGGCCCTCAGCAACGATCCAATTGTCGAGAGTATCGAGCTCGTCGTACCAGGACAAGGCAACGTCTGCGAAGTCATCCTCACCCTCATAGACCAGTGGAGTGAACTGCGCCACATCTACCGCACTGGACTCTGGTAGAGCGAATATCGAGTATGCCTCTTCGACCGCAAGTGGCTCCAGACCGAGACGATTGGCTTCTCCGATCGCCTCTTCGGTTTGGGCGACGTAGTACGAGATATTGAATACTTCCATGTGCCGTATGCCGCGTTCGACGTCAAAAGTTCGATACGTCAAACCTCGGACCGGCTGGGACGGCGACCGGCTCATCTCAGCCTGGTTGAGAAAGTGGAAAGGGGTCGTTAGGGAGGACTCGAAGAACACACCCTCCATTGTTTCGTGGCCCTCGCTCCAGTATGGAAGCAACATCAGAGCCATCGGGGTTCCATACTGGTCCTGGACTTCCTTGTTGTACTCCCACATCACGCGACCGTCGGGAAGCTGGTCGACGTCGGTAACAAGCGCCTGGAGTTCAGGATACGCAGCTTTGCCCTCATAGCCCTGGTAGTTCCAGTTGACCCAGCCGGGAATGTCATGAACCCCAATAATGGTGACTACCAGCGTCAGAGCGATGACCAGGATGCCGCCCATGACGACGTTCTCGTTTCGGTTTGGTAACCATCGGGCCAATCGCATCGTCCCCAGCCCTACGGCAATTCCCGCAAACAAGAACACGCCCATAAACCAGTATGGAAGGAGACGAGCGTTGTACAGGATCGTCCAGCCTTGCTCCGCGATAAGCAGGTACCCGAGCAAAGGAAGGACTGTCATCGTTGCGAGCACTCCGATGTCTTCCCGGCGCAGGATGGACCACACCAATCCGATTAGCCCGAGGGCAAAGATCGGGATGAATTCATTCGGCAGCGGAGTGCCGACACCCTGGATGCCTTCTCCACGTATGCCGGTCAGCGGGGTCCATCCCATGTCGGTTGTGAGACCGCCCGTGATGCGCACGAACACCGGGATTGCCCAAAACGCGGCGAACCCGAAACCGACAATCCAGGTCGGCAACACAGTCGATGCGCCACGGCGACGCAGGAACAATGGCAAGGAGACAACGACAACGATGATCGTCGTCACGATGTGACTCAGGGCTGTCAGAGCGAGCACAACCCCTGCGGCCGGGGTGAAGCCACGACCCTCGCGAGAGTCCCTTATCACCATCCCGAGATACACCAATGACAACGCGAACGACCATGAAAAAGAGAACTCTCCCGCGAGCGTGGACTTGATGTTGGCCCCGAAGATGGCGAAGCTCTCCATGAACACGAACATTGAGCCAAACGCAGCGGTAATCGCTGCCACCGGCCGCGCAAAGCCGATCGAACGCACGAAGTAGTAGGCGGCTGCCGGCATCGCAGCCAAACCGACAAGCGTCGTGATCTTGAACGCCACGCCGTACGGCAACAACACATCAAGCAAGACGGTGAAGATTGCCGGTAGCGGAAAGTAGAAGTAGAACGCCGGGTACCCAGCGTACCAATCGTTGCTCCAACCCAGGATTCGGCCAGATGGGAGAAGACTGTCTCGTAACACCTGAGGCAGAACGACATGGGCGCCCATATCACCGCCGGTAGGCGTATTGGCTATCAACACCGACGGCCAGTGAATGTCAAGGTTGAAGAATGGAAACGCATCCTGGGGGCTGACCCTTGCCACCAACCCGGCCATGATCAGCAGGATCAATCCGGTAGGTAGCGCTATTGCCAGAACGGCCAGTATGCGGCTGCCAGAAGACTTAGATCGCGAAAGTTGAGTGGAAGTCACCGACGAGAGGCTAGCCAGCTCGGCGTCTTCTGCTTAGACGTCGGCGTTCCGAGCCAATTCCAGCACGACATCTAGCTCCAGTGACTCGCCATCGCGATCCCACCAACGAGCCTCGCACTGGTGGCAAGAACAAAAGTTTACTTCTGTGCCGTCCGGCAGGGTCAACTCGATCTGAATAACATTGTTTGCACCGCAGGTCGCACACTCAAGGGGCGTGGCCGGTACTCCTCGTCTCTTATTCATGACACGTAGCGTAGTCGTCAGTAGCCGAATTGGATGCGCATTTCGCGAGGTGGTATCACGAGCATCAATGGATAGGGCTAGATCGCCCTGTGCAGCAGGCTCGGGTTGGGCCGCTGACCCACCCTATGCCATCTCCGGGATCTCATCGAGCTTACCGACGTAGCGTGAGCGCCGTTTCCCGGCTTCCCACCAATATGCGTACCAGTAGGGGCCATGGGGACATTGAGTGCAGGAACTTTTACCGCACTTGACCATCTGTCTACGCAACTTCACATCCGGCTCGTCAGCCGAGTTGAAGACTCCACGCTTCTCCAATCTGGCTCGCGCCAGGATGAGCAAACGACGAAGCTCGGGTTCTTCCATCTCGCGGATCGCTTCGAGGACGTCACGGTCTATCGGCATAACACACTCCTACGCCGGGACCGCAAACAAACGTGCCATGGGCGAACGACGGTCGATCAGCGTCCAACCCATTGGCGGACTCAACCGTGCGGCGTGCGCGGCACACAGCAAATAGCCGGTGCCGGGTTCAGGCGTACCGTCGATGTCGGTAAGCCACATAGTCCGCGCGGGGTAGTCAAATGACATCACTGACTCGGCCGTGGAAGCGCAACGGGTACATCTAAAACTCATGAGATTCGAAACGCTAGTGCCCCGAACGCAATCCGTGGTGGATCTGCACCATGACCGCGGCTCTCGGTCAGAATCCGGCCCGGCTCGCGGCTCGCCGTAATGTCCCGGCGCGGACCACACCTGCCAGTTGCACCACGAGCCGGCCAGACTTGTCTATGGCAAGCGTCAGCGGCACCCCGACGACCCCTGCCCTCTCCTGTAACTCGAACTCGAGCTCGTAGGTGACCTCGCGTAGAGGGACCTCGACCTGTCTGGCGGCCGCAAGCACCTTCTTGCAGCGGTGGCAGTCGGTCGACGAAAAAACCACCAATCCTGGAGGAAGATCTAGCCCTCGAATCTCTATTGGCGGGTGACAACTCGCGTTACGTCGCGATAAGAATGCTACGCCCCCAGCGATCGCCACCACCAACAGAACAAGCAACACTCGCACCGCGAGGTCACCCACCGACGACCGTCCCCGTGACAAACATGAGGCCTGCCGGCGACTCGACGCTCCAGGCAACCGATACCGGAGACGAAGATTCGAGCAGGTAGCCACCGACCGTCACGTCATACCCGAGGGGCACTCCGAGCAAGCTACCCGGAGGGACAACTACCTTGGCCGCCGTAAGGTCCCGGACCCCCAGTGGCTGGAGCGTAATCGTCGCGGCCTCAGTCCCGGTATTCAGCAGCCATAGCGTTGAGTCACCTTCCACAACCGCCCGGAGGCCGGGGAGCAACCACTCGGTCGCCGGAGCGTTGATGCCAATAGTCCCCGCGATACGGTCCCCACCCTCTTCGGCAACCTCATCGACTTGCCCCTCCTCGTCTGACGGCGCTAGAACTGCGACCGATTCCTCAGCGATCACGGCGGCAGCCACGGGCGCAGTAGCTCGTACCCGGATTCCGAGGGCTCCGTCGGCAAGGTCACCCAGGTCGACCCGGCTCGGGATGCTGGGCAGCACCTCAACCTCGCGGGCGTTTACGGTCACACCCTGGTCCGTGTAGACATCGATGAACACGTTTAGCGGCGCCGCCGCCGTGTTTGAGAGCATCAACGAGGGAGCAAACTCGCTAGATATGGTTGCAACAGGAAACTCCCAGTTGGTGGCGGGAGCTGTACCCGGCCAACTCGCTTCATCGGTCGTTCCGCCAACGACGAGGGAGGGAATGACAAACCCTTCGCTCGAGGTGACTTTGAGCGACAGGTCGTCTAGCAAAGGCACGATTGCGTTCAGATTCACATCGTGCCAGGTACGGCCCGGCACGTCGAGATTCTGTAGATCGACCAGGCCCGTCTCGCCCGACTCACTCGATCCACTGACACTGATCTTCGCCAGTTCCGGGAACGGGTTGAAGAGACGTAGGGTCAAGGTCCGCCCTTCTCTGGTAGTACCCCCGGGAAGCTCCCACACCTTTGGGATACGGGCCACGCAAGAATCACCAGTCAGCAACTCAGCGCTGGCAACAACGGCGGCGGCGGCAGCCGGGCCATCACCAAACTCGACAAAAACGGGAGTGTCACCGCGCCTGACGATCTCGCCCACAGCCACCACCAGGGCACCTGCGTCGTCGAGACTGACGTCCTCTACATCGGGAGCCTCACCAGGTATCTGCTGCGGCAGGGTTAGCTTGCCTTCGACAGGCACCGTCGCGGCCAGCATCACTGTCGAGTCGCGCAACGCCCCGCTGGCAACCCATGGGCAATACCAGACGCTGGCTGTTGCGGCTGCAACTGATTCTCGGATCTCGGGACCGACAAAATCAGGTCCTGGTTCCGGGTCGGGTTGTGGCAGGACGAATGCCCCGGCGACGGCCACCCCCGTAAGGATCAACCCAAGGGTGCGTTTCATCTCTGCCTCCGCGCAAGAGCCGAGAAGAGAAATAGGAAACTGAACAGTCCCGCAGCAAGGTAAGCCTGGCTGCGACGCGAATCGATGGGATCAAACTCGGCGAGACCGGTACCTGCTGAAACCTCATTGCCCCAGCTCGACTGCGTCCACGGCCCCGGACCCCAACGTGAGTTAGAGCTCTCAGCCAGTAAGAGCCGTTCTGCAGAGACCGCGTCGCCCTCGTATCCAGTGCCGTTTCTGCTCCACGCCTCGCCCTCGATGGTGCTTGCTCGAACCGCCCTATCGCTGTCAACGAGAAAGGTCGGTCGCTTGGCTCCGCCCAGCGGGACAAGATCCAGTTGACCATCAAAAACTGCCTCGAGCGGTGTCTCGCCTGTGACTACCACCCACCTAACGCCAAAACTTGCAAGGACCGCACCTGCTCGCGATTCTTGACCTTCGATCAGATCGACAAGCAAAGATTCAAGCGCCACATCGACCGCATTCTTTCCCGGAAGATCTGATTCCCACAACGCTGGGATCGGTGCCGACACAACCCGGTACGCAGCTCCCCTTACAACCCTCGACTCGCCGGGGAGGGTGGCCGCAGGGCCTACAAGCAGGATCCGGGACGCATCAGCTTCGCCATCAGCAGCCGACGTGAACCGAAGCGGTTCGGTGAACTCGTCATCGGGAAGAGCACCCCGGCCTCCGATGAGAGGAAAGATGGAACTGGCCACCAACACGGCCGCGGCTACCCCACCGATGCCGCCAACAAGACGTCGCCATCCATGGACGTCGGACGCTCGCAACACATCCAGCACACTGCCGACAACCAACGCAGAGCCGAGAGCGACCACGGCCAGCCCGGCCACCGCGAGTTCCCGTCCCAAGCCCAAATCGTCCCCACGGGCCAGGATTGCACCAAGTCCGACGAGAACGCCTCCCAACACGAGAGCGTCAAGGCGACGACCGGTTGCTGAGACAATGCCCGCAACAAAAGCGATACCAGCTGCCCCGACAGGGATTACCGCCGGGGTCCAGTACTCGGATCCAGCAGTGAGGTATCCGTCGATGTCGACAGCTCGCAACCAGGGCAACAGAACTGGAATGGCCAGCACCGTACCTGCAAGCCCTACCCCGAGCGCCTTCCACGCCGCGGCATCAACCAGCCGTAGAACAGCACGCAGTAGCAGCACCGCCACCGGAAGCGCCAGCAACGGCGGTGCCAGGATGCCGAGCAAACCCACGACCCAACCGGTCGCCGCGACACGACCGGCGCGACGGACCCAACTCCATGGCCAGCGTGCCGAGGCGACCCTAATCGCCCAGGGCAATACGCCCAGAGCGAGAAGTTGACCAATCGCCGTTCGATCACCGATCGCCTGCGTAGCCGGACCAGCAACGAGCACAATACCGGCAGCCCAAGCTGCGGTGACCTCGATGTCCCACACTCTCGCTAATCGAATCATTCCCCAAATGCCACCCGTTATGGCTACAAAGCTCAAGGCCCAGGCGGTCAGTGCTGGAGAGTCAAACAACACAAATTGGACCGACCCGGCAAGACCAATTAGCGGGGGTAGCGGATCGATAGATCCAAATCCTCCAGGATTCCAGCCACCGGCGTAGGCACCTACTGCCGCAGTCGCCGATTCCGGTAGCGGCATGCTGTATCCCACCGCAGGCCAGCCGGCCGACCACAAAGACCGGACGGCGACAAGCGACGTGCCAACGGTCAGGACCCCAACGATGAAGGCTGGTTGACGCAGATCACTGCCCAGCGATGCAATGTTCAAACCCTCGGTCCGGACGAGGCGCGATCGCAGCCTTCCAGCTACCTCACCAGTCAACTCGGAGATCTTCGCCGAACCGCGCAGCTGGTAGCGGAACAGCTCCGCGTCACCGAAGACTCTCCCTTTGCGCGCCAAAGATCGGTCACGCAGCAACGAGGGCAGGTGTCGGAGATTCCACAGCCAGGAGCGCACCCAATCAAAAAGTGACCAGCGGCCGATGAAGGGACTAACCACCACGTCGGCCAATCCGATCAGGACTCGCAGGGGCACTGCCCAGGCCAACGTCAACAAGCTGTAGACCTTCAGCATCGCCCGAATTCGCCCGGCGCGTTCTCGCCAGGACTCCGCACGGAACCGGTCGGCGTCGAACAGGACCTCGGACGATGGCACAACGACAACGCGGGCGCCCCGCAAACGAGCACGCTGACAAAGATCTATCGCTGCCGCTTCAGGTGGCATCTTGGGATCGGGACCGCCCACACCGCGCGCGAGATCACGCCTGATCAACATCGACACAGTGGCGACCGCAGCGACATCGCGCACCACGTCATACTGGCCTGCATCGATCTCGTCCTCATCGAGTCCTAGGTAGGGAAAATCAAAGACGTCGGTCGCTATCCCGACGGCGATCAATCGATCCGGATCCTCGGCACGGACGAGTTTCGATCCGGCGATCGCAGCATCGGTTTGCTCAGCACCCTCGACGAGGGCTCCGAGAGCATCCGGCAGCGGCAAAGCGCCGGCATGCAGTAGCCAGAGGTGGGTGATCGAGGCATCAATCGAGCCGAGCAGATTGGGAATGGTGCTCATCCACTCAACTCCCGCACCGTCGGCGACGTGCCGGCCCGGGCCGCCGGCCCCTACCACTACGATCCGGTGTGTCCCGTAGACTTGATCCCGGACTCGGGCAATAGTCTCAGAAACCTCGGTGCTGCGAGTCGCAAGAACCGCAGTAACAACTACTGGTTCAGGTTTCCCGGGAACAGATGACATAGGCCGCATTCTGGAGTCGTGACCGATCTATCGAAATATTGACGTCGTTGTGCTTTGTGGCGGGGTTGGTGGTGCCCGCATGGCGCGAGCATTGTCTGGCAAAGTCCCACCGGAGCGACTGACGGTAGTCGTCAACGTAGGCGACGACGATTATATGTACGGCGCGCACGTATCAGCAGATCTCGACACGATGGTTTACACACTTGCCGGACTTGAGGGACCGCACGGCTGGGGCATTGCCGGCGACACTTTCGAAGTCATGGAGGAACTGGCACGCCGGGGCGTCGACACCTCGTTCCGTCTCGGCGATAGGGACCTTGCCACCTGCCTGCGCCGCACCGCTGCTCTCAATGCTGGAAGGCCACTGTCCTCCATCACCATTGACATTGCCCGGTCGCTCGGTGTCGCAACGCGCGTCATACCAGTGACCAACGACGCCGTCCAGACCCGAGTCCAGATCGCAGACGGGACCTGGCTTCCGTTTCAGGAATACTTCGTGCGCCGGCAGCATCGGGACGAGGTGACCGCGTTGGCGTACAACGGCGCAACTTCAGGACGGCCCGCCCCCGGAGTTATCGAGGCAATCCACGCTGCTGATCTAGTCGTGATCGCGCCTTCGAACCCACCGCTATCAATCTGGCCAATCCTTGAGATACCCGGCATACGAGATGCCGTCGTCGCAGCCAATACCGTGGTCGCAATCAGCCCGCTTTTCAGAGGCAAAGCACTGAAGGGGCCGGCAGACAGGGTCCTGGCGTCGCTGGGATTACCACCGGGTACCAGTGGCGTCCTCGCTGCATACGAGGGTCTGCTCGACACACTCGTCGTGGACGCGGCCGATGCTGCAGACGAAAGGCTGGGAAGCCCTTCGACCAGAGTGATCGCAACCGACACCAGAATCGGCGATGTCGCCTCGGGACGTCGGTTTGCCGGCTGGCTTCTGGATACGATGGCCTCATGAACTCGATCCAGATCCACCCCCTGCCCGGTATCCCCGAGATCGAGCCAGGCGATGATGTCGCGGCTGCGATCCTCGAAGCCGCGGCCACCGCACCAACGGGATTTCACCAGGGCGATGTTCTCGTAGTCACCCACAAGATCGTCTCCAAGGCCGAGGGACGAATCATCGACGCTGGCGACGATGTGGCCTATCGAGCAGCAGTCGAAGACGAAGCTCGCTCCGTCGTTCGACGCCGCGGAGATCTGGTGATCACGCAGACCCGGCACGGATTCATTTGCGCCAATGCTGGTGTCGACCGTTCCAATGTCACCGGCGGCCGGGCCGTATTGCTGCCGGTCGATCCGGACCGTTCCGCTCATGGGATCCGGATGAGGATCCTGCAGGCAACCGATATCGACGTTCCGGTGATCATCAGCGACACGTTCGGCCGGCCCTGGCGACGTGGTCAAACCGATATCGCGATTGGTGTGTCCGGGATGAAGGCGATCGAGGACCACAAGGGTCGGCCTGATGCCAACGGCCGCATCATGGAAGCAACCGAGGTAGCTCTCATCGACGAGATCGCGGCCGCGGCAGATCTGGCGATGGGCAAGGCAACCCGGATCCCGGCTGCGATCGTCCGCGGGGTCACTTGGGAACCAGGTCCGGGGCGAGCGACTGACCTGGTGCGGCCGCCGCACGAAGATCTCTTCCGCTGATGCCGGAACTACCTGAAATCGTCACCTACCTCGACGCTCTCGAGCAACGTGTCGGCGGCCAGATCCTCCAAGAGGTGCGAATGCGGTCGTTCTCGCTACTACGTACCTTCGATCCACCCCTCGAGGCCACTTTCGGTAAGCGCCTATCCGGGCTGCGGCGCATGGGGAAGAGGATCGTGTTCGAACTCGAAGACGACATCTTCATCGTCCTCCACCTGATGGTGGCCGGCCGGCTGCAATGGCATGAGGAACGGAAAGCCATCCCTGGCAAGATTGGTCTGGCCGCGTTCGATTTCGCGTCCGGCACGGTCATCCTCACTGAGGCAGGCTCGAAACGACGGGCCTCGCTCCATGTAGTGACCGGCGAAGATGCGCTCGAGGAACTGAACCCGGGCGGTATCGAGGTCACCGAGGCCACCGCCGCCGAGTTCGCTGACGCCCTCCAGGCCGAGCGTCACACACTGAAACGTGCACTGACTGACGCCAGACGGATTTCCGGGATAGGCGGTGCGTTCGCAGACGAGATCTTGCATCGTGCCCGGCTGTCCCCATTGCAGATGAACACCAACCTGACACCGGAAGAGGTCGAACGTCTCTTCGACGCATCCCGGTCCACGATGACAGAGTGGATCGAGATCAGACGAGCCGACACGGGAGAAGGCTTTCCGAAAAAAGTAACGGCATTTCACCCGAAGATGGCGGTGCACGGCAAGTATGGCGAGCCGTGCCCTCTCTGTGGCACCACGGTACAGCGGATCGTGTACGCGTCACGAGAAACGAACTACTGCCCGGATTGCCAGACCGATGGGAGAATCCTCGCCGACCGTTCAATGAGCAGGCTGTTGAAAGACGACTGGCCAAAGACGATCGAGGAAATGGAGGCCTAGAAGAACCGCGGATAAGTTGCGCGGGTCGTATTCCGTACGAGGCTGCCGTCCAGCCTCGTACCATATTTCGAATCGGAATACGGATCACGGATCACGGGCAACGAATTCAAAACCAATCCCACCTATCCACCAATCCTCCGAGTACACCGTCGCGCTGCCCCAGTGCCCTGGCAAGGCCTTTGCAGGTTGTCTTCGGGGCGGAATCCATGGAAGAGTCGCAACTGCAGGTAAACCACTAATAGCCATCATGGATCATGCCGATGCTCGTCGCCTGCCGTGTTGCACTAAATTCGGCGCCGCATCACGGCTGCAAGAGCGGCCTGATCACTCAGAACTGACCAGGTGGCGAACGCAGGGGCGCATTGCCGTCAAGAACAGGAGACAATGTCATGACACGCCGTGCCTTGGTGACAGGCATAACCGGCCAGGACGGTTCGTACCTCGCCGAGCAACTCATCGAGAAGGGCTACGAAGTCCACGGACTGATACGCCGCTCATCCACGTTTGCAACCGAGCGAATCGATCACCTCTACCTGGATTCACACGTCGAAGCCGCCAAGCTGTTCCTCCACTACGGAGATCTCGCCGATGGCAACGGCCTGAGCCGACTCCTGAGCGAGATTGAGCCTCATGAGGTGTACAACCTGGGCGCCCAAAGCCATGTTGCCGTCTCGTTCCAGAACCCGATCTACACCGCGGATGTAGACGCTCTCGGCACCCTTCGCATGCTTGAGGCGATTCGGATGACCGACCCTGCGATCCGCTTCTACCAAGCGTCTTCATCAGAGATGTTTGGCAAGGTCGCCGAGACCCCACAGTCGGAGACAACGCCTTTCCACCCCCGATCGCCATACGCAGTCGCCAAGGTCTACAGCTTCTGGCAGGCGGTGAACTACCGCGAGGCGTACGATATGTACGCCTGCAGCGGGATCCTGTTCAACCACGAATCCCCGCGCCGCGGAGAGACCTTCGTGACCCGCAAGATCACCCGTGCGGCAACCCGGATCAAGCTCGGTCTGCAGAAGAAGCTCTACCTGGGCAACCTGGACGCTGAACGTGACTGGGGATTCGCCGGTGACTACACGGAGGCAATGTGGAAAATCCTCCAGCAAGACAAGCCCGACGACTTCGTCATCGCGACCGGCGAACGTCACTCGGTCCGCGAATTCGCTCACAAGACCTTTGAGTTGCTCGAGCTCGATTGGGAGGAGTTCGTTGCCTTCGACCCCAGGTACATGAGACCGGCCGAGGTCGACCTTCTCGAAGGGGATGCCGGCAAGGCGCGCCGGGTGCTCGAATGGGAGCCAAAAGTGAGCTTTGACGATTTGGTCGAGATGATGGTCGAATCCGATCTCCAGCTCGCCAAGCAGGAAAAGGCCCTGGTCGACGCCGGTTTGAAGACGATCGAGTGGAACGGGGGCGGCCGGTGAGCGCGATTGCAGACAAGCGCATCGTCGTAACCGGCGGTGCCGGCTTCCTCGGCTCGTTTCTGTGTAGCCGGCTGCAAGCAGCTGGAGCGGGTGAGCTGATCGTCCCCCGCAGTGCCGACTACGACCTAACCGAGCAAGATGCGGTCCGGCAGCTCTATTCGGACTCCAATCCAGATGTGGTCATCCATCTGGCGGCCGAAGTCGGAGGGATCGGCGCCAACCGCGCTAACCCCGGCCGCTACTTCTACGCCAATATGGCGATGGGACTTCATCTCATCGAGGAGGCGCGGAGGCGCCGGCTCGAGAAGTTCGTTCAGGTTGGCACCGTTTGCGCGTATCCGAAGTTCGCTCCGGTGCCGTTCCGAGAAGAAGATCTGTGGAACGGTTACCCCGAGGAGACAAACGCTCCTTACGGCATTGCGAAAAAGAGCCTGCTGGTCATGCTCCAGGCATACCGGCAGCAGTACAGCCTCAACGGAATCTACTTGCTCCCGGTGAACTTGTATGGTCCCGGTGACAATTTTGATCTGGAGACCTCACACGTCATCCCAGCGCTCATCCGCAAGTTCGTCACTGCACGCGATGACAATTCGCCGGAGGTTGTCGCCTGGGGCACCGGCTCGGCGTCACGCGAGTTCCTCTACGTAGAAGATGCCGCCAGGGCGATTGTCCTCGCAACTGAGAAGTTCAACGGGGATCAACCCGTGAACATCGGAACCAGTCACGAGATAACCATCCGTGAACTGGTCGAGCTCATCGCCAGCTTGACCGGATACCAGGGCAAGATCACATGGGACACGACTAAACCCGATGGCCAACCACGTCGCAAGTTGGACACCAGCAGGGCTGCCCAACTCTTTGACTTCGAAGCCGCCACCGGACTCGAAGACGGGATGCGAAAGACCATCGGCTGGTGGGAAAGCCACTCGTAGGCGGTTGGGGCGACCGCGGCGAGTGTGGTTCCGACACCTGCTCAGACCCGTGGCTGCGCGTTTCGGACACCTGCGCAGACCCCCTACCCCCGGCTCTTCGAGCCGGCGGTACTTTCCCCGGAGGGGGGACTGATGACCGCCGCTTGCGTTACTGCCAGAGGGGTTCCGGACACCCACGCAGCCCGGAGTTCGGCTCTGCGAACTCCCAAGGTACTCACCCTGTGAGTACCCGCTTGCGTTACTGCCAGAGGGGTTCCGGACACCCACGCAGCCCGGAGTTCGGCTCTGCGAACTCCCAAGGTACTCACCCTGTGAGTACCCGCTTGCGTTACTGCCGGAGGGGGGTCCGATTTCTTAGAAGTCGGCGTTGCCGGGGGTTCTGGGGAAGGGGATGGCGTCGCGGATGTTTTGCATGCCGGTTGCAAACTGGACGATGCGACCGAAGCCGAGGCCAAAGCCGGCGTGGGGAACGGAGCCGAAGCGGCGTAGATCGAGATACCACCAGTACTCGTCCAGGGGCAGACCCTTCTCTTTGATCGACTCGAGCAACACGTCGTGACGCTCCTCACGCTGGCTGCCGCCGACGATCTCGCCAACGCCGGGCAAAAGAACATCCATCGCGGCGACCGTCTTGCCATCATCGTTGCGCCGCATGTAGAACGCCTTGATGTCCTTCGGATAGTCCGTCACGATCACAGGTTGAGAGAACACAACCTCGGTTAGATAGCGCTCGTGTTCGGACTGCAGATCACTGCCCCAGCTCACCGCGAACTCAAAAGAGGTATCAGCCTTCCCCAGAGCCTCGACGGCTTCGGTGTATGTGATCCGCTGGAACTCACTGGATGCAATTGAGTCGAGCCGCTCTAACAGGCCGTCGTCGACCCACTTGTTGAAGAACTCGAGATCCTCGCCACATTTGTCGAGGACGTATTGGAAAAGGAATCGAACGTAATCCTCTGCGAGATCAGCGTTGTCGCTCAAGTCTGCAAAAGCAATCTCCGGTTCGATCATCCAAAATTCCGCCAGGTGCCGCCTGGTATTGGAGTTCTCTGCTCGGAAAGTCGGGCCAAACGTATAGACGCGGTCGAGAGCGCTGGCGTAGGCCTCTGCCGACAACTGACCGCTTACTGTCAGGAAGGTTGGCTTACCAAAGAAGTCCTGCGTGTAGTCGACCTCACCATCAAGTAGCGGCGGAGCGCCCACATCGAGCGTCGTCACCTGGAACATGTCCCCGGCGCCTTCGGCATCACTTGCAGTGACCATCGGCGTATTCAAATACAAGAAGTCGCGATCTTGATAGAACTGATGAGTTGCAAATGCGAGAGCGTTCCGCACGCGGGCGACGGCACCAAACGTATTGGTCCGCGGGCGCAGATGGGCGATCTCACGGAGTCTCTCGAACGAGATACGCTTCTTCTGCAGCGGATAATCCTCCGAGTCGGCGAAGCCGTACACGTGCACTGCTGTGGCGTGCACCTCGACGCTCTGGCCCGATCCGGGTGACTCCACCAACTCGCCCTCGACTGCCACCGCACTTCCGATGGAGAGACGGAGCACCGCGGACTCGTAGTTGCTGAGTTCGCCCGGAACGATGATCTGCAATCCGGCAAACGACGAGCCATCGTTTATCTCTAGGAACGAGAACCCACCTTTGGAGTCACGTCGGGTACGGACCCAGCCGGCAACCTTCACCGGTTCGCCGATCGTGTCGGAGACGAGCGCGTGCTTTATCAGGGTTCGTTTCAAGAGCTGTCCTTGGTAGTGCGACCCCGATTATCGCCGACTCATCGTCAACGTTGGTCGAGTTGCTGCTCCTCGGCCTCGATACCGTCCTCGAGCTCGGCCCGCCGACTGGCCACCGAACCCGATCGCAACGCCATTTCGCGACGGAGCGGCGCCTGGTTGTAGACGTATCCCAGCATCGGCGTCCCGATCATATCGATGGACCGCTTCAAGTCCTCGGCGCCGTGGATGTCCTGACCGTGAGAGATCACGACCAACGCACGGTCGGCGAGCCGCACCAGCGTTGTCGAGTATGCAACCTGGAGCAGCGGCGGCCCGTCGATCAAGACAAGGTCGTATACCTCCGACAGATGCGCCAGCAACTCCGCCATCGCCTTCGACGATATGAGATCGCTGGGACGGCCGTCCTGGCCACCCCTAGCCAAGAGGTCTACTGACCCTGCGTGCTCCATCGACACGGTGACGACAGCCTCCTTCAGTTCGATGGCACCGCGGATGACGTCGGTCAGACCGTGCTCGGGCGTCACGGATCCTTGCAGCATTCGCGTGAGTTCCTGATTACCAAGGTCGGCGTCAATGACGAGCACCCTCTTGCCGGCCAGCGCCGCGGCATAAGCGGTGTTGGCGGTGACGATCGTCTTGCCTTCGGAGACGGTAGGAGAAGTCATGATCAAGGTCTTGAAGGCATGAGTGCCGTGCTCGATCAGGGTGCGCTCCTGTTGCAACACAATCGCCGACGCTACGAACCGGAACGATTCAGCCGATGCGCTCGCCGGCGCTTCGACGACAGGCAGGCTCGTATCGATTCTCTCCTCAAAGAAACTGGGCACATCCGCCAACAAGCGCACTCCAAGGACCCTCTCCGGCTCGCCACGAGAGCTGAACCGCCGGCGTCGGCGGGCGAGCAACAACGCGATCGAGGCTCCCAGAATCGTTCCACCAAACAAACCGAGCACCAACATGATCGCGGCGCTTGCGGGTACGGCGGCTTCAGCCGGTTCGCTAAACGCCACACCATTGCCCGCAAGCTCAGCATCGACCGCAAGCTGATCACGCACCGTTTGCAGATCACCCAATCGGGCCCGAGCCGCAGTCTGCTGATCGAGGAGCGCCAGCATCGCCGGATCGTCGACGTCTGCAGCTATCGCCTCCTGAAGAGTTGTGACCTGCAGACCGATCTCGGTCAGTAACGCGGCCTGAGCAGCTGCTTCCACCGGTGTCACTCCCGGTGGAGTCGGCTGGAAAGCTAGTAGGCGCGCGATGGCAACGTCGAGCTCCGCTTCGAGAGCGAGACGACTGGGATCACTGTTGCGGAGGCTGTCGATCTGTTGGCTGTAGTCGAGCAGCTCGGCTTGAAGGCTGACGATTCCGCGATCGAGTTGCTCAAGACCTGAGGCAAACCTGGCCTCAGAGGCTTCGGAGGCGACACCTTCGTAGGCGATAACTACCGCGTTGACAACGGCGATCGCTTCAGCTTCCGTCGGAGCGGTGTACACAATGGCGATCTGGTCACTGATCTCCTCGGCGGAGATGCCCAGATCCCTGTCGATGTCCTCGATATCGGCATCAATCGGGTCATCGAGCTGCGCCAGAATGTCCACGGTGCGGTGAGCTACCGTTCGTGAGCCGACGATCTCAGCCTGCCCCTGAACATAACGCTCCGGGATGTCGACAAACGCCTGATCGAAGACACCGCTGGCCCGCGGGTCTTCCACATTGATTGTGGCAGTTGCGGTCCAGGCCTCGCCGCTGTTGCCATAGAGGAACCCGAGTCCGGCGAAACCTATTGCAAGGAATAGAACGAGCCATCGGTACTGCCAGGCAGCACCGAGCACCGTTGGCTCATAAGACTGATCATGAACGTCATACATGTTGTTGAAACCCCTGGGCCCATTGAAGAACGATCCGAGAATAGCCCGACCACCGGGTAGTGGCACGAAGTTCCGTGCGCCGGTACCCCGTGATGGGCTGCCTGCTACTCACCGATTGCCACGAACAGCTCGAAAAGGACGCTACTTGGAGTGCGCGAGAGACCACCAAAACGGACTGGGTAGATCTGTTAAATGGTGCCCGTGTTCGACGAAATACTCCCCGTAGCTGGCCAGTTCCTCCACTTCCACTATTTAGGTGTGTGCGAAACGATCAATGTTCATAAGGGTTGCCACCCGAATAACTAGTCCTTCTGAACGTGTCGGAATGGGCCTTTATGAGCCGGAAGCCCCGTGCCTATGCTGCGGTTGGGCTAGATGAGAGATGAGAGAAATCTCGTCAGGGGGCATACGTAAATGTTGGATGGGCATCGTCGATCTGTTGCTGCGGAATATGCGCAGCCGGGCCGGCTACAAGAAAGGCCAAAGCTTCGGGCAGTCCCCGAACCACGGCCGGTAGGAAAATACGAGAGATTCGCAAAACCAGTGCTTGATCGTGCTGCAGGCGTCTTACTCTCAATCGTGACTCTGCCGATACTGGCCGTCGCTGTTCCGCTGATATGGATGACGATGGGTTTTCCGGCGGTCTTCAAGCAACGTCGTATCGGGCTGCACGGCGAGGAGTTCACCGTCTACAAGCTTCGGACGATGCGACAGGACCGCAGGCTGAGGGCAGTGGAGTTTGCCGGTATCGACCGCCGGATCAACCACAAGTCAGCCGAGGACCCGCGGCACACGGATCTCGGTCGATTCCTGAGAAAGTGGAGTATCGACGAGATCCCGCAGCTGTGGAACGTAGCTCTCGGCCATATGAGCCTTATCGGCCCAAGGCCCGAGCTTCCGCAACTGGTCGCCAGGTATGAGGACTGGCAGCATCAGCGTCATGAGACCAGGCCGGGCATGACCGGGCTGTGGCAGGTGACGGCACGCGGCGACATCCCGATGCACGAGGCGACAGATCTCGACGTCGAGTATGTGCGGAACATGTCGTTCCTGGGTGACCTGAGAATCATTGCGATGACAATTCCTGCAATGCTCGGAAGTCGGACCGGGGCTTAGGCTTCCATTCAATTTGAATTAGCTTGGTCCCACGGCAACCTCGGGGTTCGGCTGCCTGGAGAATCCTGCGGATTCTCGTCACCAAAATCACTCAGCCAGATTTAGAAGGCGTACCATGACGCCCCCCGACACAGATCGGCGGACCCAGCTATTGAAAGGGTATCGCAAAATGAAACTCGCGATCTTTGGAGTCGGTGGATTCATCGGCTCGAACCTCGTCGAATACCTCATCAGAGAGGGAAAACACCAGGTTGTTGGCGTCGATGTGTCGGCAGAGAAACTCGACGGCATCGCCGGGGCCGACTTTGAGTTCATCCAGGCTGACATAACTGACTCACCGCAGCTCGCAGACGATCTGGTCGCGGCCAATGACGTCATCGTTGACCTCGTGGCATACGCCAATCCAAGCATTTATGTCGAGGAACCACTGGAAGTCATCGACCTGAACTACTTTGAGAATCTCCGGATCGCGGAGTTGTGCATCAAACATGAGAAGCGCCTGATGCAGTACTCAACGTCAGAGGTCTACGGGAAGAACCCGCGCGGCGCAACCTTCAACGAGGAAGACTCGGATCTGATCCTCGGACCTGTTTCCAAACACCGGTGGGTATACGCCGCAGCTAAGCAGTTACTCGAACGCACGATCCACGCCTATGGGCTCAAGGGCGATCTTGACTACACGATCGTCCGGCCCTTCAACTTCGTCGGCCCCCGATTCGACTATCTGGTGCCGGCAGGATCCAAGGGCGGGCCCAGAGTGTTCGCACATTTCATGTCGGCGCTTGTCACCGGAGGTCCGATGTACCTGGTAGATGGTGGTCAACAGCGGCGTAGCTTCACCCATATTCAGGACGCCAATACGGCATTCTCAATCCTGCTCGACCACCCCGGGGCCCACAACGAGATCATCAATATCGGCAACCCGGCAACAGATACGTCGATTGCGGATCTGGCACACCTGATGTGCGAGATCTACGAGGACCTGACCGGAACGAAGCCGCAGAATGACTTTGTCGAGATCGACGGTGAAGACTTCTACGGCGCTGGTTACGAGGACACGAACCGGGTGCCGCCCAACATCGACAAGCTGACGGCATTGGGCTGGAGACCCCAGTATGGCCTGGAGCAGACGTTCCGGGATGCCATCGAGTACAACCTTGATCCCAGAGTCCACGCATCGATCCTGGGAGGAGCCGAATGACGACACCGGCGACTACTGCTTGGGCACCCGCGAAGGCTTGAATTGATTTCATCGAGATGACGAGGAAGACACCGCGCTTCGAACTAGTGGTGGTCGCCTACAAGAGCCGACAAGCCCTGGTTCCATTTCTCGGACATCTGGGAACGAACGTCCCGGTGATCCTGGTCGACAATTCGTTCCACGAGGACGATCTCGGTGACGTGGTCGACCGCTACCCCAACGTCAGGCATATCGATTCAGGAGGGAACCTCGGTTATTCGGCAGCTTCCAACTTAGGGGCTCGCGAATCCACCGCCGATTGCCTGATCTTCATGAATCCCGACACGCAACCGTCGGCCAATGCCCTTGAGGCTTTGATCGACTACCTGGAGGCCCACCCGACGGTCGGGTGCTGCGGTGCTGCCGGTATCAACACCGCGGGTGGTGGAGCGCAGCCCACCGTGTCGCGGGTGACCGCCCACGCCCTCGGTCTACATCGCCGCCTTCCGCTGGCGGGTTTGTACTACCAGGACATCGGCGGACGACGGATCGATGTGGGTTGGGTTGCAGGGTCCTGCCTGGCGATCCGCCGTAAGACCTTCACCGCGGTCGGTGGCTTCGACCCGAGATACTTCATCTACCAATCCGATTTCGACCTTGGAATGCGGATCGCGCAACGAGGCCTGCGCCAGGTGGTGTTGGGCGACGTGGTTATCCCACACACGGATGGCGGGTCATCTGACCTTCCATCCACTTGGACCTGGGAGAAGAGGGGTAGGGCGTGGACCCGTTTCCTGCGTAATACCCGCCGCCGCCCGGCAGCCCTTCTTCTCAGCGGGCTGCTGCTGGCAGGCTACGGGGTCAGGGCGGTTCTGTACACGGCGATGCGGCGGCACAACCGCGCACACGAGATGAGGACGTACGTCATCGCGGGGGTCCGGGAGTGGATCAGCCCGGAGCCGAGCCCGTTCTGACCGATCAGAGTGCCAGGTGGCGTCCAAGACGTACCGCCAGCGCCACCAGGGTCAAAGTCGGGTTGGCATACCCGCTCGTTGGGAACACCGAGCTGCCGGCAACGTACATGTTGTCGACCCCGTGGAGGCGACAGTTGGCGTCGACGACACCGTTGTCAGGATCGGAGCTCATGCGCGTCGTGCCCATGTGATGCCAGCCACCGGTCACAACCGGGGGCCGCTGTTCACCACGGTCCCACAAACTCAGGACCCTTCCCATCCCAAGTCGCCCCATCTCGGCAGCCAACAGCTCTGTCGAACGGCGGGCATCCTCAAAGTCACGCACGCCCACCCTCCAGTGAAGGTGAGGCAGCGGTGTCCCCATACGATCTATCTTCCCGGACAACGTGACACGTGAGGCGCGGTCGGGTGGCTGCTCCGCCATCACCGAAAGGGCGAACACATCCCCACCGGTGCCGCCGCGGGCTCGAGCAGCCATCGCCCGCACAATGTGACGTAAGCCACCCGCGGCTGTCGCCGCCTGGCGCAACCTGCCACGTATCCCGAACGGTCCATACGGCACCATCCGTAGCAACTCGCCGGTGGCCGGGACAGCCGGTTCGAGTGACTCCTTATGGACCGGGACCGGAAGGTAGGCCAGCCGTAACAACTCCTCCCGTCTGACGGTATCTGGATCGAGAGAGATCCAGTGATCCGGATGTTCTTCAGCGCCAACAAGAGAACCCAGCTCCTCCGCGACTTCGCGAGAACCGGCAATGAGAAAAGCCGGGACATAGTGCAGATGCTCCATGAAGTATCGGCCAACATGGTCGGCTGCGCCGTCCATCAGGTACAACAGCGGCCGCGAGTTGAGAAGCATTCTGGCGTTGTCGATACCACCGGTGGCCAACACGTATGTATCCGCCATAACCCGGAACTCGTTCCCGCCGAGTGACCTGACATCGAGTCCCGCCACCCTCCCGACACCATCGGTGTCCATCCCGACGACCACCGCGGAGGTTACGACCGACATCTGTGCCCGGACGGAATCGACCAGGCTGGCGTCGGTGAACTGGGTCTTACGCCCGTGACGAAACGGTGCAGCCACCACATTGTGCGATACCTCGCTGCCGAGCTCCAGAGCGCACGAAGACCAATCCAACGGCCCCTCATCATCGCCCCGCATCCCGCAATAGTCCTCCGCAATCGGGAGTACGGAAGCGAACTCGTCATAGGTGACCGGCCATTCCACGCCGAATCGGGGACCGAAATCGACCGCGTCCATCGGCCGACCACGCAATCCATGTCCCCGAAGCGCGTTTGTGCTGCCGCCAAGTCCACGGGCTCGCGACAGCCGCAAAGGGAAATACGGCTCCCCGGACCCAGATCCACGAGTCAGCGACTGTGCCCCACTGCGGTGATCACGGATCGCCTTGAAGGTGTTGCGCCTCTCTGCCCGATCGTACGGCAACCCACCCGCCTCTAAGACGAGAACGGAAGCACCGCTCTCAGCTAATTCGGAAGCAACCACAAGTCCGGCCGGCCCGGCGCCGATAACGACCACGTCGGCGGTGAGAGTGGTCGATGTTATGTCAGCGGCGTCTTGTAGCACACCCGTCTCCCGTACTCGCTACAACCACACGCTACCCATCCCCTGCCCGGTGGCGCGCCAACCCTCCTCGTCGAGTAGTTGCCCGGCCCACGCAAAACGAATCCCAACGACATCAACATACGTGTTGTTGGCAAATGACAGGTCGCGATCGACGAAGACATCGTCGTCTCTGGTGTCTGCCACTATGCCGGTATGACCCTCATCCATCGAGATCGTGTTGCCATCGACGGCCAGGTTTTGAAGCAGGTAGGCACCGAAGGCGCCCGCTCCCCGATCTTGCTGGATACCGGCGATGCCGTCGGCGTTCCCGGCAACATCGTTGCCCATCACTACAACATCGCTCGATGCGGCGATTAATATCCCCGCACCCCACAGCCAATCGGATTTCCCGAAGCCATTACCGGTGACCGTGTTGTCTCTAATCTCCACAGCGAAGCTGATCTCGTGGAAGATCCCCGGCCCCGAGTTGTCGGTGACAACGTTGCCCTCGTAATGCGTGTCACGGGCATCGATATCGGTCCACAAACCGGGACCATCGTTGTCGTGGGCATAGTTGTCCCTGACGACCAGTCCCACAGTCTCGGTGAATTTGCCACCTCCGGCCTCCCATTCCCAGTCGAAGCCGGCAATATTGTTGTATGCGATCTCGTTCCCTTCGATCAGCACGTCGACACCACCGGAGGCCGTTATGCCCATCTGGCCGTTGTGGTGCAGACTCGAGTTCCGAACAATCGTTCCGTCGCCAGTCCTCACGCCGACACCATGGATACCTGTGACTTCAATGTCCTCAATCAGCCACCGGTCCCCACGGTCCCCCTCTTGCGGGTCCTGGGCCTGGACCGCACCTTCTTGTGCCGGGGTCGCATACTTCTCGATCTTGAGCCCTCTGATGGAAACATCGTCGGCGCTACCAACAAAGGCATAGCTGGACATGCTGAGCTCGACCACACGCGCCGCAGGGTCATCGACCACGAGTATCGAATCTCCGTTCCTCAGCCACCGACCTGGTTCAAGATCCGACGCGTCCGTTACTTGCCACAACATGACGTTGTCCATGAACAGATCCTGGCTGAAAGTACATCCGTCATACCCATCTATACACCGGCCGTGGTTGCTGCCGGTCACCGGCACATCGTCGATTCGCCACAAATTGCCATCGGCGACAAACCCCTCGAGCACGAGGGAACCATTCATGACGGTGCCTTCCTCGCCGAGAAATGACATGCCGTCCTTGGGCACAATCGACTGCATCCGGTGGATCCCCGCCTCGAGCAAGAAAACCGTGCCCTCCTCCGCCGCAGCAACGATGCGGCTGAGATCCTCCGCTGCCGTGACCGGTACCGCGCCCTCCGGGATGTCGATGACCGCGGCTGCCACCGTGGTCGACGTCGTTGTCGTCGGAGCGGTTATGGGGGGTCCGGTCGTCGAGCTAGTCGTGCCCGGAGACGTAGTCGTTGGGGCGAAACTGACGACGGGGGCCGGCGAATTGGCCCCGGAGCATCCCGCCAGCAGGAGGGTGCCTGCCGCAAGCAGAATCACGAGCGCCCGTTTGCGGTCGATCCACACCAAGCTCATCCGTTCACCTGACCTTGGTCTGTGGCTAATCAGCGGTCCCCTTGATGCCAATCCCACGGTTCGCGATCGCTTTTTGATAGACGTCAATAAGCATGTCGTGGTTGGCTTCTGGTGTGTAGAAATCAAGGTATCGCTGCCTGATGGAGTTGCGCATCGGATCGAGGTTACGGTCGGTAGCGAATACCTCCCGTACAACACGAGCGAGATCGTCCGAGTCGCCGGGCGCAAAGTGCCAGCCCGTTACGTCATGCTCCACGAGATCTTCCATCGAGCCAAATCTGGACGCGATGACAGGCGTCCCCTTGGCATACGCTTCGATAATGGTCTTGGGTTGCCCTTCGTAGGTGCCCGATGTGAAGACCAGAGCGCGGGCTTGGCCGAGCTGTCGAATGACCTCATCATTGGGCGCAAAGCCCATGTATTCGATACTCGGATCCTGCGCTGCGGCCCGCTCAACTATGTCCGTCAGCGGGCCACCACCAAAGACCTTCAGCGGGATCGTGCCACCCAGTTTGCTCCATGCTTCGAGGAGCGTATCGATCTTCTTCTCTGGAGATAACCTCCCCAGGTACATGGCGAACCCACCGTCGCCACCCCCCTGGCCCGGATCGGTAGTGAGAAAATTTGGCTTCAAGTAGACACGGTCTGCCGGAAGCGCAGTCTCGGTAAGTTTGTCGCGAGCAAAGTTGCCAAGAGCTATGAAGGCATCGACCACACGCTCGGTCGTCTTCATCACGTTGTGTAGACCCAGCGCCGCGGTCACTGCGGCGCTCCCAGCCTTGCTCTCGTGGTAACACCCGTGACGCACCGCAGGTAGAGGAATCGTCTTTCCGACACAGTCCTCGCACAAAGCCCCGTCCCGGAACAGAATCCCCTTTGGACAGATCCAGCGATAGTTATGCAACGTCAAGACAACTGCTGCTCCCGCCTTCCGTGCGGCATAGAACGCAGCAGGCGAGATCTGAGGAAGCCAGTTATGGAAGTGCACCACCTCGGCACCGGTCTCGCGTACCAGATCGCGCAACTCGCCAGCTGCACCACGGTTCCAGGGCGTACTGAGGGCAACCTTCAGCGTCTGCGCAGCCCCGACCAGGTCGTCATTGTGTTTGATGAAGGTCGTCACGTCGTGCCCATTCGAAGTGAGCAGTTCGAGTTCGTCCTCGAACACCTGATCTTCCCCTCCGCGCTCGCGGAAGTAGTTGTGGCAAAGAATGATCTTCAAGAGCGATGTCTCCTCACAAGGGAGTTCTAACCTGGCATCGCGGAGAGTAGCACCGGGGCTGAGGGCGGCCCCGGCCACCCCTTCATTTAACGCCCCGGATAACGTGTTCTGGCCTAATGACCTGCCTTGCGCCGTACGCAGTCATGCCTGCCGGGTACAGTGGGATCGGCCGGAGTAGTTCCGGTTGCGCCAAGCCAGGGGCGATGCTGGTGACTGCCAGGAAAAAACTCGAGAGCCGTAAACGATCACAGCACAGATGGGCCCGTTGATGACCTCATCTCTGTTTCCGCGCGGCCTGGTCGCAGCAGCCAGTGTCGATGCGTCAACCGTCCTCGTTATCAGTGCCGTCATCCTCGCCTTCCTAGCCGCGGTCGCGACAGGTACCCGCGCCTATCGAACGCCCTACGCACCTGCCACAAACCGATCTAGTTCCCGGCCTGTCACCGGTACCGCCAAGCCTGACTTCAGTGATCTCGCACCACCCGAGCCGCGCCTGATGCTCCGGCTCGAAAAAGCACTGCTGTTCGGTTTGGCCGGCTATCTCTTCTTCGACAGAGGTTTCGCCTGGTTCCATATCCCCGGCACCCCACTGTTCATCGGAGAGTTAATCATCGCGTTCGGGCTAGTTGCCGTCCTCGCCTCCCGACCTCGCCTGGGACCGATACTGCGAGCCTCGGGGTCTTTCAAGGCTCTGACCGCCTACATGAGCTGGGGTGCCTTCCTCCTCCTCGGAGCCATCAGCACCTACACATTTGACGCCATCAGGGACGCTGCGCTCTGGTACTACGGCATAGTCGCCGTGTTCGTCATCACTCTCGTGGTGTCCCGTCCGGCGCGAGTTAACAGCTGGCTCCGCCTCTTTGGCAAGACTCTCCCTTTCGCTCTCATATGGTTTCCCGTCGCGGTCATCCTCGATTCGGCGCTCTCCAGCAAGTTCCCCCTCGTTCCCGATAGCGCCATCCCGATTGTGTCGCACAGCACCGGCAACCTCACTGTCATGGCGGCAGTAGCGATCGGTTTCATCTGGCTCGTCGATCAGGACCGCGAACTGTTCAGCCAACGGCAACGGGTTCTCCTGACATCCTTCGGAACGCTGGTGATCTTGTTCGGGGCAATGCGCAACCGTGGTGGCTTTGTCGCAGCAGCCGTCGGGCTCGGGATCGCATTCTTGTTCCTCAGGCGCAAGCGCACCGAGATGTCGATGATCATGGTCGGAGCTGTGGTGCTCCTACTCATCGTGGGGTTGCTCGGCAATGTTCGCATTGCCCTGTTCGAAGGACGCGAGGTCTCAGTTGATCAGCTCCTGAACAATCTGACCAGCGTGATCGACCCGGACGCCGGCGGATTCCGCCAACGAACAACGACCGAGTGGAGACTCGAGATCTGGACGCAGGTGTTTCACGACGTCTCGACCGAGTTCCCGCTTACCGGGTTCGGGCCCGGGCCCGACCTCGGCGAGCGCTACAACATCACCACCGATCCGACCACCCCGCTGCGCAATCCCCACAACTCTCATGTGGGGGTCCTGGCACGCTCCGGGTTCGTAGGTGCCATCCTCTGGTTCATGATCTGGTGGGTGTGGATTGTCGAGCTGCTATTGACAAGACGCAGACTCATGGCGAGGGGTCGCTATCGAGAAGCGGGCATTGGCGTCTGGCTGCTGGTGAGTATCCCAACCATCCTGGTCAACGCCATCTTCGACCCAACCTTGGAAGGCCCCCAAGTTGCCTGGTGGCTTTGGGCCTTCCTCGGATTCGGGATTTCGTACACCACACTCGAGAGAACTGGACGTCTTCCGCAACTGTCGCTTCGTGAGCCGCCGAAGCCAGGAACTTCGTTGCCGGAGCTGCCGGCGCCGACAGGAGCGACATCGTGACACTCGACGATTCACGATCCGGGGAACATGCCGAAAAGCACGGCGTCCGATCCAAGTTGCCGGGCGGTGTCCTTGATGCCGGCTTTGCTTCGCTTGCCACTTTCCTGGCGGGGCTGGTGGCAGTCAACGTGCTCAACGATGTCGACCGCGGTATCTACGCCGTCTTCTTTGTCGCCTTCACCCTCGGGTCGATCCTCGCCTATCAACTTGTCTACGTACCATCGGAGATTGTGGCCGTCGGTAGGTCATCTTCGCTCCGGCTCACCGTCGTAGGCGACAGTTTGCGTATCGGCATTTGGCCATCGGTTGCCGGTTCCATGGCGATCGTCGGCGCTACGGTCGCCACCATCCCGTTGGCCGACGCCGACCTGCTCATCGGCTTGACGGTAACGGCGTGGATCACAACGCTGCTATCACCTACCCAGGACCACCTGCGCAGAATGTTGCACATCGCAGATCAGTCATGGCATGCAGCTGCAATGTCAATGGTCCAGTTCTCCGTGACCGGCGTAGCTCTGGGCGTGATGTGGTTCCTGGACGCCCCGATTGCCTGGATGCCTTTTGGAGCGTTGGCGATAGCCAATGTCGTGTCCCTTGGCTTTGGTTGGTACCTCATCCACCGGGACGTCAAGGGCGAAAAGGCAAGAACGCACATCACGTTTAGCGACATCTCACATAGCGGTCGTTGGCTCCTGCTGACGGCCATCATTCCGGCCGCAGTGGCGTTTGTCACCGCCAACATCATTACCTATCTCGCCTCGCCGGAGGCGCTCGGCTACGCCGAAGCCGCTCGGATCGTGGGACAGCCCGTCTTGGTCCTCGGCAGCGGCTTGACGTTTGCCTTGCGCCCGCGCGCCATGGAATCGGCAATGAACCGCGACCAGGCGGCATCGCGGCGAGTCGAGTTTCTCTTCGTTGCGATGATCATCGGTGCGGCTCTTGTTTACCTCCCGATCGCTGGAGGTTCTTGGGCCTGGAACCCGATGCATCGACTGGTACCGGCTGCCTACGAGGTCAGCGGTCTGGTCGTCGCGGTCATCTTGACCAACACGCTCCTCGCGACCGCGTTCCTAATCGCCAACGAACTCATGGCGGCAGGGCAGGCTCGCTCTCTGGCGGTGATAGAGGGAGTGGCAGCCCCGTTCCGAATCGCTGCCGCAACTTCAGCTGCCGCAATCGGAGCCTTTGCCCGTCCGGTATCCGAGGCCGTAAGCGCCGTGGCGACCTGGCTCGGCTTCATCTACCTATACCGCAAGTGGTATCGATCCCAGGGCCAGCGGAGTGTGCCCACCCCCGAAGGAGATGGACCGGAGACCGAGGCAACTGCCGCTCTCGACACGATGCAACCGAGCGTGGACCCATAGGATCTCGGAAGGGCCCGGGGAGC
>JAYEIP010000093.1:0-13238 GCA_034660155.1 Actinomycetota bacterium | reverse complement strand
GCAGTGACTACGCCACGATTCTGCCGATCGAGCCGGGCCCCGACACCACCGCTGCTGAGCCGTGGGAACAGGATGAGCTGCCCGACACCACAGATATCGATCCGACCATGTTGAGCCGCGTCGCCCTGGTCGCCGAGGACGATGTCCTGAACGTACGGCAGGATCCGGGCGTTACAGCTCCCATTGTCGGAATGTTGGTTCCCGGCGTCGTTGTTGAACGCACCGGTCAGGACGAGATCGTCGGCTCGTCGCGGTGGGTGCAAGTAGATACGCCTGTTGGGGGATTCTGGGTGAACGACCGGTTCCTGGCCGCAGTCGTGACGCCCGTCGAATTCGAGGCCGATGCCCGCGTCAGTGAGTTGCTTGCCGAGTTCGGTGAGATCATCGCCACCGATGGCGACCTTCGACAGGTGACATCGCGACGCGGCCTATACGTGTCGCACCATGCGGCACCGATCCGTTTCGCACCCGAAGAACTGGGGACAATTCTCACGGACACCACCACGTACCAGTGGCCGTCGAATGCGATTTCGTCCGACGATGCTGAGTTTGACCAGATCCCTGGCCGGACTTTTACAGCGGCTGTCGCCGACAGCTTCCTGTCGGCCTACGACGATCCCGATACGGTGACTACGGTGAACGAACCAATCGTTGGTGGCAACGGGCGCCCCCCTGCGTATGCAATCCCGTTCGAGTTCCAGTCGTTCAACTACATCGGAGTGTACGACCCCGGCGATAACCCCGACTATGGCGGCCTCGACTGGATCATCTGGTACGTCTCGATCGACTACGAAAACGGTTCCCCGGTAATCATCGGCCTCACTGTCGACATGTGGGCGCCGTAAGTCGCCGGTGCCCCTCCTATGGGACTGTGGATTCGCACAAGAGCCGTCGTGGCTGGAGTGTCCTTTTTGACGATGGTGTGTCATGAGGGCACGAGTGGCTTTTGCTATGCGTCGATTGGAGGAGTGCAGGCGCACCCCTTTGGCCACGGCCGGAATCCGCAGACTCGTAGGCGATGACGTGATGACGCAGGTCGAGTTCTACGTGGCAGCAGTCCGGGAGTTGGTCGCGCACCATGGCGCGCCCGCGTTGGACACGGGATTTGGCGCCACTCGCGGAGAGCCCGAGTCGGTGGCCCATTTCTTGCTGGGTCAAGCCCTCGAGTCCACCTCGTACGAGGTCAGGTCCTGGAATGCGAGCAAGCACCCAACCTGTACCTGGTCGGTGACCACAATATCTGCGGTCTCGAAGACACCTACCTCAGTGGGTTGTATGCAGCCGGCCAGATCACTGGTTGTCGCGCAGTTACCGCTCGACCCAAGAGCAGAGAGCACTCGAGCCCCGCCTTGTCGAGATTCTCAGGGGTATCTGCGCCAAAGCGCCCTACGGCGGCGCGTACCGCACCTCTGCCCCCTGGCTGAGTACGTCCGTCAACAGGTCGTCAGCAACGTCACAGCGAGTCGGCTAGAACAGCCCAGGGTAGAGGCCGACGAGGGACTCCCCGATGTTGGGATTGATCGGCCTGGTATCCGCGCGGTCGGACATGCTTGACTGGCGGGGTGCTCAACGTTACCTCGGAGTTTGATCTGCCGGTCGATCGGGTCTGGTTGAATGCGTCGCACCAGGGGCCGCTGCCGCGACGGGCGGCGGAGGCGGTGGCGCAGATGGTCCGGTGGAAGCAGCAACCACACCATTTGAATCGGTCGGAACCTTTCACCGATGTGCCCGAGCGTTTGCGGGCGCTGCTTGCCGATCTGGTTTCGGTTCCCGAGTCGGAGATCACACTGGCGAACAGTTCATCGTACGGGCTGCATCTCGTCGCCAATGGACTTGAGCTTGGCGAGGGCGATGAGGTTGTCGTAGCGGCCAACGACTTTCCTTCGGATATCCTTCCCTGGTTGCGGCTGCAACGCTATGGGGTCAAAGTCATCCAGATCCGTCCGGCCGACCAGGTCCCGTCTGCAGTTGAGATTCGGGCTGCGATTACGCCGCGGACTCGTGTCGTCTGTCTGCCCTGGGTGCATTCCTTCAGCGGACACGTGATCGATCTCGACGCGATCGGTGACGTTTGTCGGAACGCGGGTGCCCTATTTGTCGTGAACGGCTCCCAGGGTGTGGGGGCGATCCCAATTAGCCCCAAGGATCTACCCGTCGATGTGTTGACGAGTGTCGGGTTCAAATGGCTCTGCGGCCCTTATGGCTCAGGGTTCTGCTGGCTTGGGCCGCGTGCGAGCCAACGATTGCAGCCCACCAAGTTGTACTGGTTGAACGCGTTCAGCGCTGATGATCTGGCCCTGCCAGAATTGGATCTCGACAACATCACCCCGGCGATAACCGGGAGACACGACGTCTTCGGGACTGCGAACTTCTTCAACTTCGCCGCCCTCGCCGAAGCCGTCGAATTGGTGACAACCACAGGAGTAGACCAGATCCACTCGCACAACCTGGCGCTGGCGTCACGACTGGTTGAGGGGGTTGACCCGTCCCGCTACGAAGTCCAGGATCGAGGCAACCCGAATCGCCCTTCGAGCATTGTGTTCCTCTGTCCTATCGACGGCACGCTCGATGACGTAGCTCAACATCTAGAGAGGTCCGGAGTTGACGTTGCGCGCCGCCGGGGCATGATCCGGTTGGCGATCCACTTCTACAACACCGAGGCCGACATCGGCCGTACGCTCGACGTCCTCAACGGCTGAGGTCGGGCGTAAGAATGCCGCCCAGGCACTCTCCCACGCCTTCTTGAACTCGTCGATCGCCCGGTCGTATTCACCCTTGGCGACTTTCTCCTCGGCTTTCGTCATCTTCGCCAGCGCTTCAGCGATCTTTGCCGCGTCGCCGCCTTCGGCACCCGCCTCATCGATCTTCGCCTGGGCGACATCACGAGAGAACCCGACCAACTCATCCCGAGCGGTCGTGATCGGAGCTGGAGCGTCTTTCACCTCCATCAGCTTGTCGACGGCTCGCTTGATTCGGTCATAAACCTTGTTGCCATCGATCTCGTCGATACCATGGCCAAGATAACCATGAGCGACGTCGGCGCGCCACCTGATCGTCTCAGCATTGTCATCGCAACCCCTCTGTGCCCTATTGCGTGTTCCGTTAAAAATACTCACCGGGCAACGAGGGTGTGTCGGCGGATTTCGCTGACGGTGACGATGCAAGCAAGAGAGACTCGACCCGGGCGGTGACTCAGTCGGCAGGCGGTTGTCAGCCGTCGACGAAGCCCCAATCCGTAAGCAACAAGCGTTCGTCTTGGATCAGGCCGATACCTGAGGCGTACGTTTTGAAGCCACGCTCGCGTTTCAGGCCACTGGTTTCCTCTGTCTTGAGCGCTCCGCTAAAGGTCCCTGCCGGGGTGTCGAGCGTCTCGTTGAGGCTCACGATTTCGGCTCGGTCGAGTGCGACTCCGGGGGCGACCTCCTGGTAGTAGCGCATCGCGAGAGCGGGGTTGCCGGACATGATCAGACCAGGCCGAGCCCCGTTCTCTCCCGCGATCCATGCACCTCCGTGACCGGTTATCTGCCCGCCTTTGTAGTCGTCGACCTCTTCGCCGAAATAGAAAACATCGAGCGTCGTGTCGCAGATCGCGAAGAAATTCCGCGACACTTCAATCAACTCGTCGTTTCTCCACTCCCGTTCCTCAACCACGCGAGTTTCGATGCCGGTGATCGTTCGCGTCTCGTCGAGCACGGTGATGGCAACCTTCTCGCCGCCGCCCTCGAGGACAACCTGAAAGCCCGTTTCGAGCACAAAATACTCATTGGTTCCGGTGGGACCGGGTTTGCACCCCTCGACCGAGAAGTCCTGCTGCCAGCTCGGATCTGCGAGGGGATCGGAGCCACACGCATTAGCAGTTAGCACGACCGCCACGACTATCGCCCAGGCTATGCCGCCGCGGCGGTTTTGACTTGCCTTTGCTTGGGACGAGGTCACCACGTGCTTCCTTCGAGAACGCCTGTGTCCACGCTCGACAGACTCCTTCGTACCCGAGCCTACGGGACAACGCCGAACGTGCCATGGCGTTTCTGCTCTCCTGCCGGGTCGTGTCGAAAACGGCCCGCCCCGATCGTCGTGTCCATATACGGCGCCCGACGCGTAGGTTGGGTGCTGCCGAAGACCCGAGGAGGAGAGAAAATGGCGGAGCACAAGATCGTACATTGGGAGCTGATGGGGCCGGATTCGGACGAGCTGGCCGCGTTCTACACAAATCTGTTTGGCTGGAAGCTGCAAGGTATCGAAGGGTTTGACGGCTACAACATGGCCGACGCCGCGGAAACCGGCATCGGTGGGGCTGTCGGCAAGGGCAACGAGCACATGCCCAGCTACCAGACCATCTACATCCAGGTGGACAGCGTGGATGAGCATCTCGGCAAGGCCGAGGCCAACGGTGGCGCCACCGTCGTGCCAAGGACTGTTGTTCCCGGGATGGTTGTTTTCGGGCTCTTCAAGGACCCGGCTGGCAATCTGGTGGGCGTCGTTGAGGCCGAGACACCACCGGCCGCCTAGACGACGAGGCGTGCACAACGACAGCGGCCCTGCTTCAGCGGGGTCGCTGCCGTTGGCGCCGAACGTCTTGGACGGTGCGGTCGGGCGCGCATCGGCGACCGGGATTCATAGCCAAGCATCGGGCATTCCTCAACTCACACCTACCAATCCCGGCTCAGGCACGTATCGTGGTAGGTGACGGCTTAAGGGGTTTGGGTCGTGAGAAATCTGACGATGCTGAGTGGGGTAGCGAGGCTGGCGCTCGTCCTCATCACGCTCATTGCTGGTTCCGGGTGGGTCGTCGCCGACGAGCAGTCGGCTGAGAATCAAGCCGAAGACCTCTATCCGATGGTGTTTCCGGTCGCTGGTCGGCACTCGTTTACCGACAGCTTTGGCGTTCCGCGAGGTGACGGGCGCTCCCACCAGGGGATTGATATCTTCGCCGACAAACTGACGCCGGTCGTTGCGGTGGCGAATGGCACCATTCGCACCGTGGGACTGGGGGAGCGGTCCGGGCGCTACATCGTCGTGGAACACTCCGACGGCTGGCTTTCGTACTACCTCCATCTGAATAACGACAGTCCCGGCACCGACGATGGTCTTCGCGACGACCCGGTAGCCGGGATCAAGGTCGGCGCGACGGTTCAGGCCGGCGACCTTCTCGACTACGTGGGGGACAGCGGGAACGCAGAGTCGACTCCGTCGCATCTCCACTTCGAATTGCACCGTCCCGGTGGTGCTGTGAGCAACCCCTATCCCCATCTGCTGGGAGCCGATGGCGTGCCCTCCAGCCAGATTGACACGGCACGACAATCGGCTTCGCCGCCCGCGCCGGCGACCCTGGATACCGTCACCCTTGGTCATTTCGATCCAGGCGGCGGGTTTGCTGCCGGACTCTGGGTGCACTCGGATACGGCGTATCTCGGCACCTGGGGTCGCCCAGGGGCATGCCCATCCAGCGGGGTGCGGATGATCGACGTAACCGATCTCGAGGAACCACAACAAATAGGGTCTTTGGCAAGCGGCGACGAGTATCCAGGGACCGATACCGATAGCGTGTGGGCGGGACCGATCGAAACCGGTTCGTTTGTGGGCGATGTGGCGGTCATTGCCGTCAGCCTTTGCGACAACGGCGAGCAAGCACGGATCGGCGACGATTTTCGTGGTCTGGCGCTTTACGACGTCACCAATCCTGCGCAACCGGAGCTCCTGAGTATCTATGACAGCGGCGCCCGTACTCAGGGTGTCCATGATCTCGACGTGGTAGCACGATCCGACGGCCGGGTGCTGGTAGCCGCGACGGTGATGCAATCGTTTCTCCATACCGATGGCCGTCAAGGGGATATCCGACTGATCGACATTAGTAACCCATGGCATCCCATCGAAGTGGGTGACTGGGACTTCCGGCGTGACGGACCACCAGAGGAAGTTGCTCAATTGTTGGACGATGTGGGGGATGAGGAACTGCACGCCCACAGCGTGTCGTTTGCCGAAGGAGGGTCCCAACTGTGGGTAGCGAACTGGGATGCTGGAGCGGTCCTACTGGACATCGATGACCTGGCCGCACCGGCCCCGTTGACCCGGATTCAGCAGGCGCCCAGTGACGAGGGCAATATACATTCGGTCCTCGCCGACGCTGAGAATGAGTTCGTGGTGCTCACCTCTGAAGACTTCTATCCGGAGGAGGCCGGGAGCCATGACTCCGGCTGGGGTCGTCTGGCGATTGTGGACTCGGCAGGGCGACTCCTGGCCGATTTCGCAGCAGGGGACGGTACGCCGGAAACAGGCGACGAAGTCGCCCTGGATGGATTCCACACCGCACACGACGCTGAGCTCCATGACGGCCGGTTGTATGTCTCGTACTACTCAGACGGCGTGAGGATCGTGGATCTATCCGATCCGACTAGTCCTGTTGAAATCGGCTACTTCATTCCTCCGCCCACGCCCGACCCCCAGGGATACTGGGTTGCCCCGGACGGCACAAGGAGTTTTCCGATGGTCTGGGGCGTCCATATGGCCGACGATGTGCTCTTTGTGAGTGACATGAACAGTGGCCTTTGGATCGCTCGCTACACCGGTGACGACCCGGTCGCTCCTCGTCCGTCTTGATCTCGTTGCCGCTCGACGGTGGGAGGAATGTCGGGTCGCGGCATCCCTGACTATTGACCGTCGAGTGCCGCGAGTGCGCCGCCCAGCCATTCGATCGAGTCATTCGTTATCGGGTCCACGACCAACTGGACCTGGTCGATGCCGGTGGCGGCGATCGTGCGCAGCGCATCGGCGATGGTGTCGGGGGAGCCACCAATGGGCGGAGATTCCCCGTGGGCGAAGCTGCCGTGCAGTCGCCCCGACCCGGTGGGCGCCTCGATCATGACGGCGACAGTGCGTGCCACCTCGGCCGGGTCGCGGCCGACCTCGCGGCACACGGAGTCGACCTGCTCCATAAGAGCCGGTAAGCCCGCGGGATCGTTGCCGTACCAGGAGTGCCAACCGTTCCACATGTCGACATAGGGGAGGGTTGCCCGGAGCACTCGTGGCCCAATCGAGCCGACCATCAGCGGTGGCCCACCGGGTCGAGGCCGTGGTACCAGCTCACAATCGGCGGCGGTGTAATAGTCGCCCGCAAAGTCAATCGCTCCTTCCCGCAGGAGCGTCCGAATGATGGTGAAAGCCTCCTCAAAGCGGCTCGCCCGATGATCGAATGGAAACCCGAAGGCGTCGTATTCTGTCCGGTTCCACCCGGCGCCTAGCCCGAGGATCAACCGTCCATTGGAGATTTCATCAACAGTGGCTGCCTTCTTGGCCAGCATCGTCGGGTTATGGAACGAGGTCGCCGCCACCAGCGGGCCGATTTGCACTCGCTCAGTCACAGCCGCGATTGCGGCCATCATCGACCAGGCTTCCCACGGGCCCCGGGGACCCTGATCCGTGCGGTAGAGCAGGTGGTCGCCAAGCCAGATTGAGTCGAACCCGATCTCCTCAGCAGTAATAGCCATCTGCCGAAGTTCGGCCCAGCGCACCTCCCGCTCGATTTCCGGAAGCTGTACTCCAACACTCAAAGGTCTGTACATGTGGGCAGATTAGGCATTAGTGAACAATCGGAGAACACCATGTCGAAACGGAACGAACAGTGGCCCATATGTCGTTTCTGCCCGTAGCGTTACAACCGGGAGAAGATCGTGAAACTGTTTCGAAGATATCGTTGGGCCTTCATTGGTGGTGGCCTTGTCGTCGTGGTGCTGGCGTTCCTGGCCTTCCGACCGGACAAACTGTTCGTCGACGACGTGGTCGACGAGTCCCTGGGAGATGCATTCGCTGTGCAGGTAAGTTCGCCCCCGCCGAGTTCGACAACCTCTACTACCGCGGTTACGAACCCTACGGTCGTCGACGAACCAACCACTACCACCACCGTCGCACCGTCCACCACAACAGTGCCCGAACCGGTTGGCCCGGTCGCTGTTACGACGGGTGCCTTCTACGGGATTGATCACGCTGCCGAGGGAACAGCAACTGTGTACGAACAAGACGGCAAGTACGTACTCCGCTTCGAGGACGACACCGACATCCAGAACGGACCCGACCTCTATGTGTGGGTGCTCCCTTCTGCCGACTACGACGCCGCAGCGCTCGACGAACGCATCGACTTGGGCAAGATAAAGGGAAACGTCGGTGGCCAGAATTATGAGCTCCCCGACACCTTCGACCCTGATGTGTACCACAGCGTCCTCATCTGGTGCCTACGCTTCAGCGTTCCTTTCGCCGCCGTCCCGCTGAGCTAACCGATGACGTCAGCCAGTGCTGAGCTGGTGCATCGTTTCTCGTAGAGCCGGGTAAAGGGCGCGGTAGCTGTCGTAGGCGTCGGCGTACCGGTTTGCGTCGGCACCAGGGCTCGTGGGCGGGCCGAGCCGGAGCCAGGCAGCGGACGCCTCGCCGGGATCGGTGAACCATCCCGCTCCGACGGCTGCCAGCATCGCAGCTCCTTGGGCGGCTCCCTCGGCCGTGGCCACGGTGCGAACCTCGGCCTTGAGCACATCTGCCAGAATCTGACGCCACACCGGGCTGCGGGTACCGCCACCGGAGGCGCGGACCTCCGTCAGGTCGGCACCGCCGGCGCCGCGGATGAGTTCGAAGCTGTCACGCAAACCATAAGAGACACCCTCGAGGACGGAGCGGGCCATCTCGTCCCTGCCGTGGCGCACGGTGAGACCGACGAAGGCACCGCGTGCCAGCGGGTCGGGGTGGGGCGTTCGTTCGCCGGTGAGATACGGCAAGAACAACAAGCCGCCGCTGCCCGCCGGTACCGACCCGGCGGAGGTGGCCAGGTCTCGGAATTCGACGCCGGGAGCAAGCGCGTCGCGGAACCATCGCAGGCTCCCAGCAGCGGAGAGCATGACGCCCATGAGGTGCCACCTGCCGGCGACCCCATGACAGAAAGCGTGGAGCCGGCCGTGGGGTTCGATGCTCGGCTTGTCGGTTGCTGTGAAGACCACCCCCGAGGTGCCGAGTGAGAGGCCGACGACTCCAGGTTCGATGGCCCCAACAGCAATACCATTCGCGGCTTGGTCTCCGGCACCGGCGACGACCGGGGTCCCTGCTTTCAGCCCCGTCAGAGCCGCCGCCGCATTGGACACAGTCCCGGTCACCTCGTGTCCTTCGAATGTCTCGGGGAACAGAGAGCGGTCGAGATCAAGGGCGGTCACGATATCGTCGGACCAGGTGCGCGCCGCGAGATCGAAGAGGATCGTCCCCGAGCCTCCGGCCCGATCACTGGCATACTCGCCGGTCAACCTCAGTCGTACGTAATCCTTGGGCAACAACACGTGGGCGGCCCGGCTGAAGATGTCCGGTTCGTGGTTCCGCACCCACAGGATCTTGGGAGCCGTGAAGCCTGGGAGAGCGTCGTTGCCGGTGATGCGGATGAGTCGCTCGGGCCCAACCCGATCACGGATCTCGTCGCACTCTGCTCCCGTTCGCTGATCGTTCCACAGGATCGCGGGGCGCAATGCGATGCCTGCCTCATCGAGGAGCGCCAACCCGTGCATCTGTCCCGTGAGCCCGATCGCCACCACCTGATCACCACTGATCCCCGCTTCAGTGAGCACCGTGCCAACAACAATCTTGGTAGCCCCCCACCACAATTCCGGGTCCTGCTCACTCCAGAGCGGCTTCGGCGTCTGATACGAATACTCGCTCGACGCAACAGCAACCACCGTCCCCGCAGCATCCACCAGCTGGGCCTTCGTTGCAGTTGTAGAAGAGTCAATTCCGATTACATAGCTCACATCGGGCAGGGTACAGGCCCCAGGCGGCGAAGCCGGGAGTAGGGGGCGCCGAGCGCGTAGTGGCGCGCCGCTCGTCAGTTGCCGCTTTCGGCCTTAAGCGTCGGGCCGCTGTCCCAGCGTCACGGTGACGGTGGCTCCAGTATCGAGCGTCACGCTGATGTCGGAGCCGGCACCGTACCGACGGAGTAGCGCAATCAACTCCTCCATGGTCTTGACCGTGTCTCCGTTGATGGCGGCGATGACGTCGCCTTCGCTCAACCCGGCGATCGAAGCTGCCGTGTTGGGCTCGACCTCATTGACAAAGACACCGATGGGGGCGGTCCCGCCGTCGGCGGTCTCTGCAAATGAGGTTCTTCCCGAGATTCCAAGATAGGGATTGCTGGCTCCGCCGCCCGCGATGATCTCGTCCGCAACCCTGGTGACAACCTCAATTGGGGTTGCGAAGCCGATACCCTCGATTCCGACGTCGCTCACTCCAACCGCAGTTGTGATTCCGACGAGGCGACCATGCTCATCAACGAGGGCGCCGCCGCTCGATCCCTGAGTGATGGGGGCGTCCGTCTGCAACATCCCGTAGAGAGTGGTGGTGCTGCTGGTTCGGACCTCGCGCCCGAATGCAGAGATGACCCCAACTGTTAGCGACGGTCCGCCTCTGAGGCCAAGGGGGCTACCAACGGCGATGGCGGGGGCACCGACATCTAGCGCATTGGAGTTACCGGAGACGATTGGCTCGATGTCTAGGGCCGTTATGGACAAAACGGCAAGATCGGTGGTGGGGTCAGTGCCGATTAGCTCTGCGGGGTAGACCCGGAGATCGGCGAGCACAACCTCGTAAGTTGACCCGGCGGCGACAACGTGGCTGTTCGTGACAATATGTCCCTGGGCGTCGTAGACGATTCCAGACCCGGAGCCGCGCACCAACAGGTTTCCCTCGGCATCGGATTCGCCCACCTGGACGGTGACCACCGAAGGGATAACCTCGGCGCCAACCGCCGACGCGTCGAGGAGAGCTGGTGTGATTTCTACGGGTAGCTCGACTGGCTCAAAGGTCGGCGGCGCTGGTGCGGCGGCCACGATCGCTGGCAACGGTGCGGTCTCACTTTCAGACGGAGAGTTTGCCGCGCGGACAGTTCCCGCGATGACACCGGCGGCCACCAACGCGGCCACACCGAGCCACATGCCATACCCGCGCCGCTCCCTTATAACTGCAGGCGGGGGAGTGGGCGGGGGTGTAGGCGACGGACCTACGGGCTGGTGGTCAACTCCAGATTTGGGAAACTCGGCCTTGAAGGGGTCATGCTGCTGATCTTGTGGTTCCATGGGGACTCCTGCAGAGGTTTGCGCTTGGGGCTAATCGTGCAGGATGAGCCTAAGAAACTCGTGAGAGAATCGGTGATATCCCGTGAGCATCGTCTGCCGATCATCCGACATCACGAAGGTCGGTGATTCCTTCCAACGGGAGAGAAATCTGGTCGCCCACGGGATGTTGCCATTCGACGGTCCAGCGAAGCACGAGCTGGTCCGGCTGATTGTCGGTCGTGATGATCTCGCCGGTGCGATCGAGGCCGATCCATCCATCTCTGGAGAATGGGTCTGGATTGCCAAGAACCGCTTGCCCGGGTGCGAGCCCTAACACATGTGGTGGGACCAATAACGTCGGATCAATCTGCTCCGTCCCCGGGTCATCGGTGCCCTCGAAGACGATGATCAGGGTGGTCCTGAGTCTGGCGTCGGTTTCGTCTATCGCGTGCCAGGTCGCGTAGCCCCACTCGTCGGTAATCTGGAGTTCATCTATCGAAAGATTGATACCGCGGCCTACCCCGACAATGATCGGCTCCGTAATTGCGTATGGTCGATCGAACCCTTCGAGGACTATTTCGCCATCTGCGGAATGCACAGAACTTGCGGCGCAACCGTTGCAGCCGCTGCGCACGACCATCTCGGTGGCGCGTCGTACCCGCAACTCGGGACCAGCCGCAGGAAGGGGCCCGACTCCGGGGAACTCCACAAGACGCACCCCGGGCGTCAAGCCCGTCTGGAAGGCTCGGGAGGCCGTGATCTCGACTCCATCACCAGCCAGCACCCACTCTGCGATGTGGAACTCATCAGTTTCGCTGCGGTCTTGATCGCTTCTGGCCGCGGAGTTGACGACGATGTAGAAGTCGCCATCCCGGGTGAACGAGGCAAGTGCCGCCAGACCGATACCGCCGACCTCGGTATATCCCGCGGGCATGATTGGGTCCGCAGGGGGGAGCGCGGTTGTGGCGGTCGTTGTTGTTTCGATCGCAAGTGTTGGATTGGGGGTGTCCTCGCCACCGCCGACCGTTAGGCCGAGAACCAGCCCGATCGCCGCAGCTAGTCCCACCGGGACCAAGACGCCAAGGACGTTGCCGTCCTCGTCGGGGTCGGGGTCGAGCGGTGACCTCATGAGCTCATCCCAGATAGTCTCGCTCATCCTGCCGCCTCCAGGACTATCTGAGGCTGCTCGTCAATGTCCACCCAAATCGAGCCGCTCAACAGCAAACGGATCGGCGATGGGGCCTCGGGAGAGTCGTAGGTGAGATTCCATCGGGTACGTCCTTCTGCCTCCCGGACTGCCGATTTCCAACCCGGTCCGACACCGGAAACCCCGACCTGCGAGTGGCTGAGATCCCGGTCTGAAGACAACTCCACCTGAACAATCGTCAGGGTTTGCTCCGTGACGGCCAGCAGCCGCGCCGTAATACCGGGCGCAACCTCGACGGTGTCGTCGTCCAGATCGATGGAGAACTCAATTTCGATGGGAATGAGCAGCGAGTACGAGGCCAATCTCACCCCTGTTACCGAGTCGAGCGAGAAATTCGGTCCCACCTCAAACCTCGCAGTTCGGGCGATCGGGTTTGCGACGGTTCCCGGTATGTCACCTGATGACGTGATGAGTATCCACCTGTCGAGAAAGACGGTATTGAGATCTTCTGCGGGCACCGTCTCGGTGGACTGGAAGCCGAGAAACCTGGTGACGTCGGGCGCATCCCCTACCGGAGCCAGGCTTTCGAGCTGGAAGCCGAGGGTCACCTGCTCTCCTTCCAGTTGGAGCTCCCCTGCGATGACCACCGCAGGGCCGATGACAGTTTCGCCAGATCCGAGGAACACGGCGCCGGCTACAGCCGGCGTAGTTGTGGCCGGCGGTGAACTTGACTCGTTCGCGGTGAGACTATCCGCTCCGCTACGACCGACGATGATCCCAATGGTGACGGCGAGCGCAAACGCCGCGACGGCAGCGACTACTGTCTGTCTGCTCATTGAGGTGCCTCCGGCGTCCGCTCAGCACGAACGGACCCATCCTATTGGCTCGAAACGTATGTTGAGCCGACGTCTCAGTCGATCGGATCGGCTCCCAAGGAGTGCTGCAGGCCCCGCATCGCGTCAAGCCACCGTTCCGGGTCGCGGGCCTTACTCACCATGTAGGAGGCAACTTCCGGGTGGGGG
>JAYEIP010000092.1:0-13248 GCA_034660155.1 Actinomycetota bacterium | reverse complement strand
TGCGACCGTCTCGGTATCGCCGCGGGCTACGGGACCGGTAAGAGCAGCCCGCGGGCCAAGCTCGAAGGCGTTGGCGACAACTGCTTCAACGAGTGGACGAGCCGCGGCCCAGGACACACCTGCCTCCTCGAACATGTCGGCCGCCATGGCAAGGGCCGCCAGCGGGAAGTTGGCGGCCGCGGCCGCGGCCGCGTGATAGAGCGGCTTGACAGCATCATCGAGAACGAAGGGCGTTGCCCCTAGATCGACGGCTAGGGCCTCGAGCTGTTGCTGAAGCGGAGGCTCGGCAGTTACGGCGATGAAGGCGCCGGCAAGCCGGGCCGCCCCTGCTTTCGGGGTGGGGAGAGTTTGCAGTGGATGGAATGAGCCGACGTGGAGACCTACGTCCCGCAGTGGCCTGAGAACCGTCACTGACGTCAAACCCGACACATGCACCGCGGCACCGATCCCGGTGACATGCCCCGCAAGTCCGGCCGCCACGGCTTCGATGGCACCATCACGAACGGCGATCAATAGAAGGTCGGCGTCGGGTAGTTCATCGCCCATGGTCAGAGGAACCGAATCCACCATGGCCGCTCCCCGCTCGGAGGATTCGATGGTGCGCCCAACGATGGCCACAAGATCATGCCCGGCAGCGAGCGCCGCCATCGCCAGTGACATACCGGCCCGCCCCGGGCCAACCAACAAGATTCTCATGGTCTCCTCCGCAGCGCAGTCTATTGCGCGGGATCTGTCGACTTCTAGAGCCGCCATTTGTGGGACTTCGAGAGTCGCCGACAGTCCTCACCCCTACGACCAATAGGGGCCAGGCCCCCTATGTCGTGAAGGCCTCACTTGAGATACTGAAACCATGAACGATAAGACGCCTCGCATGCCCGGAACACCGATCCTCATCGGCATCGGATTTCTAGTCATGGTTGCCGTCATCGTCGCTCTGGCCCTCGCCGGAGGGAACATCCGCACCTATGACCCCGGAACTCCCGAGGCGACTGCTCAGGCATACATCCAGGCCCTCTTTGAGGAGGACACGGATACCGCTTTCGGCTACCTATCCCCGGAGCTCCAGGCGAAGTGCGAGCCGAAGGATATCGAGTTGTGGTGGGTCCGCCGCGCCGACTCCGCATCTTTCGACGAAGTTCGGAGTGACGGCGATCACGCCGAGATCGAGCTCCGCCTGAAATCAAGTGACTACGACCTGGGCATCTTCCCTTTTGACAATTACGACTATTCGCGAGAGACCGAGTTGGAGCTCGACCGTCTCGACGGCGAATGGGTCATCACCGACGCCACCTGGCCGCTCGCCGGCTGTACCTGGAGGTAACTAATGCTCGGCCTGTTGTTTCCCCTCGCCGTTATCGGCGGCATCGTGTACGCCATTGTGAACGCCACCCGCAGCCGGGACGAAAGCGGACGAGCCGCCCCCGGGGGTGCGATATCACTACGACGCCTGTTCCAGTACGTCTTGCTCCTCGCGGCTCTCGTAGTCGCCGCGTCCGGTGTCAGTGGCGTGTTGGGTCGAGTCATCTCAGACGCCGCCGCCCGGCGGGGGACCGAGTTGGCCGGGCCGCTGGCGCTGACGGTTGTTGGTGTCCCGGTCTTCTGGCTACTGAGTCGCTGGATCTGGGGCCAACTCCAGACCGATCCGGCCGAGCAGGCCAGCGTCGGATGGAGCTTCTACTTGAATGCGGCGCTGATCGGCTCGCTCAGCACAGCCGTTAGCACCGCATTTGCCATCGCGGGGAGGCTCATCGAGGGCGACGGTTACGAAGGCACTCTGGTCGCCCCGTTTGTTGTGGCTGTCGCCGTGTGGTCGGCGCATTGGGTGGTGTGGCGCCGCACCCCGCCGACGGTCCTCGCCGACGCCCAGGTGATGATAGGAGCGGCCATCGGCCTCGGCTCGATGGCCGGCGGAGCCGGTTTCATCATCGCCTCGGCGATTGACCGAGCCTTCGAGCAAGCCCGCGGGGTCGACGTGAGCAGATTCTTCAGCGATGGCTTCTCGATGGCCATCGTCGCCATCGGCATCGGTGCCGTGGTGTGGACCTGGCACTGGCTGCGTAACGGACTCCACGCCGAGCGTACGAACGTCTGGCACGGATACGTGATCCTGGTCGGCATCCTCGGAGGTCTCCTGGCCGCCGTGATCGGCGGCGCCATTGCCCTGTTCCTCACCTTGCAATGGCTGTTCGGTGACCCCGGGACCACGTCGGCTGCTGCCCACTTCGAAGATGCGAGCCCGGCATTCGCGGCCGCCATCATCGGTCTGGCGATCTGGTTCTATCACAAGACTGTATTGCGTTTCGACAAAGCCCGGATACGTACCGACATCGATCGCATCTACGACTACCTGGTCTCCGGTGTCGCTCTGGCGACGGTGGCCGGAGCCCTGACGACGCTCATCGTCGCGCTGTTCACCGTCTTCGGTTCGAGTGATGTCGTCTCTGAGGGCGACTCCGACGTCAACATCGTTATCTCCGCCGTCACCTTGTTGTTGGTTGGTACGCCGCTGTGGGCTGTGGCGTGGCGTCATGCCCAGCGGGCACTCGCTACTGACACCCAACACGAGGCGACATCTCCGGCTCGCCGCGTCTACCTGTTCGCCGTATTCGGCATCGGTGGCGCCGTTGCCTTCGGAGCACTGATCCGTCTGGTTTTTGTCGTGTTCGAGGCGATCCTCGGCGAGCGCAGCGGTGGTGCGGTGTTGGACGACATCAGGGTCCCGATCGGCCTTCTGGTCACCACCGGGGCCATCGCCGCGTATCACTGGTCGGTATATCGAGCGGAGCGGACCGTCGAGCAACCCCGGCTGTGGCGCGACGTCACCCTGGTGTGGGCAGGCAACGGCGACGCCCGCGAGATCGAGCAGCGAGCCCATGTGCGGCTCAGCGTGATGCACCGCCTCGACATTGCAGGGCCGGTACCCACTGCCGACACGATCGTCGCCGCCATCGACGAGACGGAGGGTGAGTGCCTCCTCGTAATGGCAGACACCAAAGGCGTAACCGTGATCCCCGTGGTGCCGAGTTCTTAGTGCTCGGAAACCTCCTCAGACCCCCCTACCACCGGCTCTTCGAGCCGGCGGTACTTTCCCCCCAAGGGACTGATAGAGCCGGCAAGTGGTTAGCGCGCTCCGTAGTCCGGCAACCGTCTGAATCTCGTGTGCTCGAAAATGATCGAGGTTTCGATGTGCGCTACTTCGGGTTGGGCGGTGAAGGCACCCATGGCGATGTCACGCAGGTGATCCGAATCGCGCACCACCACGTGGACTAAGAAGTCGTTGGTCCCGGCCATGTGATAGAAGGCGACAACGTCTGGCAATTGCTCGGTGTATCGCCGGAAACGTTCTACCTGGGTGGTCTCGTGGCGGTGGAGGCGCACTGCGATCATTGCCTGGAGGCCGACACCCAGAACCGCAGGGTCGACGTCGGCGTGGAAGCCGCGAAAGACGCTCGCAGCTTCCAGACGCCGGATCCGCTCCGAACATGTCGACTGAGCGATCCCAACGGTCGCCGCGATCTCCTTGTTAGACAGGCGCGCATTCTGCTGCAAAAGCCCAACGATGGCGCGATCTGTGCGGTCTACCAACGGAATTGAAGCCATAATCCGAATACCTTTCGTCTGATCTTGACGATAGCCGTAGAAAACATATGATCAAAGCAGGAATCCCGAACGTGCGCCGTATCGACCAACGATCCTCCGTAGAAGCGGCGCCTTAGCCAAAGGAAGCTTCATGAGCCGTCACAGCTGGGCCGAGCCGTACAAGATCAAGGTCGTCGAACCGATCCGGATGACCAGCCGCGAGGAGCGGGAAGCGGCCATCAAGGAAGCGGGCTACAACACGTTCCTGCTGCGCTCCGATGATGTGTACATCGACCTCCTCACCGATTCAGGTACTTCAGCGATGTCGGACTACCAGTGGGCAGGGCTCATGGTCGGTGACGAGGCGTACGCCGGCAGCAAGAGCTTCTACCACCTGGTCGACGCCATGCAAGATGTGTACGGCTACGAAGAGCTGATCCCAACCCACCAGGGACGTGGTGCCGAGCACATCCTGAGCCAGATCCTCATCAAAGAGGGCGACTACGTGCCGGGCAACATGTACTTCACCACCACTCGCTATCACCAGGAACGGGCAGGCGGCAAGTTCGTCGACGTCATCATCGACGACGCCCACAACCCCAACAGCCTCCACCCGTTCAAAGGCAACGTGGACCTGGACAAGCTCCAGAAGCTCATCGACGAGGTTGGTGCCGACCGTATTCCCTACATCTCGGTCGAGACCAATGTGAACATGGCTGGCGGTCAGCCGATGTCGATGGAAAACCTCAAGGCAACGTACGAGCTTTGCCACCGTCACGACATCCTCGTGATGCTGGACGCGACCAGAGCGGTGGAGAACGCCTGGTTCATCAAACAGCGCGAGACCGGCTACCACGACAAGAGCGTCGCCGAGATCATGCAAGAGATCTGCTCCTACTCCGACGGCGCCACGGTGTCCTCGAAGAAAGACAACCTGGTCAACATCGGCGGGTTCCTGGCACTGCGTGATCCTGATCTGGCCCGTGAGGCCCGTGGACTGCTGGTTGCGTTCGAAGGCCTCCATACTTACGGCGGCATGTCCGGCCGCGACATGGAAGCGTTGGCCCGCGGTATCCGGGAGATGGTCGCAACCGACAATCATGTCCATGCCCGTGTCGGCCAAGTCGAGTATCTCGGAGATGCACTGATCAAGGCTGGGGTGCCGATCATCCGCCCGGTCGGTGGTCACGGCGTCTTTCTTGATGCCATGGCCATCTTGCCGCACATCTCCCACGACCAGTTTCCGGCCCAGGCACTGGTCGCGGCGCTCTACGTCGAGTCAGGGGTACGAGGCATGGAGCGGGGCGTGGTGTCGGCCGGCCGCGACGCGGCAACCGGTGATCATCACTACCCCAAGCTGGAGCTGGTCAGGCTGGCTATTCCCCGCCGGGTATACACGCAGGCTCATATGGATGTCACCGCAGAATCTGTTGTGGCTCTGCTTGATCATCCCGAAGCAGTCTCCGGCCTCCGTTTCACCTACGAGCCCGATTCGCTGCGGTTCTTCCAAGCCCGTTTCGAACCTATCGAGTAATCGCCCTCACAGGCCAGGTCGCGCAATAAATCCACTGTTTATTCAGGTTTTGGGTGTAGCTTGGCGTCTGCACAGCGGGGAAATACATCCCGAGGTTTGTCAAGAAATAGGAGTTCATCGTGAACAAGACAGAGATGGCGAAGAAGCTCGCCAAGAAAACTGATCTGAGTCAGGCAAAGGCCGCAGAGGTCATCGAAGCCATTTTCAGCTCAGAATCCGGCGAAGGCATCATCGCTGTTGAGCTCGACGCCGACCGTGAGGTCAGTGTCAGCGGTTTCGGCAAGTTCTATACGAGCCGCAGCAAGGCTCGTACTGGTCGCAATCCTGCCACCGGCGAAACGATTCAGATCGCCGCCAAGAAGCACGCCAAGTTCCGCCCCGCCAAGGGCCTCAAGGACCGCGTCGCCGTCTAGCACCCTGAATCACCAGTAAGCGAGAACCCCGCCTATTGGCGGGGTTCTCGCTTGTTATTAGGCCCGCCTCGCCTCAAACGGCACGCACCCGCAGCAAGTTGCGACGCACCACCTCGGCTTCAGCCTCTCGACGCATCGCCACCAGACGTGACGCCCGCACGACGATTGATGCTGCTTCGCCGCGGCTGAGCGTGGCATCGGGACAGAAGATCCCCATGCCGCACCCGTGGGTGATCCCCGCCGCTGCAAGCGCGTTGATGTCGCTCTGGAATGGAGAGGCCACATCGTCAACGTAGTGGTCGACCGACGATCTCGGCAGCGATAGTGCCCGATTGATGAATGCCGCTACCTCTGCCCGACTCATAACGTCCTGGGGGCAGTAGGACACCTCCCCGCAGCCTCGAGTTATGCCTAGTTGGGCGATCGAGTTGATCGCTGACTCATAAGGCGAAACATCATCATCAGTGAAATGATCGACGCCCGACGGTTGCAGCCCGAGCCCTCCAACAAGGAGCTTCGCCATCTCTCCGCGAGTAACGCCATCGGTTGGGCAGAACCTGTCTCCGTTCTCATTGCAGCCGTGAATGACACCGGATGCCCGCAGCTCATCAATATCACCCTCATGGACAGATCCCTCGTCATCGAAGAACTCGCCATCGAATCCGCGTTCTGAGGAGTCGTCACAGCCAAGACGCTCTTGCCCGAACGACAACGAGTCGAAGTCGATCTGGAGTTGCTCGGTTGTTGGAACCTTGCCTCCGAAGTAGACATCGAACCAGAAACTGTCGATTCGCACCGCCGACTCATCCGCCCGTCGCAACCTCACGTCATCACGGTTGAAAGCCTCAGTGCCATCGACCCAACCCGTAACCCTGCCGTCGTCCTGACCCGGCGTATTAATTTGCACTTGACCTTCGATGCAGTACCAGCGTCCGTGCTCCAAAGTGGCGGCAGTCTCATCCCATAGGAGCAGGTCGCCGTGGTTCTTCACCTGATCCAGGTGATACAGGTAGTAGCCGATTCTCGTGTGATCGGCGTCGCGGTCGTCGTAGGTGGGAGAAAAGAACATGCGGGCCGACCAGCCTGGCTCGGTCGGCGTGGAAGGACGGTTGCCACGACCGCTGGATGAGTACAACCCCGCAGGACCTGGGAGTTTGCCCTTCCCGGTGTTGGCAAAGTCCTCGGGGAATCTGAGGTAGTAGCGGAACCACAGTTGCTCCGGCTCCTCGATCCCGTTGTCCATGAAGCGCCACCGCATGGCTGCACCAAAGTGCTCACCCTTGTCGATGGTCACCCTAACGCCGGACCCGATGTGCCCATCGATGACGCTGAGGTTATTGCGCGGTCCGACGGTGCTATCTCGCCAGGGATCATTCCAGTCGGTAGGTGCGTCCTGGTACGGGTTGGTGAGGTAAGAATCCCCCTCATCCGCTACCGCGACTGGTGCGAGCAAAGCCACGACGCCTATCGCCATGGCAATTATGTGGCGAAGACGTGACACCTAACCATTATCGGCGAATGCCCGGCTTAACTGAGGCAGCGCGACATTTCGGCCCGTGTTTCGGCAGCATCCGCCGGATAGCTACTCGGTGAGAGCGCGATCGGTGGCCGCCAGCCGTTGGGCAAGCACCGCCATCACTCCGACCGCAATCTCGGGGTTGGTCTTGAGAAGTGCGCGGAAATCCCAGCGGGTGAGGGCTAGCACCCTGACATCGGAGATGGCAGACACTGTTGCGGTACGTGGCGTGTCATCGAGCAGCAGGGCGATCTCCCCGAAATAGTCGCCAGGGGAATACTCGGCAAGATCGTGATCCCCACGGCTGACCCTGGCCGTCCCTTCGAGCAGGATGTAGAACCCCACGGTGCTCTCGCTGTCCTCACGGATGATCTTGTCGCCCGCCTCGAACTGGCGCACACGGGTCAGATCGGCAATCGATTCGATGTTCTTGTCGGAGCAACTAGCGAAAAGCGGTGTGTTCCGCAGAAATTCGATTTTGTCCATTTTTGCTCCTAGTCGCAGGTTCGGAGTCGACACTAGCCAACCCGAGCCACCGATCGCGGCAGATCTCTCCGAACTCCCGGGTCAGTCTCTCGACACCTGACCCGCTGGCTGCTCGTCAAATACGGCCTCGATCAGTTCGGTTAGCTTGGTGGCGCCCATCGCATCGGTGGCAGAACGCGCCTCGTCCAACAAAGTGGCGACCTCTTCGATCGTGCCTGTGGCAACCAGAGCCCGGGCTTGTTCGATGCGGGCCATGGTGGCGTCAACCACTCGCCCGGCATCGTCGGCCAGGTCCACGGCCCGAGCGAACTCTGCCACGGCTCGAGTCGCATCACCCCGGGCCAACTCGAGATGACCACGGCCTCGAGCCACCTGCACTGCTCCCAGGGTGCCGACGCCACTGCTTGTCCCGACGAGACGTTCCAACAACTCCAGCTCGCCGGAGGTGACCAGCGACGCGGTCACGTCGGCCAGGAAATACGAGCGAAAAGCAGGCGCATCGGCCGTAGCCCGCTCGAACTCCTTACTTAGAGCCAGCACGGTGTCGCCGTCACCTGCATCGTGAGCCAGCGCTACTGCAAATGCCAGGGCGGGGGCAAGAACCTGCTGATCCTCGATCTCGCGGGCCGACTCCAGCAATGGGTCGAAGAGGTCACGGGCCTCTTGCTCGCGGCCACGGTGGAACAACACACTCGCCCTAAGGGCGGCGGCTCCCTGCCCGGCCTGACTACCGCCCCACTCGGCATCGCGGCGTAGAACCTTGTCTGTCAGGTCCAACACCTCGTCCCACCGTCCCATCGGCACCAGGATCTCGCACTTCGTAAACCGGCCCCAGGCGACGGCGAAAGGAAGGCCCCGCTCAGCGGCAAGATCGAGTTGCTTGTCGATGACGGCGATCCCCTCTCCGGTATTGCGCATCTGCGCCACAACCGTTGCCAGGTTGTTAAGCGCCGTCGTGGCAGCACCGGTCATGTTGCGATCCAACGCCATCGCCGCAGCTTCCTCCAGATAGCCGACGCCGTCTGGCTCACCCAGCTCCACAAGTGCACCACCGCGGGCTGAGAGCAACCGGATTTGATCGTTGGCAGTTCCTGCGGCTGCCACCACCGGCGCCGCCCGCTCGGCAAAATCGAGCGCTTCGGCTGCTTCACCGCGCAGGAAGAGTCCTCCCGCTCGACCGACCAGCACCCGTGCTTTCGCCTCCGAGACAGGCAGCTCAGCGACCAATTCGACTGCCTCGAGGGCGTTGGCGCTCGCTGCGCTGGTGTCGCCGCGCCACCAGAGGAAACTCGACATCGCATCCAGCACCATCGCCTGACCCTCGATATCGGCCGCCTCCCGAAACAACGCCAGGGCTTCGTCGTAAATGGGCAAGATCTTCTCGGGGTCACCTTGCCTGGCGCGCCCCAACTCCAATAGAGCGCGGGCTCGATCCGGTCCCGCCTCTGCAATCTCCGCTGCAATACGGAAATAGTCGGCACCCCGAGATGGGTTCATCCCTAGAACCCTTTCTCCGGCCTGCATATTGACCCGGTATGCCCGAAGACGCAGCTCGGGCGCCGGCGTGATCGCAAGCGACATCGCTTCGCCAAGATGGAACGCAAGCAACTCGGCAGCGTCGGTGCCCTGGGACCCGGTGACGGCCTCGATCCATCCTGCCGCAGCCTCGTGCAGTTGCGCCCGCTCCCCACGTGGGATCTGACCGTAAGCGATATCACGAATCAGGCTGTGAAAGAACGAGTACTCCTCCTGGCCTTGCATCGAGGAGTCCCGCACCGGCCGGATCAGTTCGCGCCGGATGAGACTACGCAGCAAGGTGGACGAGGCGAGGGCGGGACGGAGCGACCGCAACGCACCCATCCAGAAGACCTTTCCCACCACGGCCGCTGCCTGGAGCGCAGCCTTTTCCTCCGGCTCGAGCAGATCGAGACGGGCCGCAACAATGGATTGCACTGAATCGGGGAGAGGCAGATCCGCAATCCCGACAGCGTCTTGGAGCACCCCCCGATCGTCTGCCAGGCGGACAAACTCGGTTACATAGAGCGGGTTTCCTTCCGACCGATCCAGAATCGCTCTCTGCACCTCGGCCTCCAGCACCGTGCTCTCGAGCAGTGCGCCGAGGAGTACCGCAGCGTGCTTGTGGCTCAGCGGCGACAAGGTGATCGTCGTGGCGTTGCGTTTTCCACCACCCCATACGCTCCGCAGTGCAAACAGCTCGGGGCGAGCCGTCGTCGCCACCAAGATGGGTGAGGCGACGACCCACTCGGTTAGGTGCTCGAGGAAGTCGAGCATGGCGTCGTCGGCCCAGTGCAGATCCTCGACCACCAGCACCAGTGGATTACGCGCCGCGAGAGCCTCAAAGAATCGTGACCATGCGGAGAACAGCTCGGCTTGGTCTGCCGTGGGCTCGGCTGCACCAACGCCGGCGAGCGGGGCCAATCTCGCCCGGACCCACTCTGCGGTTGCCGGATCAGTGACTAGAGACTTAACGGCTGCATGCAGTTTCGCCATGGCGTCCGCCTCAGACGCCGACTCCAGGATCCCGGCGTGTGCCTTGACGATCTCAGACAACGCCCAAAAGGTGATGCCCTCACCGTATGGCAAGCATCTTCCTTGCCGCCACCACACGAGATCGGAACGAGCGTCGATGTTCTCGCGGAATTCGTGGAGCAAGCGACTCTTTCCAACACCGGACTCACCGATCACAGTTACCAGCTGGACTGTGCCCTCCCGGACCGTTCGCTCGAAAGCATCGACCAGGACCGCCAGCTCAGCATCTCGCCCCACAAACGGCGTGACATGGCGTTCGTCGACCGCTACGCCGAAGCGGCTGCGCGCCGCAGTGGGCTGCCAAATGGGGAGCGGATCGACCTTGCCCTTGATGTCCACCGGATCGAGGTCCGCGTAAACGACCGCATCCCGGGTCGCCAGGTAGGTGCGTTCGTCCACCACTATGCCGCCGGGCGGGGCAACAGCCTCGAGACGAGCGGCGGTGTTGACGACATCGCCGATTATCCCCTCACGGTCGGGATCGTCATCCGAAAGCTGGACGATCGCTTCACCGGTCGTAACCGCGATACGGACTGACAGCGACAGCTCGGGATCTGCGGCGTTGAGGTCTTCGACGGAGCGCTGCATGCGGAGGGCCGCCCGCACCGCTCGCTCCGGATCGTCCTCGTGAGCTGCCGGGGCACCGAACACAGCGAACACACCATCGCCCATCAACTTCTCCACCCGCCCCCCGAAACGTTCGACATCCTCGCGGATCTCACGGTGGTACACGGTCAAGCGGGCACGGACATCCTCGGGGTCCGACTGGGCAGTGTGTGCCGTGAAGCCGACCAGGTCGGCGAACAACACCGAGACCACCTTGCGCTCCTCTAGACCGGGTCCGGGGTGGACGGACGCAACGTCTACCGGCATTCCGCACGACGGGCAAAAGCGCGAGCCGTTCGGGAGCTCGGTATGACACTCAGCGCAGGTCGACGTCACAGAAGCGCCACAGGTCGCGCAAAACCGGGCTCCGGCAACGCCGTCGGCGCCACATGTAGGACACGCAGGAATCATGAAATCGAGTGTAGGACGTAGCAACACGCTGCTGTGGCGCCGGGGATGGTGGCCCTTACTTCTTCGCCTGCTCGTAGTACGGGTTATCGCCGCCGGCGTGGTCGGTGACATCGATGACCTTGACGATCTCGGGGACCATCTGGGTCAGAGTGGACTCGATTCCTTGAGACAAGGTGACCGAAGCCATCCCGCAACCCTGGCAGCCCCCACCGAGTCGCACGTAGACGGTGTTGTCTTCGACAGCGACGACATCTGCCCTACCGCCGTGGGCAGCAATTGCGGGATTGATCATCGTGTCCAAGACCTGCACCACACGTTCGGCAACCGAACCAGAAAGGTCGGGCTTTTCGCCGTGGCCGAGAATCCGTGGGCTCGGGGTGTTGGGATTGTCGAGAACCAGCCCCGGTTGGAGAAGATTCTTGGAGGTCTTGATCGTGGCGCCGCGCAGATTCTCCAGATCAGCCGTCGGGATCACGATCACGAGATCTCCGTGGTCAACGATGTGGTCGTCGGGCGCCGCGTCGGCGACCCGCATCATCGCCACCTGGTAGCGGAAAGCCATGCCGTCGATGCCCGCAATCGAGAGCACGAGGCCAAGTTCATCGCCGTCGGACTCCTGTCCTTTGATCTCCAGGACCAGATTCTTGGCCTTCTCGTCAATGGCAACGGCCGGTGTTGGTGTGTCGGGCATCGGCGTATCGTAGGGGATCCGACAACTCGCAGGAACGGTTGATGAAACGCGTCGTTATCGTCGCTGGCAAGGCAAGCTACCGAACCGCCGACTTTCTGGCCGCGGCGTCGCTGCTTCGTGTCGAGGCATACATCGTCGGCGACGGGGAACTACCCGCCGGCAACCCCGGTCTCGTCGTGGATCTTGGAGATGTGTCCCGATCCGCAGCAGCAATCGCCGCCAGGTACCCCAACGTCGATGCCGTAGTCGCCATGGACGACCAGGGGGTATTGGCCGCGGCCGCAGCCGGCGAACTCCTCGGCTTGCGCCACAACTCTCTCGATGCAGTGGCGGCCACCCGGGACAAGGCCGTGCTGCGGGGTCGACTTGCCGGATCGAATGTGATGCAGCCGAGACACCGGACAGCGCCACCCGGAATGGTTCCAAGGGCAGCCGCGGCAATCGGCTATCCGGTCGTGGTCAAGCCGACCGGCCTGGCGGCCAGCCGGGGCGTGATCCGAGTCGATGGGCCCGACACCGCGGTCGCCACCGAAGACCGGGTCCGCGCCATCTTGAAATCGGCCGGCGTACCCCAAAGTCAGCAGCTACTCGTGGAGGAGTTCGTTCCCGGAGACGAGATTGTTATCGAAGCGCTCCTCGGTGCTGACGGACCCGAGGTGCTCGCGATCATCGACAAACCCGACGCGATGGACGGCCCCTATTTCGAGGAGACCCTGTACGTGACGCCGTCGCGCCACAACCCCGACCATCTCGGAGATGCCATCGCGTTGGTGGCGAAAGCCGTCACCGCCCTCGGCCTGGAAACCGGCCCGATCCACGCCGAGGTCAGGATCAGCCCGCAGGGGGTCTGCTACCTGATCGAGATTGCAGCACGATCGATCGGAGGCCTCTGCGGCCGTTCACTGAGCTTTGGGTTACTGGGAGAGTCGTTGGAGGTGATGGTATTGCGCAGTGCACTTGGCCTGTCGACCCTTGACGCTTCGCCGGGCCGACCGGCGGCAGGAGTGCTCATGCTCCCCATCCCGGCGACGGGCACCCTGACAGAGATTGCCGGTATCGAGGCTGCCCGGGCAATCGACGGGATCGATGACATCTCCATAACGATCCCCATCGGGCGCCGGGTTGAGACTCTCCCCGAAGGCGATCGCTACCTCGGCTTCGTCTTCGCCGGGGGGTCCGACCCCGAGTCGGTCGAAAATGCGCTACGGAGAGCCGGCAACGAACTGGCGATCACCATCGACGGCGAAGAAGTCCGGCCACCGACCTCGTTGACTTAGCCGACCGCGGCTCGGACACCTGCTCAGACCCCGGAGTTCGCTTGCGAACTCCCAAGGAACTCACCCTGTGAGGTCCAGACCCCGGAGTTCGCTTGCGAACTCCCAAGGAACTCACCCTGTGAGGTCCCCTCTACCCCCCCGGCTCTTCGAGCCGGCGGTACTTTCCCCCCAGGGGGGAACTCAAC
>JAYEIP010000091.1:0-2697 GCA_034660155.1 Actinomycetota bacterium | reverse complement strand
CCCAGGTGAACATGGCCGAGTGCCCGATGTTGACCCCGGAGATGGACTTCGAGTACAAGAGGTCCGGATCTTCGAGGGTACCCGAGCCCGTGAGTGTCCAAACCGTGAATCCGTCGTCCCCGGCGCAGGCCACCATCATTGCATCACCGAGAATCACGCCGGTGTCGTGGCAGTCTCTGCCCGCGAACTCTGGCATCAGCCGCAGACGCGAGGCTTCGACAGCGAAATCCTTGAATCCCTTGATCGGGAAGGGAACTGCGAGAGTGCGAACTTAGGTTTCAGATCCTGCCAGACGTGGCGGCTGAGTTCCGGTCGCGGCGAAGTAGACGTCTGCAAGCTCAGCTAGCGTGTAGTTGCCTATTCGATTGGGGTGAGTGCCTTCGAGAGCCCAAGCCACGATCGACGCTAGGTGCTCGGCTCCGGCCTGGTTCCATGTCTCGTGACGCCAGGATTCCAGTCCCTGGAGGTCGAGGATCTGCTGCCGGGTGGTGTCATCGAGCGTGACACTGTCCCACACGTGGCCGAGTTCGTGGAGCAACGTCCATTCGTTGTCACACGAATGGATGACATGCTCACCGTCGATCTGGATGTAGTAGCCGTTCCGGATGTACTTCGGATAGATAGAGCAGTGGGCCCGACTCGTATGCATGTGGATCGTCACGGGAGGAAGCTCGAGGCCGGCCCTGGCGAATCGGTCGATCGCCGACTCCACCATATCTATCTGTTTCTGAGTCTCGGCATAGACCGTGGTCGTTCCAAAAATCGCACTCGGCGGCAGCCTCAGCTCAAGCAGATCGACATGTGGGGTCGAGTACAGCGTTGCCTTGGCCTCAACGGATCGAGTTAGCCCACTGGTTGCGGCGGGGGTGCTGGCCTCTGTCGCAGAGGTCAGGGGGATCATCATTGTGAGAAGCAGGGCGACGGACAATGTGGTGCGGGTTCTGGTGTTCATGTCCGCAAGATCCGGCAGCGTCCCTACGGGCCACCGACAGTCCGCTTGTCACGACTTTCGCCCGCGTAAGTCGGTTGTAAGTCGCGTATGGTTGGCTCGGTCCATCCATTGGGAGGGTGATGACTGAACGGCTCGATTTCAGGTTGTTGGGACCGCTAGAAGTAGCTCGTGACGACGAGCTCATCGATCTCGGTGGGTATAAGCAACGGTCATTGCTTGCGTTGTTTCTCATCCACGCCAATCGAGTCGTGTCCACTGATCGGATCATCGATGCGTTATGGGGTGAGGAGGCTGCCGATAAGGAAAACGCACTCTGGGTGTACATCTCGAGGCTCCGGTCGGTCCTGGAGCCGGAAAGAACGGGTCGGGGAGAGAACTCGGTGTTGCTCACCAAAGATCCCGGCTACGCCCTAGAAGTTGATCCAGGTCAAGTCGACTTCCTACGTTTCGAGCTCGGTCTCGACCAGGCCCGAGTCCAGATCGAAACCGACCCCCAGAAGACAGTCGAGACTCTCGACGAGGTACTTGGCTTGTGGCGGGGGAACCCACTTGAGGATTTCGCCTACGAGGAGTTCACCCGCAACGAGGTCGGTCGCTTGAGCGAGCTGCGGCTCGAAGCAAGCGAGCTTCGTGTTGATGCCAGACTGGCCCTGGGTCAAACCGGGGAATTGGTCAGCGCCCTGCAGGCTTTCGCTAGAGAGAACCCGTACAGAGAGCGTCCCGTTGGGCAATTGATGATTGCTCTGTATCGATCGGGACGTCAGGCTGAGGCTCTTCGAGCCTACGAGCAACACCGGCGCATCTTGTCCGACGAGCTGGGTATTGACCCTTCTCCTGAGCTGAGACGGCTCGAGGAACAGATCCTGCTTCACGACGAACGGTTAGTGGCTCGGCGCCAAGCGCCACTTCACGCTGTCGCGGATCGAGCTCTCCCCAATCCGTATCGAGGATTGCACGCCTTCAGAGAGTCTGACGAGTCAAGATTCTTCGGTCGAGAGTCGCTTGTCGCAGACCTTCTGCGACGGCTTGATAACAGCGATCGCCTCATCGCGGTGGTTGGTCCTAGCGGCTCCGGCAAGTCGAGCGTCGTCCACGCCGGGCTTATCCCTCGTTTACGGAAAGGTGCATTGGGCGAATACAGCGACTGGGTCATCGCCCAGATGGTTCCGGGCGCTCATCCATTCGACGAGCTGGAGGCTGGGCTCCTCCGCTCCCGCCTCGACGGACCCGATAGCCTCTCTGATCAGCTGGCCACCGGCCCCAAAGCGATTCTCAAGGCCGGGCTGCGTATGCTCCCCGACGGCAATGCCAGGCTGCTGCTAGTCATCGACCAGTTCGAGGAACTGTTCACGCTGGTAGGCGATCGAGACGTGCAACGCCACTTCCTTGAAGCACTACTTGCCGCGATCGAGGAGCCTCACGGCCGCATCACCGTGGTTTTGACGTTGCGGGCGGACTTCTACGATCGCCCGCTGCTTCATCCGGCGTTCGGTGCTCGCCTCGGCACCGCGGTAGTCAACGTCACCCCACTGTCAGCAGCAGAGCTCGAAGAGGCTGCATTGCAGCCTGCCGCCATCGCCGGTGTCCGACTCGAGCCAAAGTTGCTCGCACGTCTTCTGGCCGACGTTCTTGACGAAACCGGTGCTCTGCCGATGTTCCAGTACACAATGACCGAGTTGTTTGAGCGACGGGACGGCGACGCGTTGCTCGAATCGTCGTACGAGCAAATGGGGGGCGTGCGCGGT
>JAYEIP010000090.1:0-2698 GCA_034660155.1 Actinomycetota bacterium | reverse complement strand
CTCGGGACCTGTCACCGGCTCACCGTCATCGTCTAGGACGACGTTGCCTGCCTCATCGTATTGGGGGACGCCTGCTTTGCGGAAGTACTTCGACACCATGATGTCGGCAGCTACTTGCGACCACTGTGCCGGGATCTCCGCGTTCAGCATCTCGAAGACGATCGATCCGTCGGGGTTGGTGATTCTGGAGTCCCTACGGCTCCATTCCACCGAGTCGAAAACGTCCTGACCTTCGGTCGTGAACCGCCTTTCGACAGTCAATCCCTGGCCCATAGTGTCACCCTTCCCGTCACGTCCCCAGACGCGTACTTATCCACACTCTTGTCCACAACCACAACATCTTGTGGTCCACGATGGTCGGTGGACCCCATATGTTGCGCAGGGGAAGTCAATAATAGTTACACGGGTGTAACTACGCAAGAGTCATTTCTAAAGGCGTAGCCGAATCCCGTGCTTGGGGGAAGAAGGGTCCATTTCTACTCGCTCCACGACACGTTCGACAAACCCTGGGGGTCTATATTTTTCGCGAATCAGCCCTGCTTTTCGCGCTGGCGCGATGTTCCAGGTGGTCCCGGGGCATCAGGACGGCCTCTCGAGGATCCGTTTCAGATTTAGGCCCTCTTCCTCTTGATGGACCTGCAAGGCCCTCATCCTGCTTCGGAAGAGCCATTCGGTGAGGGCGCCAAACCGGTAAGCGATCTTTGCGGTGAAGACGCACCCGGTTTTGTCACTCTCGATGACAAATGATCCATTCGGGAGGAGGGCACCGATGGCGCCACGGATTCGATACTCGTACAACGCCGGTGGATCGGTTCTGGTTAACTCAAACCTGAGCCGCTCGCGGTGGCCATCCAGGCTCTCGATGACCTCAAGGATCGATCCAACTCGATTGGGTTTGCCTCTCACCCACTCTGCAGTTACGTGATCGGGGTGCCACTCGCGGTAGTGCTCGGCAAGGTGGATCAGCCACTCCCACACGCGTTGCGGAGACGCTTCGATTCGCACCGTATCCGCCAGGTATCTCATCGCTGAGATCTCCTTCGCTTCCCCCATCCATCATCCCTCCCGGTGCGGCCCCGAACAAGACCACGGGCGCCGGGCTGCGGCTGCTCGCCCTGTGTAATACGCCAGGATCAGCTCGCATTTCGCCGGCCTAACGGCCGGATGGCACATAGTCGGTCATGGGGCTTCTGCCATACGAGCTCGTGGTTGAACACGCTGAGAGTCAGACGGTGACCCCCCCCTCACGGGACACATGCTCACAGTCGATCGGTACCGCCTCTGGGCCTTGAGCGCAGGGTCGCATGGCCCTACCTTGAACCCGTGCGTCGTGAGAGACTCTGATGTTGAGAGCTCAGCTTTGGAATTGCGGTTTGGGAGCTGGGCGCTCTCACTGCCCGGCGGGTAAGCGAGGTACTCAATTCGGACTGACACCGAGAGAGCGGTTCTGACTCGATGGTGACGAACCGAACGGGACGAACGGCGACATCAGCAAGAGTCGCCATGGGCCTGTGGTCGGCCATAGTGCTGGCTGTCGGCGGCTGTGGCGCGTTCGCGACCGAAATCCCATTCGTCGACCTGAGCGATCGTCAGGTTTTGCCGGAGACTGCTCCGGTGGAGATCGAACCGCTGCGAATGGCTGTTGCTGCCGTTTTGTCTCCCGAAGGCAACATTGACAACTATGCCGGTCTGGCGGATTACCTCGCCGAGCTTGTGGGTCGGCCTGTTGAACTCGTGCAGCGGCGAACCTACGCCGAAGTCAACGATCTCATCGCTGCTGGGTCTGTTGACCTGGCCTTCGTGTGCACAAGCGCCTATGTCGATGGAACAGACCGGGGAGACATGGAGCTTCTCGTCGTCCCTGAAGTCAACGCCGAAACCGTCTACTACTCGTCACTCATCGTGCCGGCTGCGAGCATGGCCGATTCGCTTGCCGACCTGGAAGACAAAGTATTTGCGTTCACGGATCCGATGAGCCACACCGGTCGGGTATACCCGACCTATCTTCTACGGCAACAGCTTGACGAGATCCCCGACGACTTCTTCTCATCGAGCTTCTTCACATATAGCCACGACAGGGCGATCGAAGCTGTTGCCGATGGCGTGGCCGACGGAGCGGCGGTGGACAGTCTTGTGCTCGATCATGCTCTAGCTCGCAACCCCGACTTGCAGGAGCGCGTCAGGGTGATCCACCGATCGCCGCCGTTTGGGATTCCTCCGGTGGTGGTGCCAACCGGGCTCGACACCGATCTCCGTCTGGTTCTCGAGAAGGCTCTGCTCAATCTCCAGGCCAGCACCGGGGGACGGGCCATCCTGGCTGAGATTGGTGTCGACAGGTTCGTCGTGGGCGACGACGGTGACTACGCGGGCGTGCGCGAACTCGTCGAGGCCACAGGCCTCGGCTCATGACTGGATCCTCGACTGAACCTGCGAAGCGCGTCGATACGAGGCAGCGCTTCGACGATCGGTTGGAGCGGGCGAAGCGGGCGGTTGGCGGCTTCAGTGTTTTCACCAAGATTCTCGGCATCGTGCTAGTGCTGACGACCGTTCTCGGTTTGGCAGTCACATGGCAGGTTCGGTCGGTGATGACGGGCGTTCTGGTCGACGAGCTGGACAACCGCGGCGGATCGGTCGCCAGCGATCTAGCTGCAAGAAGCGGCAATCCAATCCTGCTAAACGACACATACGCGGTTTTCGA
>JAYEIP010000089.1:0-2699 GCA_034660155.1 Actinomycetota bacterium | reverse complement strand
ATCCGATTTGAGTCTCTAAAGCCCGACCTGGTCGTTGAACTGCTCGATGAGTTCGTCAATGGGGTCGACCATCGCCTGGATGCTGGTCCAGTAGTCCGGGTCGTACCACTGCGCTTGGATCTCTTCGTAGGTCTTGCCCTGCTGTTCTACCCATGTGTAGTACTTCAGGTTGTGGACCTGCTTCTTGTCGTAGTAGCCGAGTTCCTGGACGTGGGCGAGGCTCTGCCCCATCAGATGCTGGTGATATGCAGCAGCCGCATCAAGGGCCGTGAACTCGCCACGTTCCTCGTTGAGTTCGTTGAGCCGTGACTCGTACATTTCCATAGAGTCGGTCCCGAGCGTCATCACGACGTCGTGGCCGGTGAGCTCGTACCACTTGGCGAACTTGATCGCCATGAGCATGTTCGCCACACCGGAGATGCCGAGCAACGGGAGCTTCTCGATGAAGTCCGCCGAGACACCCTGGCTGGCCAGGTACTCGTGACCTGCCGGCTCGTTGAACAAGCGGATCAGGCTGATCGACGACTCATCGTCGATCCCCATCGCCATATCGGTGTTGCGGACATTGTGGATCCACGGGATGTGCTTGTCGCCGATCCCTTCGATGCGGTGCTCGCCGAAGCCGTTGTAGATCATCGTCGGGCACTCGGTTGCTTCGCCGGCAACGATCTTCGAGTTGGGGTACAACTGCTTGAGGTAGTCGCCCGAGCCGATCGTGCCGGCCGAGCCGGTCGTCAGCGTCACGCCCGCAAAGCGGTCGTTGGGGCCCATGACCTTGTTGAGAACCTCGACCATGGCGGGTCCCGTCACTGAGTAGTGCCAGAGATAGTTCCCGAACTCGTCGAACTGATTGAAGATGACAAGATCCTCACCGGAGACCCGCAACTCGTTGCACTTGTCGAAGATCTCTTTGACGTTGGACTCGGTGCCCGGGGTCTTGATGATCTCGCCGGCAACGGACTCGAGCCATGAGAAGCGCTCTTTACTCATACCCTCGGGGAGGATGGCGATCGATTCGCAAGCAAGGAGGTTGGAGTCGTAAGCCCCACCACGGCAGTAGTTACCGGTAGATGGCCAGACCGCCTTCTGTGTTACCGGGTCGAACTGGCCGGTCACGAGCCGAGGCACGAGGCAACCGAACGCGGCGCCAACCTTGTGCGCACCGGTCGGGAACCACTTGCCTTCGAGCATGACGATGCGAGCATCGACGCCGCTGATCTCAGAGGGAACCTCGAAGTAATTCACGCCACCGAACCCGCCACCGGAGGGCTTGGGGTCGTTGTGCCAGGTGATGCGATACAGATTGAGCGGGTCGAGGTCCCACAGGCCAACGCTGCCGAGGCGCGCTTTGATGTCATCGGGAATCAGGCTCGGATCCCGCATCTGCTTGAACGTCGGGATTCTGAAGTCACGTTCCTTGGCCTGTTTGACTGCGGACGCGAGAACAGACTCGTTGACGGTTAGGTCAATCATTGATTGAGTCCCCTTACTTGTTGAGTGCTTGTTTGAGTGCTTCGAGATTCGGGTCGACGACCATGGGTGTGGTCCCTGCCGCGGTGACGGCCTTCATCGCTGATGCGACATCCTTGAGGCCGGAACCGGTGGAGAGAACGACGACCTCGTCGGCTGCCGAGATCAGGCCACGGTGGACGGCCTCGATCAAACCGGCGTACGCAGTTGCCCCTGCCGGCTCGGCGAACACGCCGGACCCACGGGCCATCAATGGCAGTGCGGTGAGAATCTCATCGTCACTGACCCGGATGTAGGCGCCGTTGGTCTCGGTAACCGCAGCCATTGCTTTGATCCGATCTCGGGGGAGATCGGCGCTAATGGAATCGGCGATTGTGTCGGCCGCGATTGGTGCCTTGGTGAGGATGTCTTCGCCGGACTCGAATGCCTGAACCATGTAGTCGCTGCCGGCTGCCTGGATGCCATAGATGCGTGGGGCTTTGTCGATCCAACCGAGAGCCAAAGCATCTTTGACGGCCTTGTGGACGCCACCGATGATTGATCCGTCGCCAACGCTGACGAAGATCGCATCCGGCGGATTCCAACCGAGGTCTTCGAGGATCTCGAGACCGGCGGTCTTCTTGCCTTCGGTCATGAAAGGGTTGTAACCGGTGTTGCGGTTGTACCAGCCGTACTCGGCGGCGGCGAGCATGCACAGCTCGAACGCATCGCCGTAGTTGCCGTTGACCAACGCAACGGTTGAGCCGTAGGCAAGCAACTGAGCGACTTTGGCCTCGGGGGCAGACCTCGGGACGAAGATCACATTCCTCTGCCCGACGCTGGCCGAGATGCCCGACAGTGCCGCGGCGGCGTTGCCGGTGCTGGCCGTGGTGATGACTTCCGCGCCAACCTCACGCGCTTTCACGACGGCAATGGCCGAAGCCCGGTCCTTGAGCGACGCCGTCGGCTGACGGCCTTCGTCCTTGACCCACACCCGGGCGATGCCAAGATCGGCGGCCAGGGGAGCAGCGTCGTACATCGGGGTGCCACCAACTGTGAGTGGTGGAACCTCGGCATCGGGGGCCACCGGCATCAGCGGCTTGTAGCGCCACATGGTCCGGTCGCGGTTCGCCGCGAGGTCTTCTTTGGTCCACTCGGCTGCGATCTGGTCGTAGTCGTAGCGGACGTCAAGGATGCCTTCGTTTCCGTGATCAGTACAGACGTACCCGGCGTAATCCGCCGGGTACGTC
>JAYEIP010000088.1:0-13295 GCA_034660155.1 Actinomycetota bacterium | reverse complement strand
TTCACACTCCGCGAGTACCAACGGGGAGATGATCTGCGACGGGTTCATTGGCCGTCCTCAGCCCGCCGGGATGAGCTGATGATCAAACAGCTCGAGATGCCATGGCAATCGCGGGCGCTGGTCTTGCTCGATCCACGGGCGACGGCTTACTCGACCCCCGAATCGTTCGAGCATGCGGTGCGGGGCACTGCTTCGGCGATGCGACACCTCTATCGACGAGGGTTCAGCCCGACGCTGTGGACGGGTCACGCCAGCGGAACCCTGGTAAGCACCACACAGGCTTACACGCTCGCCATGGAGGAGTTGGCGACAATCCAACCCTCCCCGGACCTGGACTTCAGCGTGTTGGTCGGCCGACTCCGCAGAGAGGGTCTGGCAGGCGGAGCATTGGTTCTCGTGACCGGAGTTCTCGACAGCGGGGGCATCTCGGTCTTCAAGACACTCAGTCGGGATTACTACAAAACTATCGTAATGACGGTTTCTGAGCGCGAGAACGAGGCATTGAGTCAGGTGCAGCGTGCCGGTGCCGTCCCGGTCACTTCGGGCCCAGCGTCCAAATGGGCTCCCGCCTGGCGAGAAGCAATGGAGAAGACATGGTCTACCGCTTCAGCTGGCTAGCCGGCTTCGCTTCGCTCCTTTTCGCCTTCACCGGGCTGAGTGGATTGCTCCGCCCGACCGGAGACGGAACCAGGTGGCAGTTCATTGTGATAGCTGCACTGGTGCTGGGAGCAACCATCACCTGGACTGCGCTCACATATCGGGCTCATCCCATTGTCGTGTTGGGGATCAACCTGGTTGCTCTCGGGATTGCAGTCGCTCGTATCGCCGCCCCAGAGACCACCAACGGCCTTCTTCCGACGTCGAGCACCCTGACCGCTCTCGGTGAGCAACTCGATCGTGCACTGGGTTTGATCCGCACCGGAATCGAGCCGGTCCAGCCTCTGCCCGGAATCGTGATCATCGTTGCGGTCGTGTTCTGGGTTGCCGGCACCCTGCTCACCTGGGGCTTGATGCGCGGGCACCCTTATGTAGCTTTGGTGCCCCCGGTGGTCCTGGCCTTGCAGTTCGCCACCATGGACCGTGGCCGGACCGGGTGGCTTCGCATGGTCTTGTTCCTCCTCATCGTGGCGGGATCGATCATCGCCATCACCAACGATGAGCGAGATCAAGCCGCTGGTCGTATGGCCCGCGCCGGGCAGTGGCCATCTATGCGGAATCGACTCGCCCCCTCCGCAGCCGGTCTCCTTGCTGTGACTCTCGGTCTGAGCGTGATCGCGACAGGGGCGCTGGCCGAAGCGGTGCCATACGATGGCGTCTTGCCGTGGCGCAGCGCCACCGGGCTCACTTCAGATTTCTACGGTGGTATCGCATACAACCCATTCATTGGCATCCAGCAATCACTCGTCTCCCAGTCCGACGAGCCTGTCTTCGAGGCTGAAATCACCGGTGACGTGTCGTCAAGGGGGGTCTACTTCCGTTTGGTAACGATGGAGACGTATAACGGTGGGCAGTTCTTCGCCGACAAACCGGTAGTAACCGATCTCGACACAAGGCCCTGGGAAGACGATGGCAGTAGTTTCGCCGGGCCGACGGCCCGAATCACCACCACAGTCACTATTGATCGCCTGCGCATGGCTTGGCTCCCGGAGACTTACCGCCCGGATGCAGTGATTGCCGAGGAGGACACCTTGCGGGACCTCAGGGTCCGTCAGGCTGATGGCTCGCTGTTCCTCGAAGGCGATGTTTCCTACAACGGCCTCACCTACACGGTCGAGTCGATTGTGCCGACACCAGACATCGCGGTGCTGGCAACCGGTAGCAATGGGGAGCTTTCGCCCGCGTTTGCATTTGCGGCCCAAGCCGACCAGCAAGTGCCCGAGCCGGTGCTGGCAGAGGCCCGCCCGGAGCCGCCCAACGTCGAGAAGTTCCTGGATCTGCCCGAAGATCTAGATACAGGCATCGCAGCACTGGCCAGCGCACAGACCGCCAATCTGACTACGAACTACGAGATCGGTCTCGCCCTGGAGTCATGGTTTCACTCCATCGCATTTCGGTATACGACAGACGTTGAACCGGGACACGGTGCCAGCGACCTCGCGGCGTGGCTGCTTGATCCCGAGTCCCCCAACTATCGAGCCGGCTACTGCGAGAACTTTGCAACGGCGATGGCCGTCATGGCTCGCACGCTCGGAGTCCCCTCCCGTGTGGTTCTCGGCTTCACCCCAGGCGAGCCGACCGGTGAGGAGAACGTCGTAGTCGTGCGTGACCGTAACGCCCATGCCTGGGTCGAGCTGTGGATCCCAACACAAGGTTGGGTCAGATTCGATCCGACACCACGTGGCGATGGGATCAATCCCTCGACATTCGGCAGCGCGGAATCTGAGCTCGGGTTCTCGCTGACCACATACCTTGACGTTCCCGATCCGGAGAGTCTCGAATTCCAAACCAGTCCTTTGCTTCCGCCCCAGTTCGGCGAGGATGAGCTCTTCATCGGTGGCGGCGGTGGTGCTGATGCCACCGGCGCCGGCGGGTTCTCCATCCCCGGGTGGTTGATCGCACTAGCCCCGATCATCTTGCTCCTTCTGTTGATTCTCGGAACCGTTCCTACCGTCAAGTGGTGGCGGCGTCGGCGTCGCATGAACCGGCTTGAGCAAGGTGACATCACTGCCGCCTGGGAGGACATCGTCGCCCGTCTCACCGACCTGGGCGACCGTCCCTCACCCGCCGCCACACCACGTCAGGTAGCCCAGTCCGTCGATGCGGCAATGGTCCCTCTGGCTTCGGTGTACGGCAGAGTCGCCTACGGGCCGGAGGGTTCTGTTGAGCAGCACCACGTCGACACCGCCATAGAGTCTCTCGACCAGACCAGAGCTCGACTCACCACCCGCCACAGCGTAACCCAACGCATCGTTGCGACGTACCGCCCAGCAAGCGTTGTTCCCGAACGCGTGAAGAGAGCCGCCCGACGGATCCGTGGGAACGGAAATGGAAACGGTGGGTGAGCGAGCAGACAGGCTGCAGCTATAGCGATATCACGTCGTACTACGTATCCCGTACTACGAATGCTTAGATCTCGAACCCGCTGTCTTTTGTTTTCGTTGTACGGGAAGAGGGTGTGCAGGGACCCTCGTTCGTAGTGCGCAGTACGAGCTAGCCCTGGGCTAGCTCGCTCTCCGAGGTCACATCGTCCTCAACCCTGCGCAGCATGTCGAGGAAACGGTCACGATCGAGCTCAAACTTTGTGACGTCATCTTCAACGCTTCTGGTGATCTCGTTGATGGCAACAAAGAAGGCAAGCTGTCCTTGACGCAAAGCGTCGAGCAGTTCCCCCTCGTTCTGGGTGACATGGAAGATAGTTTGGCCGTCGGTCACGAGCGTCACCGAAGCAAGGTGCTCGTCCATGTCCGCGGTACGACGAAGATAGTCCCAGGCTCGGCGCACCCGTTGCACCGACATGCCATTGTCCAGCAGGCTCTTAACAACTCGCAGTGCGACGAGGTCCCTGAAGGAATACAGACGCCGCCTACCAGGTCTTCCACCGCTGCTCTGGATGGTGGGTACTACCAGGTTCACTTTGTCCCAGTATCGAAGTTGGTGGGATGTACACCCCGTCAGTACTGAAGCCTGCTGGGCCGTAAAAGAATCCACCTATCTCCTCCCACACATCACTACGTCAGCTGATGGGCTATCCGCGAAACCGCCAATTGCTATGCCCCGTCGCGCCTTGCGACTCCCCTTCACTCACTTGGAGGGGTGGCTACTTTAGCTGTTCCGTGACCACCTCTGTCGAGCCCTATCAAGCCACGACGCAAAGCTTTCGGCACCCCCGTCAGAACCCCACCGCAGGCTCATCGCAAACCACCCTGCCGATGCCAGCATGATCACAAATCCACCTGCCGCGATCCACGCTGAAGTGGTGAACGAAGCAAGCATCACGACCAGCCCTATGACGAACCCGAAAATCGCCAGCCGCCGTCTTGGTCGAAATCGTGAATGCAGCGACGCCTCGGCAACAGAGCGCGCGAGCTTTGGGTCTTCTTCGTAGAACTGACGCTCGATCTCTTCGAGTATTCGCTGTTCGTGTTCGTTTAGCGGCACAGTCTGGCCTCCAGATTCCCTTTCGATTATACAAACCAGTCTGCTCTATCGACCCGTACCATTCTTGCCACCTCGGAGAACCAACGAAGCCGGGAGTACCGCGTCGTCACCAAAGCGCTCACGCACCTGCTCGACTGCTCCAGCGGCAACGTCTCGTGAAGACGATTCAAGCGACATCTGACGGGGTTCCGTCGAATCGATGAGAGCCGCGACACCTATACCCAAAAGGCGTACTCCGCGCCCCTCCCGTCGCACTCGATCGAGTAGAGATCGTGCCTCATCCCACAGCGCAGGTGTCCGCTCGACGGGTTCGTCGACTGTCTCCGACCGGCTTATCGTTTCGAAGTCACCGAACCGAACCTTTAACGAAATGGTGTGTCCTGCATGACCCGATCGACGCAACCGCGACGACAACCGATCACAAAGCCTGAGGAGAGCCTGTTCAATATCCGACTGGGCCGTCAAGTCGTAGGCGTAGGTTTCCTCAACCGAAACTGATTTTGCTCCGCCACCGGGCTCAACCTCTCTAGGGTCAATCCCCGCGGCGAGCCGGCTCAGATGCTGAGCGAGACTGGGCCCAATCCGTTTGACCAGCAGACTCTCGGGAACCATCGCAAGATCACCAACAGTCGCAACGCCCAAACCCTCCAGAGTTGCCCGCGTAGCCTCTCCGACTCCCCACAAGCGCCGCACCGGCATCGGGTGCAGAAACTCCAGCTCCTGACCCGCGGGAACAACGACAAGACCGTCCGGCTTGGCGGCGTCGGACGCGAGCTTCGAGAGAAACTTGACGGCAGAGATCCCGACCGATGCCGGCAGCTCCAGCTCATCGCGAATCTCTGCTCGCAGGGCGTTCCCGGCAGCAGCGGGACTGTCATAGTGAAAACGGAGACCCGAAATGTCCAGGAATGCCTCATCCACGGAAAGACCCTCGACCAGCGCCGAGAATGAACGGAACAGATCGAACACCTCACGCGAGGCCTCTCCGTAACGATCATGGCCCGGCGCGACGAATCGACCACGGGGACAGAGCCGACGGGCTTCTCCAATTGGCATCGCCGACCGAACACCGAAAGCTCGCGCCTCGTAAGAAGCGGATGCCACCACCCCCCGACGTCCCAACCCACCCACGATCACCGGTACTCCGACGAGCGACGGATCGTGCTTTCTCTCTACCTCGACGAAGAACGCGTCCATGTCGATGTGGAGGAAGTGCTCCGCAAATTCCCTCATGCCCACCACGGTACTAGTGCAACGTCGCGAAGTCTGTCGGCATATACCGGCCCACGGCGCTACACACAACGAATCTCCGCGTACGGCACTCGCTGCACCACGTTCGGTCGACGTGTGGGACACTACGTAAATGCTTGTTCACCTGGTGCGCCACGGAGAGGTCGAGAACCCCAGCCACCTCGTCTACGCGAATCTTCCCGGCTTCCGGCTATCGGACGTCGGCGTGGCGCAGGCTGATGCTGCCGCGACCCACCTGGCCGATCATCGGGTGTCCAGGATCGTTACCTCGCCACTTGACCGTGCCGTTGCCACGGCGACAGCTATCGCCCGGCGCCATCATGCCGACGTCACCACCGACAAGCGACTCACTGAATGGCGGCTAGGGACACGTTGGGCCGGAGTGAGCTGGGATGATCTGCAGGAGGAGTTCCCGGGCGAGCTCGAAGCGTATCTCTCCCATCCGTCACGCCTACCGTTTTCGCCTGAATCGCTACAACAGATGGCCGAGCGGGTCGCAGGCGCCATCGTGGAGGTGGCGGAACAATCCCCCGACGGAGATGTCATTTTTGTATCTCACCAGGACCCGATTCACGCTGCTTTTCGTTTGCTTACCGGCTCCGGTTTCGAGAATTACCACGACAACAAGCCGGAGCATTGCTCTGTGTCCACGCTCGAGCCATTGAATGGAACGTGGGCCATGGTCCGACAGTGGGCACCCGTTCAGTAGTTGCTCGGATCAGCCCGGTAGCTTGTCATTCACCTAGAAATCACCACTCGGCTGCAAAGCACTACACTGCTCGGACCGATCTGTCTGAGGAGAAACGTGCAACCACGCTGGGTCACCGCGACCGTCATAGTTGGACTTCTGCTGGGTGCCTGCGGCAGCGGACCCTCCGACGCTGCTCTTGCAGGTGGCAAAGTGCCAGTGTCGACCACCACTACCGAACCTCCGCCAGAAGGCATCGTCATCGTCACCATCACGAATGGCTCCTTCCGCCCATCAAATCTGAAGGTCGATCTCGACCAAGAATGGATCGTCGAATGGCGTCACGAAGATGTGGCCGAACGAGAGTATGTTCTCGAAGCCCGCAACGGCGAGTTCAAGAGCGAAATACTCACCCCGGGAGACACTTTCCAGTTCGACTTCAGCACGCTCGAGCCCGGTATCTATCGCTATTTCTCTTTCCTCGGCAACACCCGAGTACCGGGCTCGGTTGACACCAGACCCAGCCAGTAGCCCCATTTGCCCCGGTCCTAAGAGCCCGATTCCTGCCCGCTGAGGCCAATATGTTTCGCATGCCGTTCTTGATTTCAGCCCTGGTGATGATCACGGGGCTGGCGTGGACCCTTCATCTTGTGGTTTCGCCACACCCGTGGGCAGTCGACTCGGCGTTGGCGATCGCAATCGGTACGCTCATTTACAGCATCGTCGCAATGGCTGCGCTGCTCTTAGGACGAGGAAGATGGACCCGCTACTTTGCGATCGGTCTCGTCACTGCCGAGATGTTCATCGCCACAGTTGCCGACTTCGACGGCTGGCTGATCGCGGGACTCATTCTGGGCGGATTCAGTCTTGCCGGTCTTGGGGGACCCTGGTTCAAAGGATGGCTTCGCGAGCGCCCGGCCGCGGGAGCCCCGGCTATCCAGCCGATTCTCCTCGCGCTCGGGGGATTCGCCATGGTTCCGCTCGTCGGGCTGGCTTCCCCAGATGGTTTGCAGCCGGCCCACGGCATTGCTGGAGCCGTTGGCATACTGCTCAGCTGGACGTACCTGAAGGGCAGCACGTGGGCGCTATGGGCGTTCCGTTTTCTGATGCCACTGGTGGCCATGGCGGCAGCGTTGGCTTCCCCGTGGGGCGGCGCGGTTCTGCTCATCGCGGCTGGAACCGGCCTCTTGTACCTGGCCTGGTTACCGGTGGCCCGACTGGCGGTGGACCCCTTGCCCGCGAGTCTGCCGGCCCCCAAGAAGAGATCCACATGAACCGGTCCGCTATGGGTCGAACCCGCATGCTCTACGTTGCTCTTGCCGCAATGATCGGAGCCGGTATCGGCTGGCTGATCGGGTCTTCTCCAGCGTGGACCACGGTCGGGACGATCATGGGGCTTGGAACGGCTCTGATGATCCAGGTGTATCGCGTACGCCCGTTCGTCGCCATAACGGTGAGCATCGGGGCCGGCATCGGCGCCTATATCGGAGGCACGATCGTCGGAGTTCTGTGCGAACCGCAAGGGTGCGCTGCGTTCGAGGCAACCGCAGCCACTATCACAGGTGTGGGTGCTCTCGTCGGCATCGGACTGGTCGTGGCTCTGGCGACACGATCATTCGACGAGTATCGGGACGCCGCCGAGCAGGGCCGTCAGCCGCCGACAACGGGTTGTAACACAGGGGACGGCCCGTCCTCAGACTGAGGCGAAGAGAAGTGACACGTTGTGTCCACCGAACCCAAACGAGTTCGACAGAATCCGATCTACCTTCACGTCGCGCGCTTCGTTGCGCACATAGTCAAGATCACATTCCGGGTCCGGCGTCGTGTAATTGATGGTTGGCGGGAGCACTCCCTCGTCGAGGGCCTTGATCGAAATAACCGCTTCCACGGCTCCGGCACCGCCCAGCATGTGGCCCGTCATCGACTTGGTGGATGACACCGCGAGCCGGTACGCGTGGTCGCCAAACACAGATTTGATCGCCAGCGTCTCGGTGACGTCGTTGGCGGGGGTCGAGGTGCCGTGGGCGTTTATGTAGCCAATGCTGGACGCATCGACCTCGCCATCGTCGAGCGCACCCTGCATCGCCCTTGCCGCGCCATCACCACCCGGTCGGGGCAATGTTATGTGATACGAATCCGCCGACATGCCGTAGCCCAGGATCTCGCCATAGACCTCGGCACCGCGGGCCGTAGCGTGCTCCAACGATTCGAGGATCAATGCACCCGCACCCTCGCCGAGCAAGAACCCGTCTCTATCCTTATCGAAAGGCCGACTGGCCCGCTCCGGATCGTCGTTGCGAGTACTGAGCGCCTTCATGGAATTAAAACCGCCCATGGCGAATTCGGTGACCGAGGCCTCCATGCCGCCGGCAACCATCACGTCGGTTACCCCGCGGCGAATTATCTCCGCCGCGTCGCCAATTGCGTTGGCAGACGCCGCACACGCCGTCACCGTGCAAGTGCTGGGGCCCGCCAAGTGAAAGTCAATCGAGACCGCTCCCGCAGCCTGATTGCTCATAATCATCGGAATGGCTAGCGGAGAAACTCTCCCCGGGCCACGTTCAGCCAACACGGCCATCTGTTGCTGAGTGGTCCCGATCCCGCCGATACCCGTGCCACACACGACACCGGCTCGAAAACCCTCAGGATCACCATCCTCATAAGACAGCCCGGCATCGGCCATCGCCTGGTGCGTCGCTGCCCAAAACAACATCGTGCTGCGGTCGAGGCGGCGCGATGCCCTGCGGGGCATGTAGAGCTCAGACTCGAAATCCTTTACCTCTGCCGCGAACTGTGTCGTCAGGGCGCTCGCATCGAATAGCGTGATTGGCGCCGCACCGGAGCGGCCCTCGAGAAGAGCCTTCCAGAAGTCGTCGACATTGTTGGCAAGTGGGTTGACGGTGCCGAGGCCCGTCACCACTACTCGTCGGCGGTCCATGCTTCTACCCGTTCAGCTTCTGGTTGACTAAATCGACAGCTTCGCCAACCGTCGTGAGCTTCTCGGCCTCCTCATCGGGAATCTTCACCTCGAAGTTGTCCTCGAGGGCCATGAGCAGTTCAACAACGCCAAGCGAGTCGACGTCGAGATCTTCCTCGAACTTCGCTTCCAACGTGATGTCGTCACGCTCCAGACCAAGCTCATCCACGAGCAGGTCAACGAGTTTGGCTTCGATTTCTGGTTTTTCCATGGCTGTTGCCTTCCTGGATCAAAGAGCCATTCCACCGTCAACGACGATGGTTTGACCCGTGATGTACGACGCATCTTCGGAGGCAAGATAGCCCACAGCGGACGCGACTTCTTGTGGCAGTCCGAGCCGCCCCAAGGTGATCTTTTCGGTTACCGCGTCGGTGACTTGTTCGCCGAGTGCAGCGGTCATGTCGGTAGCGATGAAGCCGGGGGCGACCGCATTGACGGTGATACCCCGGGAACCAATCTCTTTGGCGAGCGCCATTGTGAACCCGATAACGCCCGCCTTGGCTGCCGAGTAGTTGGCCTGGCCAGGATTTCCGTAGACCCCGGCCACGGAGCTTAACGAAACGATCCTGCCCCAACGGCCGCGCAGCATCCCCCGCATGACCGCTCTAGAACACAGGTACACCGATTTGAGATTAGTTTGCATGACCGCGTCCCATGCTTGTGGCTTCATCCTCATGAGAAGGTCGTCACGAGTGATTCCTGCGTTGTTGACCAGGATCTCAACGGGCCCAAGTGCCTCCTGCACCTCAGCGATGAGTGAGTCGACAGCCGCCTCATCACCAACGTCACCTTGCACCGCGATCGCAGTGCCCCCGGCCGATTTGACCGCAGCTACAACTTCGTTGGCGGCCGCCTCATTCGACACGTAATTGATCGCGATCTGGTGCCCCCGGGTGGCCAGCAGTTGGGCAACAGCACGCCCGATTCCACGCGAGGCACCGGTTATCAACGCGACCCGAGATGTGGTCTCAGTCATCAGACCCCGAGACCCTGGACACGGTCTGCCAGCAGTTCGAGACCGGTCTTGTCCGTCCCCGGCAGATCGTGCTCGATCGTGCGGAGTCGTGTCACTCGATCACCCCACCGCACCATTGCCGCCCCCCACGTGAGCCCACCGCCAAACGCCACCATGGCGACCATATCGCCTGGAAGAATCACACCCTGATCGAGAGCCTCCGACAATGCGATGGGGATGCTTGCTGCGGACGTATTTCCGTAGGCATGAATGTTGGTATAGACCTTTTCGGGTTTGACTTTGAGCCTTTTCGCTGTCGCATCGATGATCCTGATGTTGGCCTGGTGCGAGATGAGCACGTCGATATCGGCAACCTCGAGATCGGCCGACTCCAGCGCCGTTACCGCTCCCTCAGCCATCCGAGTGACGGCATGCCGGAAGATCTCCCGGCCTTCCATGTCCACTGTCACGGGGATGCTCTCATCGAATTTGCCTTCCGTTCCCCCTCCACGGATGGTGAGAATCTCGGTCAAGCTGCCATCCGAGTGAAGGTTCGACACGAGCACACCGTCGGGCCCATCTGTGGCCTCGACGACTATGGCTCCGGCGCCATCGCCAAAGAGCACTGCCGTCGTGCGGTCGGTCAGATCGAGGAAAGCGGACAGCCGCTCCGCTCCAATGACAAGAGCTCGATTGACCGTGCCGGCCGCAATCATGCCATTCGCCACACCCAACGAATAGACAAAGCCGCTGCACGCAGCGTTGAGATCCATAGTGGCCCCGAGACCACCGAGTTCACGCTGTACGTAGGACGCCACAGAAGGCAGGGCCCGATCCGGGGTACAAGTGGCAACGACAATGAGATCTATCTGGTCCGCCGCCAGGTCCGCTGCCGCGAGAGCCTGCCGGGCGGCCGCCGTCGCCATCTCCGCATTGGAGACGTGGCTAATCCGGCGTTCCTTGATCCCGCTTCTGGTGGTGATCCAATCGTCATTGGTCTCGATTACCGACGCAAGGTCGGCGTTGCTTAATACGGCTGGCGGCGTGTAGTTGCCCCAGCCAACAATGGTTGCGCGCCGCATCAGGCTCCCTTCCTGGTTCTCATACTACGTCCAGCTCCTCTACGGCTGCGCCGATATCGTCGAGCGACGACACGGTAATAACGACAGCCTCCTTAACACTGCGTTTCGCCATCCCGGCGGTTACGTCACCCGGTCCGATATGAACGAAAGCCTCGACTCCAGCTTCGCTCATCGCGATCAATGACTCGCTGAATCTAACCTTCCCCACTAGTTGACCGGCGAGAGCTGCCGCCGTCTCACCGACGGGGGCAGCCTCGAGGTTGGTCCAGACGGGGAAGCTTCCGGCCGCAAAACTTACACTATCAAGCGCCGCCTCGAACTCTCTTCGGGCAGGATCCATCAGTGGGGTGTGGAACGCTCCCGCCACATTGAGGCGGATGACCCTGCGCAGCCCGAGATCGCGAGCAGACGTTGCGAGCTGTTCCACAGCCTCTACCGACCCGGCGACAACGATCTGCCCCGGCGCGTTGATGTTGGCTACCCACAGCGCGGCACCGCCGGCACGTTGGGCGGCAACGACCTCTTCGACTGTCGGGACGTCGGCACCCATGACGGCCGCCATGGTTCCGGCGGATGTGTCAGTTGCTTGCTTCATCGCTCTACCGCGGGCAGCTACTAGACGAAGTCCGTCGAAATAGGAGACGGCACCTGCGGCCGCGAGAGCGGTGTATTCACCGAGAGAATGGCCTGCGGCAGCGAAAGGAGCATGTGGCACGGCATCAGCAAATGCCTCCCACAGCGCAAAGCTCACTCCGTAAAGGGCCGGTTGAGCGCGGTCCGTTCGCACTAACTCGCTCTCCGGGCCGTCGGCGCACAAAGCTCCCAACGACCAGCCGAGAACCTCGTCGGCAGCCGGTCCGAGCAAGTCGGGACGCGCCGCGACGACGTCGGCCCCCATACCGACGGACTGGCTTCCTTGTCCTGGGAATAAAATGGCGTAGCGCATTGGGGGTCAGACTCCAGAGCTGAGAGAACGGTTACGGCACTTTCGAAAGGTTTCGGGGCCGGTTGCCGAAGAGAAGGGTTGTGCGACAAATTGTGACGGCAACCATAGTTCTGATAGCTGCTCTAGTGCTGCTGTCGGCATGGAACGCATCTGTCATCGTCGCCGACACTCCGGTCGTGGTCCTGGGAACCGACCGTATCGTTCTATTGCTCCCCCAGTCGCCTTCGGTGGAGCGGGTTACCTCTGACTTGATCGGCGAACTCGACGTACTCGCTGGAAGGGAATCCGATATCAGGGTTAGCGATGCGTTGCAGCGGATTGCTACCGATATCGATCTCCTGCACGCTGTGGCACAAGCGCCGGTAGACATGTTTGACAACAGGAAAGCGGCGGCTACAGCGACGCCCGTTTACGACGTCATGCTCGATCCCGAGAGGGTGGTCGTAGTCGTTGCCACCGTTGAGCTGGTGCCGGGTTTCGGGAGTACCGCCGCCAGCAGGGAGCACGAAGACGGTCACGCAATGATAAATCTGGACGTCGCCGAGAGGTGTGCGGCCGACGCTCTTGCAACTTCAATCGACAACGGTCGTCAAGGGTCCGCGTTAATCGACGGTGTAATCACCTACCTCGTTGATTCCGGCGTCCCGGTCCACGCCCGGTACCACCAGTACGTCGAGCACGCCCAGTACGGTCAGCATGTCCGCTTCGCCCAGCAGGCCCTCGACGAGATCGCCGGCTGCGGATAGCCAGGCCTCGGATCGGTCTTACCTCAGAGCAAATCCGCCACCGCAAGAACCCGGTCGGCATCGGTGCGGTCGACGTTGTGATGGGTGCAGAAGCGCACCACCCCGGGAACGATAAAGGCGGTCAGGACACCGACAGCGGCCAGCGATTCAACGAAACGTGACGCGGGCCACGGCAAGCCGCTCCCCTCAACCACAACAATGTTCGTCTCTGTTTGTCGCACGTCCACCGCGCCGGGAAATCGCTCTGCCAATCCGTTGGCCAGATACCCGGCAAGTTCGTGGTCTTCGGTAAGGCGCTCCCGGGTCCGCAAGGCAATTGCAGCGGCGGCGGCAATCACACCCACCTGACGCATCGAGCCACCGAGGCGCGACCGCAGCCCATGGGCGGCACGTATGAAGTCCGCAGATCCAGCCAGGATCGACCCAACCGGAGCTCCGAGACCCTTCGAGAAACAGAACGAGACACTGTCGGCACATGTTGCATACTCGCTCGCGGTGACTCCCGAGGCGACCACGGCATTCCATAGTCGGGCACCATCCAGATGAACCCGG
>JAYEIP010000087.1:0-2704 GCA_034660155.1 Actinomycetota bacterium | reverse complement strand
GGGACGGGCGTCAAAGGCCGCTCCGTGCTCCGCTCGAAAAACTTCTTCGCCTTGGGCTTGATCTCGTGGATGTTCAACCGGCCAACCGAGCCAATCATCCAATGGGTCGAGAAGAAGTTCGGTGCCGACAACCCCGTTGCGATGGCCAATGTGGAGGCGTTCCGCGCCGGCTTCAACTTCGGGATCACGACCGAAGAGTTCCATCACACCTACGAGATTGCACCGGCCAAGCTACCGCCGGGCACCTACACCAACATCACCGGCAACCAGGCACTGGCCTGGGGCCTGGTGGCGGCGGCCAAAGCTGCGGGACTTACTCTTTTCGTAGGCTCGTATCCGATTACCCCCGCAACATCGATCCTCGAGGAAGTCGCCAGGCTCAAGCACTTTGGAGCTAAAACGTTCCAGGCTGAGGACGAGATCGCCGGCGTCGGCGTCTCCCTCGGTGCCGCGTTCACCGGGCACCTTGCCGTCACGACCACCTCTGGACCCGGCGTAGCTCTCAAGAGCGAGACGCTTAGCCTTGCGCTGATAACCGAGCTCCCGCTCATCCTGGTGGATGTGCAGCGTGCCGGGCCGTCGACCGGTCTCCCAACCAAGGTCGAGCAGTCCGATCTGATGATGGCCATCTATGGCAGACATGGTGAGGCACCGCTACCCGTCCTGGCAGCGTCAACGCCCAGCGACGCATTCTATGTGGCCATAGAAGCCGCCCGGATCGCGCTCACGTACATGACGCCGGTGATCCTGCTCTCCGATGGCTATCTGGCTAATGGCTCAGAGCCATGGCGGATCCCGGATTTCGATTCCCTTCCCGAGATCAACGTGGCATACGCTACCGAGCCCAATGGTCCCGACGGTGAATTCTTCCCCTATGCCCGGGATGAGGCCACCGGGGCCCGTCCCTGGGCGATACCCGGCACCCCCGGCCTCGAGCACCGTATCGGCGGCCTCGAAAAGGCAGCGCTGACCGGCGCGGTGTCCTACGACCCGGACAACCATGAGCAAATGACGGCCGCCCGCGCCGCCAAGATTGCCGGAATCGCCGACGACATCCCGGACGTCGAGGTTGCAGGTTCGGAAAATGCTGACCTGCTCATCGTCAGCTGGGGTTCGACCTTCGGCAGCGTCCGGGCGGGCGTCAACAACGCCAACAAAGCTGGATACTCCGTTGCCCACCTCCACCTGAGATACCTGAACCCATTCCCCCGGAATCTGGGCGAGGTGCTCAAGCGATACAACAAGATCCTGATCCCGGAGTTGAATCGGGGTCAGCTCGCAACCGTATTACGGGCCGAGTACCTCGTACCGACTACGACGCTCAGCAAGGTTCAGGGAGCGCCGTTCATGGCGCACGAAATCACTAAGAAGATCATCGAACTACTCGGGGACCCGTCATGACGACAGATACTCGCTATACACGTGGGGACTTCCGGTCGAGCCAGGAGGTGAGGTGGTGCCCGGGTTGTGGTGACTACACCGTTCTTGCTTCGGTTCAGTCTTTCCTCGCCACCCTTGATGTCGACCGGGACAAGCACGTCTTCATCTCCGGGATCGGATGCTCATCCAGGTTCCCGTACTACATGAACACCTACGGCATGCACTCGATTCACGGTCGGGCCCCCGCCATCGCAACCGGAGTCGCCTTGGCCAATCCGGACTTGACTGTTTGGGTGATCACGGGTGATGGTGACGCGTTGTCGATCGGTGGCAACCACCTCATCCACACCCTGCGCCGCAACATCAATCTCAAGATCCTGCTGTTCAATAACCAGATCTACGGTTTGACGAAGGGTCAGTACTCCCCCACCAGCGAGATGGGGAAGAAGACCAAGACCAGCCCGCTCGGGTCGCTCGATCACCCGTTCAATCCGGTCAGCCTTGCTCTCGGTGCCGAAGCCACTTTCGTCGCTCGCACGATCGACATGGATCGACCCCACACGACCGAAATGTTGCAAGCCGCCTACGAGCACCGCGGCACTGCGTTCATCGAGATCTATCAGAACTGCAATGTGTTCAACGACAAAGCGTTCCAGTTGTTGACCGGGCGTCAGGAACGAGTTCAGAACCGCATCTATCTCAGACCGGGCGAACCGATCGTGTTCGGCCCCGACAACGAGATGGGTGTAACGGTCGGCGTCGATGGCGCCAAGATCGTGAGCGTCGCGGATGTGGGCATGGAAGCGATCGCAGTCCATGACCCGGCGAAGCCGAACCCGGGAGTGGCTTTCGCCCTGAGTCGGCTCTCGCATGGCCCGAACGGCCCCACGCCGATCGGTATCTTCCGTCGCGTGCAACGGGCCGACTACGGCGCGCAGATGGTCACCCAGATCGAAGAAGCCCAGGCTCGCAAGGGTTCGGAGTCAATCGCCGATCTGGTCCGCCAGCACGGAACGTGGACGGTCGAGTAGACGTACGTGTCGCCGCTCGTGAGTGACCAACTAGTTCACGTCGATTTCCGCAAGTGGGACGGGGGGCGTCACTGGCAGTTTGACATGCAAAAACTCGGGGAAGATAAGCATGGCTTGTGGCTATGGTCGCCTGCCGGATCACCGATGCAACGCGGTCACGAGCCGGTCAAACACTCGAAGTCGGTCAACGTAAAGGTCATTCCCGAGGGAAGATGGTGGACGGCCGTGTGGTCCTGGCAACGTCGTCACGATCTCTACATCGACATCATCACCCCTCCACAGTGGAACGGAAG
>JAYEIP010000086.1:0-13328 GCA_034660155.1 Actinomycetota bacterium | reverse complement strand
CCTCGACCTGTATTCATGGACCGATGGGTATGGTCGGCCCAGCGACCACGACCCCGAGAACGGGGACCTGATTGGCGTCACCGTTCACTACCGAGCCACTGTTACCGACAACGGTGCCGAGTACGTGCAGGAGGCCGTAGCCACACTCGAACTCGGCCATCGGTATGTGCGCGACTTGTACACCTACGTCGACGGGGATCCGGAAGGCCTGATACATCGCGAGGTTATCTACCACCAGCCCGCCAGCCTTATCGAAGGACTCGCGGTCGCTGTTGAGAGAACCCTGCACGCAGATGGGGGGACAGAGAGATGAAGAAGATCACCGTTGTCGCAGCGACCCTTGCCCTTCTGACGGCATGTGGCGGCAACTCCGAACCTACAAACAGCGAAGCAGAGGCCACCGCACCCGCAACCACTGCGGCCGCATCGGCCGAAGTCGTGGCGTCCACCGTACCGGGACCAATGCCTACGGAGATGACCGAAGACCTGATCTACCACCCGGGCGGTGAACCCTTCACGGCCAAGTCCGGTCTCGTCGATGTGATCGCCCCAACCGGAGAAGGCTCCTGGCCGACGGTCGTCGTGTTTCATGGCGATCCCCGTTTTGCCAGTAAGACTTGGCACCGATCTGATGCCGGTCTTATTGCCGAGCAAGGCAGAGTCGTGTTTCTCCCGTCTTGGGGTCACACGATCTCGTCTGCAGCCTCGGATATGGGACTACAGAGCGTCGAGGAGATGGTTGTGCAAGAGCTGAGCTGCGCCGTTCTCTTTGCACAGGCGTACACCGCGGAGTACGGAGGCGATCCCGATCACATCACGCTCTATGGCCTCTCGGCAGGGGGCAACGCGGTCCTGATGGCCGGTCTGGCCGCGGCTGATCCACTGGAGAGCTGTTCGGTGTCGGGTGGACCGGTCCAACCGCAGGCACTGGTCCCGATCGACGCGGATTGGACGATGGGTGGGAGTTGGGACATGCAGATCCGTGAGGATCCTGAACTCTTCTACGCACGCACGCCATGGCGATACCTCGATGGGTCGCAAGACATACCGATTCACGTGATGGTTGCCGAAAATCCCGGGAGCTATACGCGCAGCGTCGAACCCGATCCAGCGACGTCATGGTTGTCCTATCGCCATGGCGATATCGACTTAGCTGGAGATCTCGAGGCCCGCGGTTACCTTGCGGATGGAGAATTCAGCTTGAAGGAGTCGAGCGAATACGCAGTTGAGATCTTGCGTGAAGCGGGATACGACGTGACCTTGGTTGTGATGCCCGGAGCGAGTCATGAGAGCTGGGGCAGCGCAGGCACTGCGGCCGTAGTCGATACAGTGCTAGACGCTGAAGGTACCTAGTGCAACGCTTCCGTCAACTGCTTGACGTCGTCCATCGTGTTGTAGAGATGAAACCCGACTCGGAGCCGGCCGGCGCGGTAGGCGGTGCTGAGACCATCAAGCCGCGACTCGTCGAACCCTGCATCCAAGTCCAGCGCCACAATTGCCGAGTCACTCGGGGGTAGCCCGACCCGTTGCCGGAGCGTATTGGCAAGGCCCACGTTGTGATGGTGGATCGTCTCGACTCCGACGTCGGCCAACAACCGCAGCGCGTGGGCTGTTCCCACCCAGGCAAGCCACCCCGGCGACAAGTCGAGGCGCCGGGCATCGGTGGCGAGCCGCAGCGGAGCGCCATAGATGCTGTCCCACGGAGAGTCCCCCGCATACCAACCCGCATACAAAGGCCGGACCTTGTCGAGCAACTGAGGGCGGACCGTCATGAACGCCGTGCCTCGCGGGCTCAGAAGCCACTTGTACGCGCCAGCCACAACGAAGTCGAAGTCCTTCACGTCCAGCGGCAACCAGCCGGCTGCTTGGGTTGCGTCCATCATGGTGAGCGCACCGACGGCCCCGGCTGCCTCTCGAATGGCCGTCAGGTCGGCGACGCGTCCGTCCGCAGACTGCACTGCACTGAATGCGACCATGTCGACGCCTCCACTGATGTGCGACGCGAGATCTGCGAGTGGCACGTACTCGACGGTGAGATCGAGATCGTCCCTCGCCAGGAAAGGGAAGATCACCGAAGTGAACTCTCCCTCGGGGCACAGGACATGCGAACCGGCCGGGAGACTGGTGACGGCCAGGCTCACGAGCGCCGAGACCTGGCTCCCGATGGCAACCCACTCAGTAGGCACCGACATCAGTTGGGCGAACAAGGCACGGGCCTCGGAGATGTCTGCATCGTATTGGGGAGCGTGTGCCTGGCCAGCTTGCCAATCGGCGATAGCTTCCCGCAAGGCAGTTACGGCACTACTCGGGGGCAGCCCGATGCTGGCGCTGTTGAGGTAACCGGGGGCACCCGGGAATTGATCTGCGATCTGATCTAAAGGCATGGCACCAGGATCGCGGGCGATATACCGAGGTTCAAATCTTGGGACTCGAAGGGAAGAACGTCCCTGTTCTCGGGTGGTGACTACTGATACGTTGGAGCGGTTCTACTCCGGAGGTTCTGATGACCGACAAGACCGCTGATCTGGCCGGACCGGGAATCGGCAACTACCCGGACCTCGAGCAGGTTCTACCCGATGACTACGAGTCTCTCCTCACCCCCCGCGAGACCATGGACGCGTTGTTCGCCGCCAAGGCCTACATCGAGGAGAATCTGTGCAAAGAGCTGAACCTGATGATGGTGCAGGTTCCGCTGATTGTTGACTCGGAGAGCGGTGTCAACGATATGCTCGATCGTGACGGATCACGCAGTCCGGTCGGGTTCCACATCTCCAATGACTACGACAAACACCCGATCGATGCCCAGGTTGTGCAAGCCGCCACCAAGTGGAAGAGAACGGCGCTTGCCCAATTCGATATGCAGGTGGGGGAGGGGATCTGCACGGACATGAAGGCAGTCCGCAAGGACTACTTCCTTGATCACGACCATTCGGCGTACGTCGATCAATGGGACTGGGAACGGGTCATCTCTCCGCAACAACGCAACCTCGACCTCCTCACCGGGGTCGTCAAGAGGATCTGGGCAGTGCTTGTCGGCGCCGAGAAGCACGTCCAGGAGATGTATCCGCAACTCAGCACACCGAAGTACCCGAACCTGCCGGATGAATTGACGTTCCTCCACGCCGAAGAGATTCTCGAAATGTTCCCGGACCTGCCTCGCAAGGAACGCGAGACTCAGGTTCTACAGAAGTTCCCCGCTGTTTTCATTTACGGTATCGGCTGGCCGCTGGCCGACGGCTACCCCCATGAAATGCGGGCCGCTGACTACGACGATTGGATGACCGAGACGGTGTCGGCATCCGGCCAGCCGATGCACGGGCTCAACGGCGACATCCTGGTGTGGAATCACGTCACCAAACGCCGTCACGAGTTGACGTCGATGGGGGTGCGCGTCACCAAAGAGACGCTGGTTACTCAACTGGCGATGACGGGTCAACTCGATTTCCTCGAGTTGCCATATCACCGGGCGATCATGAACGATGAGATCCCACTTTCGATCGGCGGGGGCATCGGTCAATCACGGACCTACATGTACCTGCTGAAGAAGGCGCATCTCGGCGAAGTCTCGGTAACGGTGTGGCCCAAGATCCTCAAGGACATGTCCGCCGCTAAGAACATCTTCGTTCTGGAATAGATCGCTTCTGTGGGACCCCGGAGTCGGTCTCCGGGTTGATCAGGGTCCAATCAGGGGTATGCCCCATAGCTGGCACCGGCTCCAGTGACGACACTTGTCGTATGGAGTTCTTGATACAGCAGATCACTTTGGGCGGAGCAAGCCTGGTCTCGGCACCGGTGTTGTTGTCGTTCGGGGTCACCACCCTGGTCCTCTTCTCGGGCCTTGGTGGCCGGATCGTTGTGGTCTGCGAGGAACTCCAGTTCACGTGGCAGCTACCGGGGTCCGCAGCGGTCACCCCCAAATCGAAGAACTACCGGAGGTCGAGTGATGTTGAGTTTCCTGTTGTGGCTCTTGCTGGCACTAGTGGCCTGGCCATTGGCCTTGGCGGTGTTGGTGCTCTACCCCCTGTTATGGCTGCTGAGTATCCCGTTCCGAGTAGTCGGGATTTCGGTTCGCGGCGTTTTCGACCTGCTCGACGCCCTGGTTCACCTGCCGTCCCGGCTGTTACGTGGGCCGAGCACGGCATAACGTCTCGTCAACCAGAGCATTGCCCCGAAGTAGGCTGCCGCCATGCGCCTCTATCTGATTCGTCATGCCGTCACGGCAGAAACCGGGCGGAAGTTATCCGGGCGGATCGCCGGTATTCCCCTGTCGCCCGAGGGCCGGGATATGGCAACGGCCATAGCCGAACACCTTTCGCCGGTGTCCTTCAAGGCGATCTACACGAGCCCGATCGAGCGGTGTCAAGAAACGGCAGGCGCCCTTGCCGCCGGGCGCCCGATCCGGCCCCGGATCGACAAAGCCTTTATGGAGGCCGACTACGGGAGATGGTCGGGGCGGCCTCTCAAATCGCTATACAAGCTCAAAGCCTGGGGCAACCTGATGACCTCCGCCTCGCGGTTCAGGTTCCCGGAGGGTGAGACCCTCGCAGAGGTACAAGCAAGGGCCGTCGCCGGCGTGGAACGACTCGCCACAGAGCATCGTGACTCCCCGGTCGCCCTAGCCAGCCATGCTGACGTTATCCGAACGATTCTGGTGCACTACCTCGGTGCCCCCCTTGACCTGATCCACCGGCTTGACGTGTTGCCGGCGAGCGTGTCGATTGTTGATCTGTATCCATCGGGGGCGGTCCGGGTTCCGGTTCTCAACCACATAGCCGACCCGGGGAGATGGCGATGAGTCAGACTGTTGAGCGCTTCGCCGGCGGAGCGATCGGTGAGCCGGGTGACCGCACGTTCCTGCTCGAAGTGGTCGTCGACGGTATCGCCACCGCTTACCTCCTCGAGAAGTTGCAGGTGGCAGCTCTCGCAGAGGCGGCGAAGACGATGCTGCGTCATCGAGGCCTGATTGGGGTCGGGTTGTCTATCGACCCGGGTGGTGTTCACGGGGACACCTCGGTGGCGTTTCGGGTGGGTGACGTTCAGATCGCCTACGACGAGGATGCCGACGTCGTGATCCTGGTCATCTTCCCGGTCGAGGATGAGGCCGAACCAGTGGCGCGGGAGCTGACCCTGGCCCAGTTGGATGCATTCGCTCGCGAGGCGTCTGTAGTAGTTGTGGCGGGACGGCCTGCTTGTCCTCGCTGTGGCCTGGCAATGGACGCGGACGGTCACAACTGTCCGAGAACCAATGGCGACCTGCGCGGGCATCGCCCTTGAGCAGGCCCTGGATACCGGTCATTTCCGATGTAACCGGGAGGTTTGTCAATGCTTCCAACGCAACTCTCTTGGCGACGACCGATAACGGCCACAAGGTTGTCTACAAACCCACGGCAGGAGAGCGGCCCCTGTGGGACTTCCCCGTCGAGACGCTGGCCGCTCGCGAGGTGCTGACGTACGAGGTCTCACAGGCGATGGGGCACGACATCGTGCCGGAGACCGTTCTCGGTAACGGGCCTTACGGCCCCGGTTCAATCCAGCGTTACATCGACATCGACGAAGGATTTGACCCCGTAGCGTTGGTGCAACAAGGCTCTGCTGAGCTGTGGCCGATCGCGGTGTTGGACGTTGTGACCAATAATGCCGACCGCAAGCTCGGTCATGTGATTTCGGATGGGACCCGGCTCCTTGGCATCGACCACGGCCTGACGTTCCACGACGAGGACAAGCTTCGGACCGTGTTGTGGGTATTTGGCGGCCGGCAACTTCCACATGGAGAGCGCATGGCGCTGGAGCGGCTCCAAACCGCGCTACGGAATGGTCTGAGCTCGCGGGTTGACAAGCTTCTTGGATCGAGAGCGCGGGCGTCGTTTGAGAGTCGGGTGCATGGCCTGATTCGGAATCCGGTCCATCCGTCCCCGCCGGATGATCGGCCCCCGATGCCATGGCCACCGTACTGAGGGCACTATTGGCCGGGTAGGCCGCTCATAAGTGCGATCACCGTGTCGCCGGGGGCAATGGAGGCCAACGGGTCCGTACTGTCGCTGACCATCACCTGCACCCGACGGCTCGGCTTGACCACGAACAAGATGGCGGTGAATTCGACCGATGCGAGCTGCGTCTCAAAGACTTCGGGGTCGCTGCTTAGGTTGAGGCGGCGCACCTCACCGGGCCCGTTGAGGAAGTCAGCGAGCACGGAATGGCTCCAGTCGGCGCCGAATAGCTGGCGCCCTCCGAAGTCGGTTGCGGGGTCGGAGGCGATGCCGGTTGCCTGGCGCCTTGGCGGCAACTGGTATGTCTCGGCGCTGCCGAAGGTCGGCGCAAACCGGGTACTGGCGAGAGTGTTGACGTCGTCGTTGGGGGTGAGCGCCAGTAGCCGGCCAATTCCCGAGAGATCGAGTTCGAGGTCGAGATCGCGGGCCAACACATTCCCGTAGAAGGTGCGTCTGCCCGCCATCCTGGCTTCGTAATGATCCTGGCGGTTGGTGGTTGCCATTACGACGGCAACGTCGCTGTCGGCGAGGGCATCGGCGATTGCTCGTTCCACCGGCCCGGCGCCGACGATCAGGACTCCTTCTTGATGCCGTTCGGCCTGGCCGAGTTGCCGCGCCAGTGGTCCCATGCCAAACCCGTAGATGACGACAGTGGCGACGATGACGGCAAAGACCAGTGGTGTCAGCTCCTCCGCTCCCGCCACTCCCGCATGCTGCAACTCGAGAGCGGAGACCGATGCGATGGAAGCGGCCACGATCCCGCGGGGCGCCACACCACCGAGCAGGACCCGTTCTTGCCATGTCAGTTTGGATCGCCAGGTCGCCGCGGCAACCGCCAGCGGGCGAGCCACCAGCACCAGCGCCAGCACCAACGCGATCGCTCCCGGGAGATCGACGCCCAGTTGCTCTGTGGTCAACCGGGCGCTCAGCACGATGAAGAGCACACCGATGAGTAACGCCCGGAGAACCTCGGAGAACTGCACGATCTGTTCGGTTCGCACCGTCTTGTGGTTAGCCAGGGTAAGGCCGAGGACGCTGGTTGCGAGCAGCCCTGATTCGACGGCAAGGGTATTGGCCACCGTGAAAGCCATCAGGGCGACACTCAAACCGAATAGGGGCAGCAGGTGCTCGGGAACCCAATGTCGTCGAAGCGTCTCGATAGCGGCAACAGCGAAGATGGCGCCGACGACTACGCCCGAGAGCAGGAACTGTGCCACATCGCCGATGACCTGCCCGGGGGAGGCGTTAGAGGCACCGCCGACCAGGATGACCTCGAAGGTGACCACTGCGATCAGCACGCCGATGGGGTCGATGAAGATGCTCTCCCATTTGAGGATTGACGCAACGGATCGGCTGGGTCTGACCAATGTCAGCAGTGGGCCAATGACAGTCGGACCCGAAACGACGAGGATTGAGCCGGTGAGTACCGACATCCCGATTGACAGGTCGGTGAAGATCAGTGTTGTTATGGCTCCGATCGCCCAGGTGATGAGGACGCCAACCGTGACCAGTAGCCACAACACTCGCTGCTGGCCCTCCATCTCACGGAATCGGAGGCTGAGGCCCCCCTCAAAGAGGATCAAACCGACCGCGATCGAGACCGCGGGAGATAACACATCGCCCAGAAGCTTGTCGGGATCGACCCACCCGAACACCGGCCCAACCAGAAAACCGGTCACCAGGAGCGGAAGAATCACCGGCACTCTGACACGTTCGCCGAACCAGGTGGCGGCAAACGCCAGGACGACGATTCCTGCGAGTTGGATTATGGGGTCTTCGAACATCCCTACCTCGGCTTGCCTGAAGGCTGATGGTATTGCAAGGGGCTGTCTATGTCTCGTCCGCACCTAGTTGCAGGCCCGACATCTCTTCGAGGGCCTTTACGAGAGCGTGGTTGCCCTCGCCTCCCAAACCGCGGCGCTGGAGGGCACGGTACATCTGGAACACCAGGCTGGTGCCCGGCAGGGGCACCGCCAGCTCATCGGCGGCCTCGAGTACCAGTCGCAGATCCTTCTGTTGTAGGTCGATGGTGAACCCAGGGCTCCAGTCACGTTCGATCATCTGCGGCCCACGATTGGACAGCATCCAGGAACCCGCGGCGCCACCTGCTACCGCGGCGAGCGTCGTTTCCAGGTCGACTCCGCCCGCCTGCGCTAGTAACAAAGCCTCGGACACGGCTAACTCGTTTACGACCACGAGGACCTGATTGACCAGTTTGACGAGTTGGCCGGCACCGGTTGAGCCGACATAGGTGATGGTCTTGCCGTAACACTCGAGGTAGGGCATGGCCTCATCAAACCGGGCTCGATCACCGCCTGCCATGATCGACAGGGTTCCCTTCTCGGCTCCTTCGCTACCACCGCTGACCGGGGCGTCTACCCAGTCGGCACCGATCTTCTCGACCGCGGCCGCAAGTCGGGTGGTGGCCGAGGCGCTGATGGTGGAGTGGTCGACAATGAGCTTGCCTTCGCTGAGGCCATGGATCAAGCCTTCGTCTCCCAAGGTCACGGCCTCGACGTCAGGAGTGTCGGAGACGCAAACCATTGTGATATCGCAGTCCGCAGCCAACTCTGCCGGCGAATCGGCGAGGGTCGCCCCGGCTTCCTGCAACGGAGCCGTTCTGGCAGCGGTTCGATTCCACACGGTCAGGTCGTGTCCGGCTCGGAGAAGATTGGCCGCCATACCCCGACCCATGATCCCCATCCCTGCATACCCGATCTTCATTCGGTCCCCATTTCGTTGGTGGGGACCAAGGTAGCAACGACCGGGACGGGACGGATGGCCCTAGGCAATTGTCGCGCGAGGGCATATGTTCGGTGCCAGGGACGGTCGTGCGGCGGGTCAAGCTTGACACGTACCGCGGGCCCCCGGGAACGGAGGTGGCAATGGCAACCATGAAAGAAGCGGCGACTGAGTTCCTAGCAAAGAAGCGTATTGCGGTGGCGGGTGTGTCACGAACACCAGGCGGTGCGCACGGTGGGAACGTCGTGTACCAGCGACTGCGCGATCGTGGGTATGACGTTTACGGAGTTAATCCACACGCTTCGGGAGTAGAGGGCGACACTTGTTTTCCAACGCTGGGGTCGATACCCGGCGGGGTCGAGGCGGTCGTGATCGCAACGCGGCCAGAAGTCGCCGAAGCCGTGATGGAGGACTGCATCTCGCTTCGGATCAAGCATGTGTGGATGCACCGCGGGGTCGGTGCCGGCAGCGTGTCCCATGAGGCCGCCGAGCTTGGGAGGGCGGCAGGTCTGGCCGTTATCGAGGGCGGTTGCCCGCTTATGTACGATCCGGTGGCCGATGTCGGCCACAAGATGTTGCGCAGTGTTCTGTCAGTTGTGGGCCGCTTACCCAAGGCGGTGTGAGGCTGAGGCGATGAGGTACCAGCACACCCAGACGTCGCATCTGGCAGTGTTTGTGCTGATCGGGTTCGTGATCCTTTTTGGGTTCGGTCTGGTGCTGGCTGATGAAGAGGAGCCTGCATCCCTCGCCGTCCTGGGAGCATCGTTCCTCGTGATCGGAGCTGTTGTCTTGTGGTTCAACTGGCTTACCGTTGTCATTGACGCCGGCCGGGTGACGGTCTCTTCTGGTCGCGGGTGGCCGCGGCGAATTATCGAGGTCCGGGACATCACAGCATTTCGCCCCGTCCGCAACAAGTGGTGGTACGGCACGGGCGTCCGCAAGATTCCCGGCGGTTGGATGTACAACGCCTGGGGCCTTGATGCAGTCGAAATAGAGCAGAACAACGGTGACAAGTTCCGTATCGGCACCGATCAACCCGGCGACCTCGTCGCGGCACTGGCGGCCTCCACATCGCTGCTCCCGTCGGCCGACTGACGGGTCAGCTCTTGTCCCTCCCATTGCCGGTGCGGGTTCTCAGATTCCGTGTGAGCACTCCGATGAGACCCGATGCCCGCGCCGGGATCGGCACGTAGCTCCTTTGCTGCGAGACAGTCGGTCCCTCGTGGGCCACTATTCGGTAGATCGCATAGAGACCGACCGCAAGATGCACTCCGCCGACTGCCCAAAAAAGCCCGTCGGCGTCGGTAGCCGACATGAGGAGTGAAGCCGCCACCGGTCCGGCCACCGATCCGATGCCGGTGACGAGAACGAACACCGACGAGGCTGCGATCATCTGGCGGGATTCCAACACGTCGTTCACGTGGCTGAGGCTGAGCGAGTACAGCGGGAAGGTCGAACCTCCGAGAAGGAAGACCGCGACGAACAACCAGGGGCCGTTCGGGTCGAGTTGAGTTACCGCCAGCGCCGCACCTGCCGCCATTAGATTGATGGCAACGATCGAGCGTCGGCGCGGAACGCGGTCAGACCATGATCCGATCGGCCACTGGAGGGCGACCGCCCCCAGGATCATCACTCCCATGAAGAGCGAGATCCGGCTGACTGACATTCCAACGGCGATGCCGTACACGGGACCCATCGCAAAGAGGGCACCGTTGGCAACACCGGTTCCCAGTCCTCCCGTAATTCCAATCGGTGATTTCCTCCACAGTTCCGTCAGTCGCATTCGTGGAGGTACGTCGAAATCGGGCGATGGGCTCTTCGATAGAGCGATCGGGAGTACCGCCAGCGACACGAGGACCGAGCCGAGGATAAAGAGCCCGAAGCCGGCCGGATCGGCCACTCCGAGAAGCAGTTGACCGGCGCCGATCCCGCCCATCACCACCAGCATGTAGATCGAGAGCAGGCGTCCCCGCGACTCGTTGGTGGCGGTGGTGTTGAGCCAGCTTTCAGCAACAACGTACAGACCGGCGAGACAGGCCCCGGTCACGGTGCGGGCGAAGCCCCAGGTGATCGGGTTCACCCACACGACGTGAAGGAGTGCAGTTGCCGAGGCAAGCGAAGCGAGGCCGGCGAACACGCGCACGTGGCCCACCCTGGTCACGGCGATCGGTGTGATCTGAGCACCGATCAGGAAGCCGACGTAATAGAAGGCCATGACAAACCCGGTTACCACCGTTCCGAATCCCTCGATTTGCGCCCTGATGCCCAGCACCGACCCGAGCAGCCCGTTGCCGAGAAGCAGTAGACCCAGGGCAGCGAATAGCGACCAGGCGCTACCGATGAGAGCGCCCGGCTTGACGTCGCTGCGGGAGGGGGTTGGGTTGCTCATTGGGGTCACGGGAGTGTAACGAACACGGGTGCGGTGGGGGTGCGAATCCAGCGGCAGCGAAAGTGCACTGATGAGGTTGTGTCTCTGGCAGCAGATCCGTTGTGGGTACAGATTTCAGCGGAGTCCGTCAGGGACCGAGCTATCTCATTGCGGAGACTGAACGCCGAACGATCGATGAGGCGATCGTCGATGGTTACACCCGTGTTCTGCCCACATCTGAGGACGCTGCCGCGCCGAGGCGTCGCGGCGACAGGCGATCGAGCAGGAACCTTGGTGACCACGCTGAAGAGGGGCGAGGACTGGTGGGGCGAGACCGAGGGATACGGTCGGCGACCGTTCCTAATCGTCACCAGAGACGCTGCCATCCCCATTCTGAATGGCGTGGGGTGCGCTCCGCTCAGCCGCCGGGTGCGGGCGATCCCCTTCGGGTTAGCGCTCGACGCAGACGACGGCGTCCCCGAGCCTTGTGCCGCGTCAGGCTCACTACTCGCTTGGGGTGTACGTGTCGTGGCGGCGGAGCCATGCCATGATCCCGTCGACTTCATCGCGGCCTTTGGGGGTAAGGTCGAGAAGTTGGTAGGCACCGTTGAAGATGTCGACCCCGCGGCCGTAGCTGGAGTAGGTGTGGAACACTTCACCTTCGGGTCCTCGAGTGAAGACGCTGAGGCCCTGTGCCTCCTCCATTGGATTGTCGATCGGGGTGAAGTTGTAGTGGGCGTTGACCCGGTAGCCCTCGGGGAACGAGACACCGAAGTCCATGTTGAAGTCCGTTCCGAGCGACGAGATCCACTTGAAGTCCCAACCCATACGGCGTCTGTACGCCTCGATCGCGTCAAGCGGGGCGCGGGATATGGCGAGGAACGTCGTGTCGCGGTTGGCAAGGTGCACATCGATCCCGTTGAAGTTGTCCGCCCAGAAAGAGCAACTGGGGCAGCCCTCGGCCCAGTCCGGGCCCATCATGAAGTGATAGATGACCAGCTGGATCCGGTCGGCAAACAGTTCCTCGAGCGTCCTGGGGCCCTCTGTGGAGTCGAAGCTGTACGTCTTGTCGATTCTGACCCACGGCAACGCACGTCGCCGTCTAGCCAGCTCGTCGAGCTGCCTGGTGACCGCCTTCTCCTCCACGAGCAGCGCCCGTCGGGCCTGCAGCCAGGTTTCGCGATCAGCAATCTTCGGTGAGGTAGTCATCATGTCTCCTTGTCGGGCGGTGGTGAGTTCATTGGCTCGGGGTGACTGCCGAAGAGAATATACAAGGTATCGCTTGTGTAAGTCAAGGCTTGTATAACGAATCCCGATCGACCACAATGGACGGGTGACCACAGATGCAGTACTCAAGGCTCTGGCTGAACCTCACCGGAGAGAGATTCTCCGACTGGTTCGTGATGAGGCGCGCTCGGTCAACGAGATTGCTGATCAATTCGAAATTACCCAGCAGGCGGTATCCCTCCATCTGAAAGTGTTGCGCGACTCCGGGTTGGTTGTGGTGCGAAGGGAGGGGCAGCGTCGCTTGTACGCGATCGACCCGGAGGGTTTTCGCTCGCTCGAGTCGTTTTTGGCGCAGTTGTGGCCATCGGGTCTCGAGAGACTCAAGCAAGCGGTCGAGTCTGATCATGCCGGCTGAGCCCTACCGCACCTCGATCGAGATCGCAGCACCGCCGGCCGCGGTGTATCCCTTCCTCACCCGGGCCGAGCTGATCCTGCGTTGGATGGGTGACTACGCGGTCCTCAACCCCCGACCTGGCGGCGAATTCACTTTGGACATCAACGGTGTCCCCGTTCGCGGCCATTACATAGAGCTCGACCCACCTCACCGTGTCGTCATCGCTTGGGGACATGCTGGATCCGACCTATTACCCCCCGGAGCCAGCACCGTCGAGATAACTCTGGAACCATCCTCCAGGGGCACCAGGCTTCAGCTCGAGCATCGTGACCTCCCAACCGACGAAGCGAAAAAGCACGCCATCGGGTGGCCAATCTTCCTGGCTCGCCTCGCCCTGGCGGGAACCGGCTACGACGCCGGTCCTGATCCATTTGGAACCGTCACCCCACCTGACACCGAGCGATAGATACCCGACCCAAGGAGATGAGCCGAGCGGTCGACTGCTGATCCGCCGCAGTGCACTGCCTACATAAAACGATCCCAGCTAAGTCTTACCATGGCAGCATTAACTTCCATATTTGTAATATGTGCGGCAGGAGAGCCAGCTTTA
>JAYEIP010000085.1:0-13351 GCA_034660155.1 Actinomycetota bacterium | reverse complement strand
CAACAACACCGGCGGCGAGTTGGGTGCCGAGGTCGAGTACGGTCCTCGGGTTGGCCCCGAGTCGCTCGAGGAGATGCTGTGCACCGGATCGGTGCAACTGGTCGGACTCGAGAATGGTAAGCCGGTCGTCACGTCCGACAACACCAAAGTCATCCCACCCGCCGTACGCCGTTACGTGGCCTGGCGCGACGGCGGCTGCAGCGTCGCCGGGTGCGGGAGCCGCTACCGCCTCCAGCCGCACCACATCCGACATCGCACCCACCACGGTGACCACGACCCCGACAATCTTGCCACCCTCTGTTGGTTCCACCACCACGTAGCGATCCACGGCTCCGGCTTCGGACTACGCCCTGGCGATCCACCGGGCAACCGGCGACTGGTCAGGCCACGGCGCTATCACCACCCGCCGTAGGAAGACAACTTCCCATCCCTCCTACGCCAAGAGGCCGCCAACTGCGCTTCATTGCAGACGTCCGACTGAACTAGCCGCTCTCGTGCTGTGCAGCGATCTTCCATCTCTGCTCGGCAGCGCCAAATGGTTCCTCACCACTTTCCAATAGCTCGACCGCAGAAGCGGTGGCCGTCAACGCGCCCTCGATGAGGTGTCCCGGATACCCAAACCGAACTTGATGGTCAGCGAACTCGTCCTCATCCAGTATCTCAACACTGCCATCGACGTTCCGCACCACATCAAGGTCAAGGTCGACCTGGGTTACCCGGGCGCCATCCCACTTCGCCGGGGTTCCAATGTTGACATAGATCGAATGCCTCGGGTGATCGAAGTAGTACTCGACAATCCACCACGGCCCGTCCGGAACGAGCAGCACAAGCCCTGCCCCGATCTTTCGAGGTGCCTCATCACCTTTTTGCACCATGGTCTCGGCAGGCACGGACAACCAGACACCGTGCTCATCCTCACCGAGTCTCTGTGCACGAAATTGCCAGTGCCGCCCTTCCGGCCACTTGCGCTCATCAATGTGTACGTAGCTCAAAGCTTCCCCGCAGGCTTCATTTGTTGGCGCGCGGCCACTCGGGCTCTCGGGCGGCCCGAATCGCCTAGACCGCCGTAACCAGCTTCGGCTCCGGGAGCGTCGAGACGACAGGGCCTTCCTTGGTTATAAGAACGGTGTGTTCCCAATGGGCCGAGAGCAGGCCATCTTGGGTAACCACGGTCCAACCGTCATCCATCACCTTCGTCTCGGCGGTACCCAGATTGAACATAGGCTCGATGGCTATGGCCATGCCGGCTTTGAGCTTCAAGCCCTTGCCCGGCTTGCCGTAATTCGGCACGTCGGGGGCTTCATGCATCTGGCGGCCAATACCGTGCCCGATGTACTCGCGGACGACGCCATACCCGTGCGGGGCGGCCGTCTCCTGGATGGCGTACCCGACGTCACCGAGCCGGTTCCCTGCTCGAGCAGCAGCAATACCGTTCCACAAACCTTGTTCGGTCACCTCGATCAGCTTGGTCACCTCATCGGGGACTTCGCCGATCGCCATTGTGAAAGCGGCGTCACCATGCCAGCCTTCGTAGATGGCGCCGGCGTCAACCGACAGAATGTCACCACTGCGCAGCTTGTAGTCATCCGGAATCCCATGGACGATCACCTCATTGGGCGACAAACATATCGAAGCCGGGAAACCGTGGTAACCGAGGAACGACGGCCGGCAATCGGCGTCCCGGATGACCTTGTGGGCGATCTCATCGAGCTCGAGCATCCGGACACCAGGGACGGCTGCCTCGCGGACCGCGGCATGGACCGCAGCGACTACCGCCCCGGCGATCTTCATCTTCTCGAAATCGGTATCCGACTTCGTCGTCATGAACCGACCGCTCATTCGACAGCCAACGCCAGCGCAACCCGGCCGGTGACCTCGTCGATCTCGCCAAACCCATCGACCACATAGACCACGACACTGTTGTCGCGGTAGTAATCCGAGAGTGGTGCGGTTTCGCTCCAGTAGATCTCGAGACGCCGCGAGATACCTTCCTCGGTGTCATCGGCTCGCCCTTCGGCCGCCGCCCGCAGCAGCATGCGGCTCATGAGCTCTTCGTGGGGCACATCGAGTTGGACGATCGCATCGAGTGGATCCGCCAGCACTCCGTCGAGGGCCCTCGCTTGAACGACATTGCGCGGGAAGCCATCGAGGAGGTAACCGCAGGCGGCATCGTCCATCGCAAGACGTTCCCCCACCATCGCTACAACCAGGTCATCGGGCACCAGGTCGCCCGCCTTCATGATTGCATCGGCCTTCTGGCCCAGTTCGGTGGCATCGGCAACCGCTTGCCGCAGCATGTCGCCGGTCGAGATGTGGGGTACCCCCATCAGCCTGGCGAGGCGGGAGGCTTGGGTGCCTTTGCCCGAGCCTTGTGGTCCAAGGAATATGAGCCGGAGACCCATCAGTCACACCCTCTGTCTAGGAAAGCTGTCTAGAAAAGCTGTTAGGAAAGGAACCCTTCGTAGTTCCGCATCATGAGCTGGCTCTCAATCTGCTTCATCGTTTCGAGCGCAACACCCGACACGATCAGGATCGATACACCACTCAGACCAACCGGAATATCCATGAGGTAGCCAAGGAACGACGGCAGCACCGCCACCAGTGCCAGGTAAAGAGAACCGGGGAGGGTGATCCGGTTGAGGATGTGCTCCAGGTGCTTGACCGTAGCCCGGCCCGGGCGAATGCCAGGAATAAACCCACCCTGACGCTGAATCGTGTCGGCCTGTCGCTCGGGGTCGAACTGTATGGCCGTGTAGAAGTAGGTGAAGAACACAACGAGAAGGCCCAACATCAGGATGTAGGGCAACGACGGTGCCAGACCGCCTCCGTGTCCGCCGCCTGTTGAGAGCAAGTTGTTGTTGATCCAGTCACGAACAGTGGCACCCCAACCTGAAGATGGGATCGATGAGGCAACCAGCACCGGGAAGTACATGATGCTCGTGGCGAAGATGACCGGGATAACTCCCGCCATGTTGACTTTCAGCGGGATGTAGGTGCTCTGACCACCAAGGACCTTACGGCCCCGAACCCGGCGTGAGAACTGGATCGGGATCCGACGTTGACCCTGATCGATGAAGATAATGCCGACCGTCAACGCCAACATCACCAGGGTGACAATGGTGAACTCCCACGTCTGCGAGTTAGCCCACAGGATCCCGAACTGGTTCGGCAACTGGCTGACGATGCTGACAAAGATGATCAGCGACATGCCGTTGCCGATGCCGCGCTGGGTAATCAACTCGCCCAGCCACATGATCATGGCCGTACCCGCCGTCATCGTGATGATGATCGTGAGCACGTTGCGCAACGTGTAGTCCGGCACCAGGTCGACTCCGTTGAAGAACGAGCCGTTGTGGAACAGGAACGTGAAGCTGGTCGACTGAATCAAAGCAATAGCGACCGTGAGGTACCTGGTCCACTGTGTCACGACCTTACGACCGGCCTCGCCCTCGTCCTGCAGGGACTGGAGCTTCGGGATCACGACAGCCAACAACTGCATGATGATCGACGAAGTGATGTACGGCATGATCCCGAGCGAGAACACCGAAAGGTTCTCGATTGCGCCACCCGAGAACAGGTTCAACAATCCGAGGAAACCGCTGTCCTCAGCGGCATCGCGAGCAAGAGCCAGCTGATCGAGATCGATACCAGGGACCGGAACTGCCGTCCCCAAACGGTAGAGCCCGAAGATCATCAGCGTAAAAAGGATCTTGTTGCGAAGATCCTTGATCCGGAACATGTTGCGGAAAACAGACAGCATTTGCGATTACCTCTGAGGGGACGTTAGCGGGTCCAACATTTATGCGAGCCGTCCGGGCTCGCTAGCTCACAACCTCAACCGAGCCACCGGCGGCTTTGATCTTCTCAACGGCTCCGAGGCTGAATGCGTGTGCATGTACGGTCAAGGAGCGATCAATCTCGCCCTCGCCGAGGATCTTGATCGGACCTCGCTTCTTGGCGAGACCACGATTGCGTAGATCGTCAGGCGTTACCTCCGACCCGGCATCAAACTCCATCAGCCGCTCGACGTTGACAACGGCGTAGATGACCTTGTTGCGGTTCTTGAAGCCTTTGAGCTTGGGGAGGCGCCGCTGCAATGGCATCTGGCCACCCTCGAATCCGGGACGGACCTTGCTGCGAGCCTTCTGACCCTTGGTCCCACGACCGGCCGTCTTACCGCGACGTCCCGCTTCACCGCGACCGACACGAATCTTGCGTTTCTTCGAGCCCTCGGCGGGCTTGAGGTGGTGCAGTTTCATCAGACTTCCTCCACGTCCAACAGATGCTTGGCACGGAAAACCATGCCGCGCACATCAGGCGTGTCGGGTCGCTCAACGGACTGACGGATCTTGCGCAGTCCGAGGCTCTCCACAGTCGCCTTCGTCTTCGGCTTCTCGCCGATTGTGCTTTTGATCAAAGTGATCTTGAGTGACTTCGTCTTGGCCATTACTTGCCGACCTCGGTCCTCATCAACTCGGCAGAGTTGTAGGCGGCCAGCAGCGCCGGCGGGAAGATCTCCTCGGGACGCTTGCCCCTGGCCTTGGCGACCACATCTGGCCGCTGCTGGCCCAGCAACGCTTCCATCGTTGCCTTGGCAACGTTGATATGGGTCGGAGACCCCTGCGACTTTGCCAGTACGTCACGGATGCCGGCTGCTTCGATGATCTGGCGGACGGCACCACCGGCGATGACACCGGTACCGGGTGAAGCCGGCTTCAGTAACACCCTGGATGCACCGTGAACTCCGGTGATCGTGTGGATGATGGTTTGTCCCGCCATCGGTACTGCCACCATGTTCTTGCGTGCCAACTCCATACCCTTTTGGATAGCCGACGGGACCTCCTTGGCCTTGCCATAGCCCACGCCAACCCGGCCTTTTCCGTCACCAACGGTCACCAAAGCGGTGAACGAAAACCGACGACCACCCTTTACGACCTTGGCGACGCGGTTGATTGCGATGACGCGCTCGTCGAACTCCGGGACGTCCCGGGTCCGTTCGCGCCTGCGCCCACGGTCTTGTCGATTTCGGTTCACCGCATTCTCCTGTGTCTGCCTAGAACTTGAGTCCGCCCTCGCGGGCGGCGTCGGCGAGGGCTTTCACCCTGCCGTGAAATGGGAATCCACCCCGGTCGAAGACCACGGCTTCTACACCTGCCTCTGTGGCACGCGCCGCGACGAGCTTGCCGACCTCAGTCGCCGTCTCAATCGAGAGGGTCTTCTTCCGCAATGGCTTTTCTTGTGATGACGCAGCCACCAATGTTCGGCCGGAGTCGTCGTCGATGACCTGGGCGTAGATGTACCGATTGCTGCGGTACACCGCCAAGCGTGGACGGCCAACGTTGCCGTGAACGCGCTTGCGGACCCTGGCGTGACGACGACGACGGGCGTCGGTCCTCGTGCCTCTCATGCTGTGACTCCTGCCTTGCCTGCCTTGCGCCGCACATGCTCACCGGCGTACCGGATGCCCTTGCCTTTGTAAGGCTCAGGCGGACGCACCTTGCGGATGTCGGCCGCAACCTGGCCGACGAGCTGTTTATCGATACCAATCACACTGATCTTCGTGTTCTCGGGGACCTCAAATACGATTCCATCTGGAGCCTCGACGTTGACTGGATGGGAGAATCCCACCAGGAGTTCAATCGTCTTGCCCTTGAGCGAGGCGCGATAGCCAACGCCCACCATCTCGAGGTCCTTGCGGTACCCCTCGGAGACGCCCAAAACCATGTTGTTGAGTAGAGCACGACTCAGGCCGTGGAGAGCGCGCGTCTCGCGCTGGTCGTCGGCTCGGACTACATCTACGTTTCCCTCGCCCACACTGAACGAGATCCGTGAATCAAAGCTTCGCTCCAGGGTGCCTTTGGCCCCTTTGACGGATACATCCGATCCGTCGACCTTTATCTCGACGCCACTTGGAAGCGGTACCGGGCTCTTACCTATGCGGCTCATATGTCACCAAACCTCGCACAGGATTTCGCCACCGATCTTGCGGCGACGAGCCTCACGATCGGTCACTAAACCATCGGACGTCGAGACAACCGAGACTCCGAGCCCGCCAAGGACTCGATCGAGCTCTCCGGCACCCTTGTACACACGGCGCCCCGGGCTTGAAATCCGACGAAGGCCATGCAACACACGGTCGCGACCATTCACGTACCGCAGTGTCACCGTCAGCTCCTTGCCGACCTTGGCGTCTTCAACCTTGTATCCGTCGATATAGCCCTCGCTGGAAAGGATCTTGGCGAGCTCTTCCTTGAGTTTGGATGATGGCATGGTTGTCACTGGATGCAACGCCGTGTTGGCATTGCGGATACGCGTGAGCATGTCGGCGATTGGGTCAGTATGCATTACCAGGACGCCTTTCTCACACCGGGGAGCTCGCCGCGGTGAGCAAGCTCACGAACGCAGATACGACACATCCCAAATTTCCGCATGTAGGCGCGGGGACGACCGCAACGCCGACAGCGGTTGTAAGCCCGAACCTCGAATTTTTGCTTGCGGTTCGCCTTGGCGATCATCGACTTCTTCGCCATCACACACCTGCCTGTTGCTGACGGAACGGGAACCCGAAAGCTTCGAGCAAGGCCTTGCCCTGTTCGTCGGTTGCGGCGGTAGTCACAAACGTGACATCCATTCCTCGTACCTTCTGAATCTTGTCGTAGTCGATCTCCGGGAAGATCAGTTGCTCATCGACACCAAAGCTGTAGTTGCCTCGACCATCGAAGCTCTTCGGATTGAGGCCACGAAAGTCCCTGATTCGCGGGATGGCCGCAGCCACCAGACGATCGAAGAACTCCCACATCCGGGCGCCCCGCAACGTGACGGAAGCACCAACCGGCAGACCTTCCCGCAACTTGAAGTTAGCGATCGACTTGGTCGATTTTGTTACCTTGGGATGCTGGCCGGTGATCGTACGAAGATCCTCGACGGCACCATTGATGAGCTTTCCGTCCTGGACTACATCGCCAACTCCCATGTTGACAATGATCTTGCTGAGACGTGGAACCTGCATCACGTTATCGAGTTCGAGCCGCTCTTTGAGCTGGTCACGTATCTCTGTGTCGTATTGCTCTTTCAGACGTGGAATCATCCGAGATCCCTCCCACACTTGCGACAGACGCGATAGGCGCGGCCCTCGTCGTCACGTCGGGCACCGATCTTCGTCGGGCCACAGTCGGGACACACAATCATGACGTTGGAAACATCAACCGGCATGTCCTTGTCAATGATCCCGCCCTGCATCGTCTGGCCCTGGGGGCGCTGATGATGCTTAGCGGTCGCCACCCCTTCGACGATCACTCGATTCTTCGAGTTGATCACACGGGCAACCTTGCTTTGGGTGCCCTTGTCTTTGCCGGCAATCACCATGACAGTGTCGCCTTGCTTGATTTTCATCAGAGCACCTCCGGCGCCATCGAAACGATCCGCATGAACTTCTTCTCACGCAGTTCGCGGCCAACCGGGCCAAAGATACGGGTCCCCTGTGCCTGCTGCTGATCGTTGATAACCACACAGGCGTTGTCGTCAAAGCGGATGTAAGTACCATCCGGACGCCGGGTTTCCTTGCGGGTCCTAACGACGACGGCCTTGACCACCTCGCCCTTCTTGACGCCACCACCAGGAATAGCATCCTTGACGGTACCGACAATGATGTCGCCGAGACCGGCGTAACGGCGCGAAGAGCCACCAAGCACGCGGATACAGAGGAGCTCTCGCGCTCCGCTGTTATCCGCGACCTTGAGTCGCGTTTCTTGCTGAATCATCGGGCTCTCTCCACTACTTCGCTGACACGCCAGCGCTTGGTCTTCGACAACGGTCGGGTTTCGACAATCTTGACGGTATCGCCAAGGTTCGCGTCGTTCTGCTCATCGTGAGCATGGAACTTCTTTCGAATCCGCACCGTCTTGCCGTACTTGGGGTGCGACTTCGAAGAGACGACCTCTACGGTAACGGTCTTGTCACGCACATCTGAAATCACGATGCCGACTCTGCTTTTTCTACGTCCGCGTTCAGTCATCACGCATCCTCCTGCAGCCGCGTCCAAGCGGCGATTTCTTGCTCGCGGATGACCGTGTTGATCCTGGCCACTTCATGCCGGATCTCACTGAGGCGGCTTGTGTTGTCGAGCTGATTGGTTGCAATCTGGAATCGGAGGTTGAACAGTTCCTCTTTGGCTTCGTCCAGCTTCTCGGCGAGCTCGGAAGCGTCGAGCTGCCTGAGGTCGAGCGCTTTCATTGGTCCTCCCGCTTCACGAATTTGGTCTTCACCGGAAGCTTGGCTCCGGCGAGCCGCATCGCCTCTTTGGCGAGCTCCTCATCGACACCGGCCATCTCAAACAACACTCGACCCGGCTTGATCACCGCGACCCAGTATTCAGGGTTGCCCTTGCCGGAGCCCATACGGGTCTCCGCAGGCTTCTCGGTCACCGGCTTGTGTGGGAAGATATTGATCCAAACCTTCCCACCACGTTTGATCTTACGGGTCATGGCAACACGAGCAGACTCGATCTGACGAGCTGTAATCCAACCCGGCTCCTGCGCCTGCAGCCCAAACTCGCCGAAAGTGACCTGGGTGCCACCCTTCGCCATACCCTTGTTGCGTCCCGTCTGTACCTTGCGGTACTTGGTGCGCTTTGGCATCAGCATCAGGCGTCACCGCCATCTTCGGTTTTGGTCTCCGCAGCGGCCTCCTCGGCCGGTTCCTCTGCAACCGGTGCCTCTTCGGCAGCGGCCTCAGGGGCGGCCTCGGTGACGGCCTCTTCAACAGCTTCGGCAACGGCCTCGGCTGGAGCCTCGGTCACAGCTTCCGTGGTTGCAGCAGCCTCAGTGGTCGCAGCAGCTTCGGTCTTCGGAGTTTCCTCGGTGAGGATCTCTTCCGCCTCAGACCGGGCCATCTCAAAAGCATCCTTGGCATCGGCTGTCGTGATCGCCGCCGGGGTCTCTTCGGTGCGCCTACCGCGCCGCTTACCACCACCGGCTTCGATGAGACGCTTGCCGCCTCCAGCCTCGATGATGCGGCGCTGGGTACCGCCGGCAGCCTCTTCAGCGCGCGACTTGGCAGACTTGCGACGCCGCTGTGCGGGGCCACCTGCGGCGAGCCTCGCCTCGGCTGCGATCTTCTCACGACTGGCAGCGAGTGATGGGATTACCTCGCCCTTGTAGACCCAGACCTTGACGCCAACGGCGCCAACGGTCGTCCGGGCAGTGGCCGACCCGTAGTCGATGTCCGCCCGCAATGTGTGCAGCGGGACCCGGCCTTCGAGGTACCACTCGCGCCGGCCCATGTCGGCGCCGCCGAGGCGGCCGGAGGCCTGGACTCTGACGCCTTCGGCGCCGGCTTTCAGTGCGGTCGACACGGCACGCTTCATCGCACGCCGGAAGGACACACGGCCCTCGAGCTGATCGGCAACGCTGCGTGCCAGCAGTGTCGCGTCAGTCTCCGCGTTCTGGATTTCGATAACATTGAACTTGACCATCTTGTTGGTCAGCTTCTCGAGCCCCGAGCGAAGCCGCTCGGCCTCGGAACCGCCGCGTCCGATAACAACACCAGGACGAGCGGTGTGCACGTCAACCTGGACCTTCTTGTCGCCAATGCGTTCGATATCGACACGGGAGACCGCACCACGCTTCAGCTGTGACTTGAGGTAGTCACGAATATCTGAGTCTTCATTGACGTGATCTGCATAGTCCTGCTCCGCGTACCAACGTGACTTCCAGTCCGTGACGATCCCCAGGCGGAAGCCGTATGGGTGAATCTTCTGGCCCATTACTGCTCCTCTTCGTAGTCGTCGTCGTCTGCCACCACGATGGTGATGTGGCTGGTGCGTTTACGGATTCGGGTCGCACGACCACGTGCCCGTGGGCGCCACCGCTTCAAGGTTGGTCCCTCGTCGGCATAGGCCTCAGCGACGAAGAGCTCCTCAGCGTCTAGCGCAAAATTGTGTTCTGCGTTTGCAACCGCAGACTCAAGAACCTTACGGATCGTCGGTGCGGCCCGACGGTTGGCGAACTCGAGCGTATTCCTGGCGTCGTCGACAGGCATGCCGCGCACGAGATCGAGGACCAGCCGCACCTTATAGGGCGACTGCCGCACGTACTTAGCTTGGGCCCGAACCTTCATCGTCTCCTCACAGATTTCTCGCCAGCGTGTCCACGGAAGGTACGTGTCTGAGCAAACTCGCCCAGTTTGTGACCAACCATCGACTCACTGATGTAGACCGGAACGTGTTTGCGACCGTCGTGCACCGCAATGGTGTGCCCGACCATCTCTGGAGTGATCGTGGAACGTCGACTCCACGTCCGGATTACCTTCTTCTCGCCTCGAGCGTTCGCCGCTTCGACCTTCTTAATGAGATGGTCGTCGACAAACGGCCCCTTCTTCAGGCTGCGTGCCATTAGCGACGTCCCTTCTTGGTGCGGCGACGCACAATGTATTTATCGCTCGCCTTGTTCTTCTTACGGGTGCGACCCTCCGCCTTGCCCCAGGGGCTAACCGGGTGACGACCACCGGAGCTGCGGCCCTCGCCACCACCGAGAGGGTGGTCAACAGGGTTCATGGCAACGCCACGTGACTGTGGACGCTTTCCCTTCCAACGGCTCCGACCGGCCTTGCCGATCGTCACCAATTCAGCATCCGGGTTCCCCACCTGTCCGATGGTTGCCCGGCAACTCAACTCAACCTGACGCATCTCACCCGATGGCAAGCGGAGGAGGGCATAACCGCCTTCCTTCGACATCAGCTGGATCGCGGTTCCGGCGGCACGTCCCATCTTGGCTCCACCACCAGGGCGCAGCTCGACAGCATGCACTGTGGCACCGGTTGGGATGTTGCGCAGCGGGAGGGCATTGCCCGGGCGGATTTCGGCCCTGGAGCCGGACTCGAGCACATCCCCGACCTCGATTCCGAGCGGGCTGATGATGTAGCGCTTCTCGCCGTCGCGGTAATGCAGCAAAGCAATCCGTGCATTGCGATTCGGGTCGTACTCGACCGAAGCCACCGTGGCGGGCACGCCGTCCTTGTTCCGTCGGAAATCAACGATGCGATAACGTCTCTTGTGTCCGCCACCGCGATGACGCGACGTGATCCGGCCGTACGAATTGCGACCCGAAGAACGAGTCTTCTTGGCCAGCAAACTCTTCTCAGGCGTCGCCTTGGTGACGCTGTCGAAATCGGAGACGGTCATGAACCGGCGACCCGGCGATGTAGGTTTTAGTTTCTTGACACCCATGTCAAACCTCGAAAATGTCGATTGAACTGCCCACAGCGAGTGTGATGAGAGCCCGCTTCGAGTCAGGGCGCTTGCCCATCTTGTAGCCGGTACGCTTCATCTTGCCTCTGCGGTTGATCGTGTTCACCCGGGTAACACGTACATCGAAGATCTCGGCAATGGCCTGTTTGATCTCGGTCTTGTTGGCGCGCTTGTCGACCACGAATGTGTACGTGTTGTAATCCTGGATGAGGTCGTAAGACTTCTCCGAGACGACCGGCTCAAAGATGATGTCGCGGGGGTTCTTCTTCATGATGCATCCTCAGCGTCATTGCCGTTGCCCTGCGCCTGTGATGCGTGCTCTTCGGTTCCGCGAGGTGTGCCCTGGCCCAACTCGAGGGTGCCCTGGCTCATCACGATCGTGTCCGCCCACAGCACGTCGTAGGTATTGGCTTGACCGAGGCTGCTTGCGATCACCTTTTTCAGATTGCGGAACGACTTGATAGCCGCTTTCTCATGATCCTCAGCGAGTAGCAGGACCTTGCCTTCGATACCCATGGCATCGAGCAGGCCGATTGCGTTCTTGGTTTTCGGCTTTTCCCAGATATCAAAAGTCTCAACGACCTTGATCTTGCCGGCAGCAGCCCTGACCGACAGCGCGCTGCGCAAAGCAAGACGCTTCATCTTCTTGGGGGTCCGCTGCGAGTAATCCCGCGGCTTGGGACCGTGGGCGACGCCACCGCCAACCCATTGCGGGGATCGGATCGAGCCGTGACGAGCGCGGCCCAGTCCTTTCTGACGCCACGGCTTGCGGCCACCACCGCGAACCTCACTGCGAGTCTTTGTGGAGTGGGTCCCGGCACGTGCCGCGGCTAGTTGTGCAGTCACCACCTGGTGCATGACGGCCGTGTTGGGCTCAATCCCAAAGATTCCGGGCTCGAGATCAACGGTGCCCTGCTTGGAGCCATCGGCGCTGTAGAGATCTGCCGTCAACTTGTCAGCCATTGCTCTTCACCGCCTCCCGTATCACTAAAACCGCACCCTTTGGCCCCGGAACCGCACCACGGACCATGACCACGTTCCGCTCGGCGTCTACTTTCACGACTTCCAGGTTCATCAGCGTGACCTGATCGCCACCCATGCGTCCCGGAAGCCGCTTGCCTTTGAAAACCCGAGCAGGCGTGGCGCAGGCACCGATCGCACCAGGGGCACGGTGCACCTTGTGGACACCGTGGCTTGCGCCCTGGCCCTTGAAGTTGTGACGCTTCATGACTCCGGCGAAGCCCTTCCCCTTGGTGATCCCGGTCACATCGGCCCGCTGACCTTCCACGAGGACATCGCCGATACCAATCTCTTGGCCGAGCTCAAATGCCTCTGGGTCCGCCACCCGCACCTCAACAATGTGCTTGGCCGGGGGAGCGTCTGCCTTGGCGAAGTGGCCGGCAGTGGCACGGTTGACGTGCTTGCTTGCCATCTCCTTGAACGCTATCTGAATAGCTGAATAGCCATCGGTACCGGCGCGTTTGATCTGAGTAACCCGGACCGGCCCTGCCTTGATGATGGTGACCGGGATTGCCCGGGCATCGTCATCAAAGATCTGGGTCATCCCCAATTTCTCACCGAGGATCGTCTTCACCTCTTGATCTCCACTTCTACGCCGGCAGGGAGATCGAGGCGCATCAGCGACTCAACGGTCTTGGGCGTTGGCTCCAAGATGTCGATGAGACGCCGGTGGATACGCATCTCGAAGTGCTCCCGGCTGGTTTTGTCTACGTGCGGTCCGCGGATCACGCAGTAGCGATGGATCCGGGTCGGCAGCGGCACCGGACCCTTGATCTTCGCTTGGGTGCGGATCACGGTCTCTGCAATCTTGCGTGCGGACTCATCGACCACTGAGTGGTCGTAAGCCTTCAAGCGAATGCGGATTCGATGTTCGTCTGCCATGAGTTTTCGTTAATCCCTATCTCTAGTTGGAGTTCCGGAGGAACTCCCAACGGACCGGCTCCCGCCGGTCCGCACCTACTTGATGATTTTGGTTACCCGACCAGCGCCAACAGTGCGGCCACCCTCACGAATCGCAAACCGCAAACCATCATCCATCGCAATCGGCTTACCCAACGTCACCTTCATCTCAGTGTTATCACCCGG
>JAYEIP010000084.1:0-37821 GCA_034660155.1 Actinomycetota bacterium | reverse complement strand
ACACACCAACGTGAGTACCTTGGGAACTCGCAAAGCGAACTCCGGGGCCTGAACTCGTGTCCGTTGACACGTATCGGCACACACACCAACGTGAGTACCTTGGGAACTCGCAAAGCGAACTCCGGGGCCTGAACTCGTGTCCGTTGACACGTATCGGCACACACACCAACGTGAGTACCTTGGGAACTCGCAAAGCGAACTCCGGGGTCTGAGCAGGCGTCTGGACTACGATTGCCAACTGAGCAGGTGTCCGAGCCACGCAAGGGGCGTCCTCGCTGGAAAACGCGCCGCTTACACCTTCTCCAGGATCACCACCGGGATCACCCGCTCGGTCCGAGACTCGTAGCGACCGAAGCGGGGCTCGGTATCGACGACCTTATCCCAGAGAGCGTCACGTTCCGCACCGGCATCGTGCGCCCGCACCCCGACCGTCTCGCCGGCGATATGGACAGTGGTCTCGGGGTTGGCCATCAGGTTGTAATACCAACCCGGATTCTGATCACTTCCTCCCGCCGAGCCAATCAGTAGATACCCGTCGTCATGGTTTACAAACATCAACGGCGTGTCGCGCAGCTTGCCGCTCTTGGCACCTTTGTGGGTGAGGACGAGCACGGAACCGTCCTTGCTCCCCCCTCCGAAGAACCGGCCACCAAACAGCTTGTACAACCTGGCATGGAGCCCGGTGAAGAGCCGAAAGAAGAATTTGCCCATGTGATCCCTTCCTCTGATCGGTCCATTCTGGTCGGCAGCGTGCTCCGAGACGACGGTTACCGTGAAACGTCGCTGTGGCTCAATAAGAAATCCCCGACCGCTCCGGCAGGTGTGAATCGCTCAGAAGGGCGCCATCTGACACAGCCAATCGACCCATATCGCACCGCAGCCGAGGACGGTAATGTTGCGGCAAGGCCACTGAGGGAGCTGTCTTGACGCAGAAGGAGCGGACGCTGGACCCACCTGTCGCTCCACGACTGGAAGGTTTCCTGTCGGATCACACCTCGACGGAAACCGTAGTTCACATCTCGGTAGAGCCCGAAGTCATCTACGCCGAGGCGGGACGCTACGGCGTCCACCTGAATTTCGACTTCTCGCTGACCGGTCTCACCACACGGGTGCTCGATCTCGTGTTCCTGAAGGTGGCGGCATACGACCAGCAGGATCGGCTTCTCACCTACCGATACGTCAACCGGAACGCAGTCGGCCCGGCCGGCATCGAGACTCTGGTGGCGACCCGGATCGAGGGAACGCAACCGCTCCACCTGTTCAACCCGTTCCACACCTTCCCGGTGGACCTCGCAATGGACCACCTGCGGTACATGTTCACGTTCCGTGACATCGAAACGAATCAGGAGTTCTACTACGGGAATGTCGTGGTTACTCCGACGACCTACAACCAAGCCGTGCAACTTGCGCTACCGGTGAGAGGCACCGTCACCGTGATCGACGGGCACGACTACTTCTCGCACCACCGAAGATTCGACATGAACATCGCCCGTGCCTATACCCAGGGAGCAATGCAGACCAATTTCGCCCGCTACGCGCTCGACTTTGTTCACATTGGAGAGGACGGCAATACCCGTCGCATGCCCGACGAAGAGCGGGAGGCTAACTACGACCTCCGGTTCCCGGATGCAAGACGGTTTTACTCGGACGGAGCACCCGTCTTCTCCCCTGCCGATGGGGAAGTGGCGGTCGCTGTCGACGGCAAACCGGACCACTACGAGAGCCCGTTCGATTTCGATGCCGCCGTAGCGGGCAGCCGGGTCCACGACCTGGCCGGAAACTACGTCGTGATCCGGCATAACGACCGCGAGTACAGCCACCTGTTCCATTTCTTGGCCGGGAGTATCAACGTAGAAGCAGGCGAGCTGGTGAAAGCCGGGGATCTGCTTGGGCGGATCGGCTTCTCCGGGGCCGCCACGGTCTACTCGCACCTCCATTATCAATTGATGGACGGACCCGACTACCTCACCGCGGAGTGCCTGCCGGCACGTTTCGGTCGGGTCACGCTTCTTCGCGGTTCCCGGCGACAGACCGTCTCCAACGCAACAATCGACACCGGGGACATCATCCGGTCCGAATGACCTGTGTTGGCGAGGTCGAGCCCGGCAGCGGAGCAGGTTGGGTGCACCGAGCGGCGACGTGTTGACACCTCGCACCATCGCATCAGGGAACGTGAAGACCGGCCGCTCCGCCCCGGAACACCCTGAGGCAACCCGGTCTCCTAGAGGGCGCCGATGGCCTGGAGCCGCTTGTATGCGAGATACCCGGGAAGGATCGGGAACCAGAAAGTGCCGATCCGGAAAAGGAACACAGCCGGAACGGCGACGACAGCGTCGAGACCGAACGCCGTGAGCCCGGCGATGAGGGCGGCCTCGGCGGCGCCAATGCCACCCGGCGTCGGGGCCACTTGGGCGAGCGCCGAACCGGCCAGGTAGACGGCCGTGACCGCCACGAAGCCGATACCTCCGCCGAAGGCGGCGATGCTGTACCAGAGACCAAACACGTACGACATCGTGATCACAAATGAGCCACCGAACAGCTCCAGCATTTTCACCGGGTTGACGGCGACCTTGGTGACACCCGACAACGACTTGCGCAAGATGGGCCAGATCCGTCGTAGCCACAGGGTACGGCCCCACGGCAACAGCATCAGTCCGCCGGTCGCGGTGAGCACAATCACCAGCCCAAAGAGGACAGTTTCGCCCGACGGAAGCGCGATGACATCGGTCGCAGAGCGACCCGCCGTCGTTACAAAGATGGTCAGGAGCAGCACGTGAACGACGATTCCCGCGACGTTGTTGAGTCCGACGCCGGCGATAGCCACCGCCGGGTCAATGCCGCTCTTTTGCAGGTACCTGATGTTGGCGGCGATGCCGCCCACCTTTGCCGGGGCAATGCGGTTGAAGAAGGATGCCGCCACCTGCGCCAGCAGGGTCGGGAGGAATCGCAGCCGCTCAGGCATCGCACCCATTAATGCAACGGCCGCGCCTACATAGGTCAGTAGGGAGAACAGGATGACCACGGGGAACCACTGCCAGTCAGCACCAACAACCTCGTCGAAGTCGACCTCGGCTAGCTGCGGTATTAGGAAGTAGAAAGCGAAGCCGAGCATGACAGTTGTGAAGACGGTGCGAGAATTCACCCGCTCCAGCTTCTCCAGCCCAACGTCTTCGAGACCGGTACAGACCTTGACCTCAGACTGGATCTCCTTGAGGAGACCCTTGCGTTTCTTGAGAGCATCCCGGGTTGTAGTGCTGAGGGCGGTCGGCTGGAGTCGTGGAGCAGCACCCGCGACTGCGTCCGACCCCAACTGGTCCACGGCTGCCGCTACGGTCCGGCTCGCCCCGGCCACCAGAGACAGAGTGACCATCAACTGAGCGATGTCCCCACTGAGGTCGCCATCGGAAGCGGATACCTCAGCAAACGCGAAATCGACCAACCATGGTTGTCCCTCAGACGTGACGAGGACGTTGGCAGGGCTCAGATGCCGGTGTGCGATGCGTGCCGAGTGCAGCTGTCCGATCTGTGCCCACGTCGATCGGAGCACCTCGTCGGTTATCAGAGCGGAATCGACTTCATCGAGTGCTTGCGCATCGATCTCGTCGTAGGCGATCAACATAGATGTCGCCGTCACATCCGCAACTCTCAACAGCTGTGGGGTGTGTACGCCGGCAGCAGACGCCGCAAGCGACATCCCCGCCTCATGCTCTACCTCCCGATGAAGCGATGCGAAAGGCCTCTCGTCGCCGAAGCCTTTGAGACGCAGCGAGCGATAGATGCGAAACAGTATCTCGGCCGCTCGTTCCTCTGGACTGCGCACCTTCACGAAAATACGGCGGCCGCTTGTTGCTCGAACCGCAAACAGCCTCGTACTGGTCCCCCTTACCTTGGCCGGCTCGACCGTGGCAATGTCGAAGCCGAGCAGGGTCAAGGTCGTCGCTACGTCGGAGGCCTTGGGCCTGCGGTCCGGGGAGCCAAATATGAGCAATGTTCCTGCTCCGATGGCGTAAGCCAGGGCCACGATCAGGAGCGCGTCCACGGGGATCAACAGACCGTCAATGAGCCGCACTGTGAGGAACACCAATAGGACTATCCACCCGGCGCGGCGCCAGCGGCGATTGAGCCACGGTGTCAGCGTGGAGAATCCGGCAGCGAGTCCGGCGATGTACACCATCGAAGGAAAGCCGTCGCCGGGAACGCACGCATGTGACCCGAAGACGCTTTCGATGGTTTCGCCTGGCTCAGTAACGATGTCCCCGACGGCACCCGCGTCGTCGGCGCTTACACCCTGCTCCGCTGATCGTGCCAGATTGTCGCAAACCCACGCGGGTGGATCTACAGCCAGTTCTGGTGGCGCGAAACGCGCCGTGAGCTCGCTCTGGATACCCCACGAAACCCCGACCGCGACCGCCATGGAAAGGATGACGAGTGTCAGCCTGCGGTAGCGCCGCCAGAACAACAACAGGCCCAGGACCACGACCGGGAGGATCCAGGCTACGAGTTGGATGGCAAGAATCGTCGTGACGACCATCGCTGCCGGCAACCCATCGAACGCATCGATCACCTCAATAGTGATACCTACGCTGATGTTGTCGAGGACGCTGGCGAGCAAAAACCCGATCGCTCCGGCCAGGAGAGCCACGACCAGCCTGAGGAGGTCACTCGGCAATCGCCGACGTCGATACCCCTCCTCCCCTGCGACGGGAATCAAGGGTGCTCCAGGGGCTCGTGACGAATCGCGGTCGACCATTGCTACTGACTCTATCGTTCCGGCCGAAGGCTTCGTCGAACTGAGCTCATCTCAACCTTCGATCCCGGTACAAAACCGCATCCACTGGAATCCCGGGCAGTCGTCTGCGGCCGCCCGGGAGCGTTGCGTTATCTCTCCTGAGTAGCCGTCTCCCTCTTGTGTGGTTCGTAGACCCATTCGCCGCGGGTGCGTTCCCATTCGAGCTGTTCACGTTCTTCACCCTTCAACGACGGGGTGACGAACAACAACAGGCTTGGCAACACCAGCAGAGTCACCAATACGGCGAGGGCGATCATCACCGCGGTCAGTACGCCGTACACGGCAAAGATGGGCATCGGCGCCATGCCGAGCACAGTGAACCCGGCGATCGAGGTGAGCGCCGACAGCGTCAGCGCACCCCCGGTGCCTTCGCCTGCCCGGCGTAGCGCGGGGAAGCGGCTGGGCTCGCCGGCGAGTTCCTCTCTGAAACGCACGGTGAAGTGAGTCGCGAAGTCGATCCCTACACCGATCGAGATCGCGGCGATGGTCGCCGTCACCGGGTTGATGGTGTAGTTGGCGAGATACATGAACCCGTATACCCACGCGACAACCAGCAAGATTGGTATCACCGACACCAGCGCGTACCTCACCGACCGGAGCATCCAGGCAACGATCAGGAACGTGAGTACCAATGCCAGCGGCAGCGAGAGCAACATCGACTTGGTGAACGCGTTCAGAGTGTTGCGGAACGTAATCGGCTCTCCGGACACACTGATCAGGACGACGTCGGCACCGGCTGTTGCCGTGGTCAGGCTTGCGGCGGCCTCCTCGAGGGCGACCTGGCTGGCATCAATGAGGGGACCATCGGTGAGCGAGCCGATCACGACCTCGAGCCGCGTGCCCTGGGTGTCACCATCTAAGTAGAGGATCCTCTGGACGGTCTCGGACGTGTAAACGATCTGCCCGGTGTCATCCCGCAGTCCATCCCTGGTGGCTGTGGCATATATGGCCGCAACTTGCTGCGGGGTGTCGGGATATCCGTCTCCGTCGGTATCGGTGATCTCGACCCCGGTTCCAGCCTCCACGTCACCGGCCGCTGCCGCCGAAATCGTGGCGAATTGTGCCAGGGTCACCGCGTTGGGAACCACTTCGACTTCACCGTTGAAATCGCGGGAGAAATCAACGCCCGAGTTCGTCACCTCATCGAGCGCCACCTGCATCGCCTGCAACGTTGTCGGAGGGGTGAGATCACCCTCGACGTAGATGTAGCCAGTACCGACCCCCAGAGCACCGAAGTGGAACTCTTGGCGTTCGAAGCTCTTCACCGCATCGGAATCACTCGACAGGAAATCTGTGAAGGAGAAGTCCGACCTGACCTGAAGCGCCCCCCACACTCCTGCCACGGCCAGCACGACCACCACCGGGATGGTGACGACCCGCCACCGGGCCAGGAAGTGGACCACATAGCCGGCGGCGTGCAGCCCGTGGCCAACACCCTTGATTGTGTCGTCGGGGGCGATGCCTTTGTCCGCGGCCCGCTTGTTGCGCCTTCGCGTCCACCGGAACGGCAGCCAGATAAAGAGCGTCGCATACACGAGTAGAGCGACAACCCCGATTGTTGGGAATTGCACTGCGCCGGCCACCGTCACCCCGGCCACCAGCGCAGCAAGCAGGAACCCGAACTTGGTTGGGATACGCGGACCATGGTACTCAGGAGGCGATCCCATGCCCTCTTCGGTCGCCAGGACCAGCTTTGGCGTCAGTAACCCCAGAACCACGAAGGCGACCAGGATTGCGATGGCGGCGCCCACCCCGAATTGGGTGATCGTCTCGATGCCGGACACGGCGTTGGAGAGGAAGGCCGCCGACGACGACAATGCCGCCAGCAGCAGAGCCAGCATTACCGCAGACAGGCCTATCGGGTAGGCCCGTTCACGACTGTGGCCTTCGACCTGGGCTTCGCGGGCACGGCCGATGGCGTGGATGAAGAAGTCGACACCAAAGCTGATGACCGAAATCGGGACGATGAACCCGAGCAGCATGCCACCCTTGAGCCCTACCAGCGCCCAGATACCCTTGTAGATAATGGTCGAAACGGTGAGAGCAGCGCCCACATACACAGCAGCCCAATAGGAACGCAGTAGAGCACCGACGACGATAACGATAACCACGACGGCCCCGAGGATGAACGGCATGGCTTCTGCCGCCTGCTCCTCAAACGCTAGGTCAATGTCGATGCCCAACCCGAGGGCGGTGTAGTACTCCTGGTCCCCGCGCAGCTCGATCTGCACTTGACGTGCCCAACGCTGTACCTCGAGGAAACGCTCCTGGTCGATGACATCTTGATCCGTGGACGTCGTCGTTACTTCAAACGTGTCGAGGTCGTACACAACCAGCGCCTGGAAAGCGGGGCCCTCCCAGACCTCAATCTCCTGGCCAGCGACAGTGCCCGGCGTCACCGTTGTCAGACGCGACAACGTGCCCCGCAGAGCCGCGTTCGGTGAGTTCGGTGCCAGCACCGTAGCCAGTGCCACTTTGACGTCGGCGTCGCTGGCGCCTTCGAGCCCTCCGGCGAGTTCCGCATCAACGGCATCTGCGATTGAGTACACGTTGGCGATCTCGACGTTGAGATCCCTGTGGAACGCGGTGGTCAGATGTGAGTTGAGGGGGTCCCCGCCGACATCCCGGGTGGCGGCTCGTAGTCTCTCCGAATTTGTCTTCCACTCCAGCAACGCGTTGCGCGTTAGCACATCGCCCTCGTCGGGGCCCTCAACCAGAAAGACAAGCTGCGAAGTCCCCCCGGTGAAGTCGAAAACCTCTTCGACTCGATCGGCGGTGTCGTAGATCTCGCCAGACGGATCGAATTGTGGTTCCTCGTCGGATCCTAAGGCAGAAAACGCACCGGCCATCAGCACAGCCAGTATGAGAACACCAACCGTGATTAGGGCGTAGCGACGATTTACCCACTCAAAAAACCTTTGTCCCATCACATTCTCGCCCTTCTCTTGCGCGATTCTCCGGTCCCGTTTTCTCCCACGAATATCATCCGAAACGCCAGTGGGCTCGGCCCGCGGTTTCCCAAGCCCGCGAAACGCGAGAAGACCGCCGCCCAACATGGAAATCAAGCCAAGCGCCAGGGCGCCCCACATCACCCCGACGATGTTGGAGATCCGGGCGCCGAGCACAAGGTTGGCGTCGACGCCCGCGGAACCATCGGCATTCATCACGACAACGGTCCAGTCGCCTTGCTCCACAGACCAGTCCAATGTCTGGACACCGAGGCCTTCGACCGAGGTCACCCACAGCGTCTCCGTACCAGGGGCTCCGGGAACAGACGTGCCGGCGTGATGCACGTAGTCGATACGCGAGCCTTCGAATTCGAGTTGCTCGACCTCGTCGTACGGCACCTCGGCCAGGTAAGCCTCGAGATCCTTGGAAGCTGCAATCCCGAGGAAAAGGCTGGAGCCATCATTTGAGGCTCCCCTCACCCTTACGTCCACAGGATCTGTCAGCCGGTCTGCCACCCAACCGGGAGCGTCGGCGAGAACGTCCACCCCCTCGGACGTAATGGCAAACGACGATCGCTCGAAGCGATGGCCATCGGATACGAAGAAGTCGTCTGCGTCGCGTTCCTCAGTAAGCGTCGTCACTGCTCCTGCGACCAGCGCCGCTCCGACGAGGATGCCCAGAATCCCGAAAATGATCCGCACGATCCGCATGCGCCTGCCTTCCCACTCGGCCAAGAGTATCAGCGATTCCCAGCGCTGGGGCAGTGAGTGCCATAGCGCCGTGGCGCGTTCGACCCCGAGTCCGACGGGACCTCTCTCAGGTGAGGACGAACGTTCACAGGCCTTGCGCCTTGGGTCGCCGTCGCCGGCATCGCTGGCTATCTCATCTTGCGGCGGTCGGCTCCGGCGCAGTCGAAAGACACGATGCAGTAGGACGACGGCCAGCGGATGGCAGACCGAGGCCGAGACGCCCGGTTCCCAACGTCTCAGGTCGACGTCGGGATTAGCGCCGCGACACGCCACCTGATCCGCTAACGCTCTCATCCAGCGACGGGTCGCCGATGTACTCGACGTTGCCCGAGCCAGTGACGTCCGCTCTCAGCTCGTCGGTGACGTTGACAACCGCAGAGCCGCTGCCTGACACCTCCACGATGCCGATGGTGGCAGTCAGGTCTTCACCGTTGTAGTTGCCGGATCCGTTGATTTCGATGTCGACGTCCCTACTGGTTCCTCAGCTGTAACGTTGCCCGACCCATTGATGGTGGCCTCGAAGGAATCGGCATCGATACCGGAGGCCGCCACGTCACCGCTTCCGTCGATTTCGACACCTTTCAGCGCGACGGCAGTGATCGTGTAGGTGACCCCGCGTGTCGTCGAGAAGCTCGAGTTTGAGCCGAGCTCGAGACGACCGCCACGAACCTCGGTCGTCAGTAGCGGCAGGATATTGTCCTCCGCCTCGATCGTGAGCGACTCGGTTCCGGTAACCGTGACGACAACGTTGCCGCTAACCATCACCACGATCTCGTCGAAGCCGGATACATCCCGTCCCTCTGAGACCACGTTCCCTGATCCACGCTCCCCGCCAACGAAAGTGGAGTCGCACCCGACAACAAACAGGGCTGCCGCGAGCCACAACACCACGACAGAGAGTTCTCGGGTGTTCAACAGAAGCCCCCTTCCTGGGTTCCTGCAACAAAATCTATCAAGACAAGGTGCATCTGTGCAGGTGACATTCGTGTCGACGAACGACGGTCAGCGGGGAAGGTCGCTGTGGCCCATCAGGAACTCGTCAACCGCCCGCGCCGCCTGCCGACCCTCGCGGATCGCCCACACCACCAGCGATTGGCCGCGGCGCATGTCGCCGGCTGCAAAGACGCCGCGCACGCTTGTTGAGTAACTATCGGTGTCCGCATCCACGTTGCCCCGCTGGTCGAGAGCCACACCGAGCTGTTCAATCAGACCCTCATGGATCGGGCTGACAAAACCCATTGCCAGCAATACGAGGTCGGCCTGCAACTCAAACGCGGTTCCGGCCACCTCGGTCATCTCCCAGCGGTCACCATCCTGCTTCCAGTCAACGCTGATCCCCCGCAAGGCCTTCACCTGCCCGTTCGATCCCTCGAATGAACTGGTCGAGACCGACCACAGCCGCTCGCACCCCTCTTCATGTGAGGTGGAAGTGCGCAATCTGGTCGGCCAATCGGGCCAGGTAAGCATCTTGTCGGGACGGTCCGGGGGCCTCGGCAGTAGCTCCAACTGCGTAACCGAAGCGGCACCCTGCCGGTTTGAAGTCCCGACACAGTCAGCACCGGTGTCTCCCCCACCAATCACGACGACGTGCTTCCCTGCAGCGGAGATAGGCTCCAGGTCATCAAGCGACTCGCCGCCGATCCGACGGTTCTGTTGGGTTAGGAAAGGCATTGCATAGTGGACACCGCGAAGATCGCGCCCCGGAACAGGCAGGTCACGAGGACTCTCGCACCCAGCAGCCAGCACGACCGCGTCGTACTTCTCGGCGAGACGATCCACGGACACATTCACCCCAACGTGACTGTTGACACGAAACTCCACGCCTTCGGCCTGCATCTGCGCCAAGCGACGGTCGATCGCGGACTTCGCAAGCTTGAAGTCCGGGATGCCGTAGCGGAGGAGGCCACCGATCTTGGCATTCTTCTCGTACACCTCAACCTGATGACCGGCCCGGGCAAGCTGTTGCGCAGCCGCCAAGCCCGAAGGCCCCGACCCGACAACTGCCACCCGCTTGTCGGTGCGGCGACCCGGAATTTTGGGTTCGATCCACCGGTTCTGCCAGGCCTTCTCGATGATTGAGTATTCGATGGTCTTGATCGTCACCGGGGCGTCGTGGAGATTCAGCGTGCAAGCCTCCTCACACGGTGCCGGACAGACCCGGCCGGTGAATTCCGGAAAGTTATTTGTGGAGTGCAGTACCTCGATTGCCTCACGCCAGTTCCCGCGGTAAACGAGGTCGTTCCAGTCCGGAATGATGTTGTCAACGGGACACCCGTAGTGGCAATAAGGAACACCGCAGTCAATGCAACGGGCGCCTTGCTTGGCCACCGATTCATCCGTCAACGGGATCGAGAACTCCCGATAATTTGTGCGACGTTCTTCGGCCGGTAGGTGGCCGCGTTCTTGACGGTCGATCTCCTGGAATCCTGTCGGTGATCCCATCACACGCCTCCAACGACAGCGCTACGTTGCTCCTGCAGAGCTCGCCGGTACTCAATCGGGACCACCTTGTAGAACCGCGGGAGGTACTCACCGAAGTTGGTGAGAATCTCCTCGGCTCGTGAACTATTCGTCAGCCTGGCGTGACGAGCGATAAGCGTCTTGAGCCGCCACACGTCGTGCCGCAGGGGATTTGCGAGGAGCTCTTCTGCCGTGGGCTTGGCACGCACGCCGAGCGGCGGGCCGTCGTCGATGACGACTCTTTCGATCTCGACCATCTGATGGTTAACCCGTTGGTCGAAGTCACCGGCGTCATCGATCACGTAGGCAACTCCACCGCTCATCCCGGCGCCGAAGTTCCTGCCGGCCTTGCCGATCACAACCACACATCCACCGGTCATGTACTCACAACCGTGATCACCAATCCGCTCCACAACCGCGATGGCCCCGGAGTTCCGAACGGCGAACCTCTCCCCCGCCCCACCATTGAAATAGCAGTCACCGGAGATGGCGCCGTAAAGCACCGTGTTTCCGATGATGACGTTCTCTCGAGGAACCGTCGGTCCCGTAGGCTCGGCCTCGATGATGATCCGGCCTCCCGACAGCCCCTTCCCAACGTAGTCGTTAGCGTCCCCCTCGAGATGGAGCGTGACACCGTGTGCCAGCCACGCTCCAAAGCTCTGCCCGGCAGTACCAGCGAGTTTGATCTGGATTGTGTTGTCGGGGAGACCGGCATGGCCATACCGACCGGCAACCTCACCCGACAACATCGCACCAACGGCGAGGTTGGTGTTATCAACGACGGTCTCAATGGACACGGACGTCTGGTTCTCCAGGGCCGGAGCCGCTTCCTTGATAAGGGCGTTGTCGAGGGCTCTGCTCAGGCCGTGCTGTTGCCGCTCGGTGTTGCTGATGGCAATCCCCGGCCCTGGTTGCGGTTTGAACAGAACCTTGGAGAAGTCCAAACCACGTGCTTTCCAATGCTCGATGGCGTCCTTCATGCGGATGCGGTCGCTGTGGCCGATCATCTCGGCATAGGTGCGGTAGCCAAGCCTGGCCATGATCTCGCGGGCCTGTTGTGCAATGAACATGAAGAAGTTGATGACGTGCTCCGGCTCCCCGGGAAAGAGCTTCCGCAGTTCGGGGTCCTGGGTCGCCACCCCAACCGGACAAGTGTTGAGATGACATTTGCGCATCATGATGCATCCCTCAGAAATGAGAGCACCCGTACCGAAGCCGACCTCATCCGCACCCAACAGCGCCGCGATCACGACATCCCGGCCGGTGCGAATACCGCCATCGGCCTGGACGGCGATCCGTCCTCGAAGCCCGTTGGCAACCAGGGTATGTTGCGTCTCGGCAAGACCAATCTCCCAATGGGACCCCGCCTGCATTACTGACGTGAGCGGGCTGGCGCCGGTGCCGCCCTCATTCCCTGAGATGAGAACGTGATCCGCGTGAGCTTTCGCAACGCCTGCGGCGATCGTCCCGACGCCTACCTCCGACACCAACTTCACGCTGATACGAGCACGGGGGTTGACGTTCTTCAGGTCGAGGATCAGCTGTTTGAGGTCCTCAATCGAATAGATGTCGTGGTGCGGTGGTGGAGAGATCAACCCGACTCCCGGTGTCGAGTGCCGCACCCTGGCAATCCACTCATTGACCTTATGGCCGGGAAGCTGGCCGCCTTCACCGGGTTTGGCACCCTGTGCCATCTTGATCTGGATGTCGTCGGCGTTCACCAGATACTCAGCGGTAACCCCGAAGCGGCCGGAAGCCACTTGTTTGACCGCCGATCGCATCGAGTCGCCGTTTTCCATGGGCACAAAACGACTCGGCTCTTCCCCACCTTCACCCGTGTTCGATTTGGCCCCAAGGCGGTTCATCGCAATCGCGAGGTTGGTGTGCGCCTCCCATGAGATCGAGCCGAACGACATCGCCCCAGTGGCAAACCGTTTCACGATGTCAGAGGCTGGCTCCACCTCCTCGAGCGGGATCGGTTCGTCGAGGAAATCGAGGTGGAACAACCCACGCAAGTTCTTGAGCTTTCGAGTCTGGTCATTCACCAGGCCGGTGTAGTTCTCAAATAGTTCGTAATCGCCAGAGCGAACCGCGTGCTGCAGGGTTGAGATAGTTTCCGGGTTCCAAACATGCTGCTCGCCGCGCAGCCGGAAGGCGTAATCCCCGCCAACGTCGAGCTCTGCGGTGCTGTAGGTCTTGGCACCGACGGCGGCATCATGACGACGGACCGTCTCTGCGGCGATCTCTTCGAGACCGACACCCTCGATCACCGAGGGCGTACCGGTGAAGAACCATTCGATGAACTCGCTGCTCAGACCGACGGCATCGAAGATCTGGGCGCCGCAGTAAGACTGGAATGTCGAGATCCCCATCTTCGACATGACCTTGAGCATCCCCTTGTTTATGGCGTTGATGTAGCGCTTCTCAGCCTCCTCAGGGGAGGGGCCGCCGGGAAGCTCATCGGCGAGAGCATGGACGCTGTCGATGGCAAGGTAAGGGTTCATCGCCTCAGCGCCGTAGCCGCCAAGCAGACAGAAGTCATGAACCTGGCGGGCTTCCCCGGTCTCGACAACCAGACCCACCTCAGTGCGGAGACCAGCCCGGATCAGGTGGTGGTGCACTGCCGACGTGGCCAGCAGGGCGGGGATGGCTATGCGCTCCGAGTCGACACAGCGGTCAGATAGGATGAGGATATTGCGTCCCGCACGCACCGTCTCGATGGCCCGATCGCACAGTCGCTCCAGCGCGCCTCGCATACCCGAAACGCCTTCACTCGCCGGGTAGCAGATGCTCAGCTTGCGGGTCCGGAAGGCGTCGTCAACGTGATTCTCGATGCGACGGATACGCTCCAGGTCGACGTTGGTCAGGATCGGATGGGTTACCTCGAGCCTTTTGTGGGTACCACCGGTGTTGAGATCGAGCAGGTTGGGTCGCGGCCCGATCAGCGACACCAACGACATCACCGTCTCTTCCCGGATCGGGTCAATCGGAGGATTAGTGACCTGGGCGAATCGTTGTGTGAAGTAGTCGTAAAGCATCTTGGGTCGATCCGACAGCACCGCCGGCGGCGTGTCCCGACCCATCGACCCGATCGGGTCCTTGCCATCGGTTGCCATCGGCTTCAGAAAGAACTCGATGTCCTCTTTGGTGTAGCCAAAGATCCGCTGCGCATTGCGCAAGGTTTCGGCGTCAGGCCCCATGGCCGCGACCTCTGGCGGAAGCTCGGCAATGTGGATCTGCGTTTCGTCGAGCCACTGCTGATAAGGCTTGGCCCCGGAGAGCTCGTCCTTTAGTTCCGCATCGTCAATGATGCGGCCTTGTTCGAGGTCTATCAGCAACATCTTGCCGGGCTGGAGACGCCACTTCTTGACGATCTTCTCCTCAGGGATATCGAGGACCCCCATCTCTGACGCCATGACAACAAGATCGTCGTCGGTGATGAAGTACCGCGACGGGCGAAGGCCGTTGCGGTCGAGCGTTGCGCCAATCTGTCTGCCGTCGGTGAAGGCCACGGCCGCGGGACCGTCCCAGGGTTCCATCACCGCGGCGTGGTACTCGTAAAACGCCTTGCGGCCACTGTCCATCAGCGGGTTGTCCGCCCAGGCCTCAGGGATCATCAGCATCATGGCATGACCGAGCGAGTACCCGCCGGCCAGCAATAACTCAAGCGCATTGTCGAATGTCGCCGAGTCCGAGGCGCCGTCCCCAATCAACGGCCACAGCTTCTCCAGGTCATCGCCGATGATGTCTGACGACATGTTCTGGCGCCGGGCCATCATCCAGTTGATGTTGCCCTGCACCGTGTTGATTTCACCGTTGTGGCACAGGAACCTGAACGGCTGCGCGAGCCTCCACGACGGGGACGTGTTGGTGGAAAATCGTTGGTGGATGAGTGCCAGAGCGGATTCGACTCTTCCATCGGCAAGGTCCTCGTAGTACACGGAGAGATTCTTCGCCAGCATCATGCCCTTGTACGTGATGGTCCTAGCCGACATCGAGGTCACATAGAACTCACGCTGCCCGATGAGGTAGGGAGCGCGCTTCGCCAGGTGCACGTGGGCCTGTTTGCGAATGGTGTACAGCTTGCGCTCGAAATGATCGGCATCGACGATGTTCTCGCCGCGGCCCACAAACAGTTGACGCATCACGGGCTCGATGGGCCTAACGCTCTCTCCAAGACATGAAGAGTCCACCGGGACGTCCCGCCAACCCAGCAGCTCTTGCCCCTCGCGGATCACCAGTTCCACAAGCAGGTTTTCGCACACAATCCGGTCTACTGGATCTTGCGGGAGGAAAATCATCCCGACCCCGTAGCTACCGGGATCCGGGAGGTCGATTCCCTGTCTCGCCATCTCAGGGCGGAAGAATCCATCGGGGATCTGAATCAGCATCCCGGCACCATCGCCGGCGAGTGGGTCGGCCCCGACCGCGCCACGGTGCGTAAGGTTCGCCAACACCGTTAGACCCTGGGTGACTATTTCGTGGCTCTTGCGGCCCTTGATGTCGGCAACAAACCCGATGCCGCAGGCATCGTGGTCGAAGGCAGGGTCGTAGAGCCCCTGTGCCTGCCCAAGCTGGCCGTGCTCCCTCTCCATTTTTCCTCACATACCGGTCGGTGGCTGACCGATTTTGGATGAGCGTACCCAAAGGTCGGCCGTGCTGCGAAGGCACGACCCTAGACGGTTTCACCAGCCGGGAATCCGGCTGGCCTGCAAACTTCGCCCCTCGTCGATGCGATGCCGGCATCCCTGCTCGGTCCCATTTTTCCGGGTTGAAGATGGGCCAAATCGCCCTAGGAGCAAAGCCTAAGAGCACATACAATCGAGATAGGTCAACGACCGGACCGTTTAACCATCCAGGAGGCGATCTGTCATGAGTCCCGCCAATCCGATAGAAAGGTTCCTCCACGGGCATCTGTATGGACCTCAAGGAGAGGGATCACCCAGGCTTGCCAGGATTCGGCCATTCGTCACCATCTCGCGACAAACGGGTGCCGGCGGCCACTCGTTGGCCAACAAACTGATCGAGATTTTCGACCAGCAAGAAGACAAGGAAGTCTTCGGCAATTGGGACATGTTCGATCAGAAGCTGGTGGCTATGGTCGCCGACGATCCCGACCTCACCGTGTCCATGGAATCTCTGCTCGGCGAGCAGTACCACAGCGGCGCCGATGACTTCTTCCGGCAAATCCTGAGCTCAACCACACACCAGGACATAGTGATGGATCGGATGTTCCGTTTAGTCAGGCTGCTGGCAGAAGTGGGACACGCTGTGATTGTCGGCCGCGGTGGTTCCGAGGTGACACGCGGACTCGGGCCGGCAGTGTCGGTACGCCTCATCGCCCCTGAACCAGTTCGCATCAAGCGCCTGATGGAATTGCACGGTTCCAATGAGAAGAAAGCAAAGGAATTGCTCGACAGGAATGATCGAGGCCGCGCCCGTCTTCTGAAGCGACACTTTCGCGTTGATATCGATGACCCCCTGTTATACGACGCGGTTTGGAACACCGACGAGGTCCCGTTCGACGCTCTTGCCGAGGCGATCGTTGCGCTACTCCGCAACCGGGCGGAGAAGTATTAGGGGCAGCGGGTAGGAGTAGCGGCTTCGCCAATCCGCGCATCCGCTAGGTACTGGATGGCAGCGGCGTTGTTGTGCGTAGACTCACGCCGTGACTCGAGAACCCCTCATTACCCGCGACTTTGCTCTCGCGTGGCTGGCTAGCTTCTTCGAGGGCCTGTCTTGGTCGTTGTTCATCCACCTGCCCGGCTTCCTCGAAGATCTGGGAGCATCGGAAGCCCAGATAGGGCTCATCTTCGGTATCGCGGCGCTTGCCGCTGTGGCCGTCAGACCGCTGGTAGGCCAGACGCTGGACCGATTCGGCCGCATGCCCGTGATCTACATCGGCAACGCAATCAACGTGGGTTCAATCCTGCTGTACCTGACGGTCTCGACGATCGGTCCCTGGGTCTACTTCGTACGCATCATCCACGGTATCGGGCTGGCCACCCTGTTCAGCGCCTTCTTCACTTACGGAGCCGATGTGGTTCCACAGTCGCGACGCACCGAGGGGTTCGCTCTTTTTGGCGTCTCGGGGCTGCTGCCAATCGCGGCGGCCGGCGTGATCGGCGACATCGTCCTCAACGTCGCTGGATTCCGTGAGCTCTTCATCACCGCCGCTGCCTTCGCCGCACTGGCGCTCGTGGTCTCGCTCGGGCTGCGGGAGCGTCAGCCGATGCAACGGGAGGGCACGGAGCGCCGCGGATTCTTCTCCGTCGTGAAGCTACAGGGTCTGCGACCGGTCTGGCTGATGGCCGGCGGCCTCGCCTTTGTACTCACTGCCTACTTCACGTTCCTGAGGACCTTTGTCGACGAAACGGGGATTGGTTCGGTGGGCCTTTTCTTTGCCACCTACGGCATGGCGGCGATCCTGCTGCGAATCGGGCTGGGCTGGCTCCCGGATCGGGTGGGTCAAAAACGTGTGCTCTACCCGTCGATGGGGAGCCTGGCTGGTGGGTTCCTCGTCCTCGCCGTTGCAAGCGGGAATTGGCACATCGCTATCGCCGGTGTGCTGTGTGGCATCGGCCACGGTTTCGGGTTCCCCATCCTCTCTGGCATGGTCGTAAGCCGGGCGCCCGACGAGGACCGCGGCTCGGCGATATCGTTCTTCACCGCGCTATTCGACTTCGGGGTGCTCGTGGGTGGGCCGATCTTGGGCGTGATCATCGGCAGCCTTGGCTATTCGGCAATGTTCACGTTCTCGGCAATCACGATCATTGCCGCCACCACCGCGTTCGCGACGTGGGACCGCATGATGCTACGAGCCCGGGCAGAATTGGCCACCTCAGCTTCCGCAGGTTGAAAGGAACCCACGGCTGCATCAGTCCCCCCTCGCATCATTCCCCCGTTGGGTTCCTTGGGAGTTCGCAAGGCGAACTCCGGGGGCACCGCAAGTGTCCGAACACCCAATGGCGACCTACTTCGGTAGCCCATCTGCGATGACTCTTTGGAACCAGCGGTAGCTGTCTTTGGGGATTCGCTCTCCGGTTGCGTGATCGACCCAGACGATCCCGAATCGTTGGCTGAATCCTGCGACCCATTCCAAGTTGTCGAGCAGACTCCACACGAAGTAGCCGCGAACCGGAACGCCCGAATCCAACGCGTCGGCAGTGGCCCGTATATGGCTCGCCAGGTAATCGATACGCCGTTGATCGTGGACGGATCCGTCTGCGTCCACACCGTCGGAATAGCTGGCGCCATTCTCTGTGATCACTATCTCATTAGGCGAGTATTCCGTGTTGAGGTATTCCAGATACCTGGTTAGAGCTTCGGGGGTGATCTCCCATCCCATCTCGGTGTACCCCTCGGGTTGATCCGGACCCATGGGCAGAACCGCATCGTCGCCATCTTCATCCCCGGCATAGATCGCAACACTGCTGTAGTAATTCAGACCGAGGAAGTCGATCGGCGCCGCGATTTCTTCGATGTCGCCCGACCGAACATACGGCAGCGCCGGACCGTCGAAGATGGCACGGTCCTCGACCACCTTGATCGTGTCGTTGGGATACCCCCGGCCGAACACGGGGTCAAGGAACCAGCGATTGCGAAACCCGTCGTGGATCCGATTGGCCACTATGTCGGCCTGATCAGCCGACCCCGGGCGTGACGGCCGACAATCCAAGGCGATCCCTACTCGGGCGTCAGCCGAGTTGGCCCTGATGTACGGCACCGCCCGACCGTGCGACAACAGCAGATGGTGCCCGGCCAGGAGCGCCGAAGCGAAGTCGGCAATCCCCGGAGCGAACATACCGATTCCGTGACCGAGGTGAGCGGACACCCAGGGTTCGTTCTGCGTTATCCAGTTCTTGACCCTGTCCCCCAGCGCCTCGCTGACAACATCGGCATACCTCGCGAACGCATCCACGGTGTCCCGGTTAAGCCAGCCCCCACTATCTTGCAGATCCTGGGGGAGGTCCCAGTGGTAGAGCGTGAGCCATGGCGTGATGCCTTTGGCGAGCATCTCGTCCACCAATTGGCTGTAGAAGTCGAGGCCAGCCTGGTTCACCTTGCCGACGCCATCGGGGACTATTCGAGTCCACGATGTAGAGAAGCGATAGGAGGTAACCCCGAGTTCCGCCATCAAGGCTATGTCGCCGCGCCAGCGATGGAAATGATCACACGCAACGTCTCCGCTGTCAGTCATCCGGCCGGTGTCGGCAAATCGATCCCAGATGGATTCGCCCTTCCCCTGCTGGAAGCGACCACCTTCTATTTGATATGCGGATGTTGCGACGCCCCAACTGAAGCCGTCGGGGAAAGTGGTGCTCATAAGGTGACAATAGGGGCAGCCAATACGCGTTGGGACCACCGGGGATTGACAAAAGTTTGCGGGTAGGAACGGGGAGTTGCTTACACTAGATCTCAGGAACCTGTTGTGGTTTCGGAGCGGATCGCTACGCTGCGTGGCTAGCGAACACAGTATGTAGCGGCGGTGAAGAGGATCACTCGAATGAAATTGCAGCGCGTTCCACGCCTAACTCGCGCAGCGATGGCACTCATGGTGCTCGTCACGATCATGGTCATCCCGCAGACAGCCATTGCAGGGCAGGGCTTCAACGACGACAACGGCAATCTTCACGAACAGGCTATTGAGGCTGTCTCCAATGCGGGCATCACCTCGGGATGCAACCCGCCGTTCGCCACCGACTTCTGCCCCGACCGCAACGTCACTAGAGGAGAAATGGCAGCATTCCTCGTTCGAGGTCTTGGCCTGTCGGCCGCGGGCTCAGTCGACTTCACCGACGACAACTCATCGATATTCGAAGCTGATATCGAGAAACTGGCCACGGCCGGGATCACCAAAGGCTGCAATCCCCCGGCCAACACACAATTCTGCCCCAACAGCACCGTAAGCCGTGGGCAGATGGCCGCGTTCCTGGTTCGCGCCCTCGGCCTGACTGCCAGCGACTCCGGGATCGACTTCACGGACGACAACGACTCAATCTTCGAGAGTGACATCGAGAAGCTAGCCACAGCCGGGATCACCAAAGGCTGCAATCCCCCAGCCAACACGAGATTCTGTCCGGATAACACCCTGACCCGCGCCGAAATGGCAACATTCTTGACCAGAGCGCTGGACCTGCCGGTCGCACCTCCAGCGGGATTTGCTGTAGACGACGCAGATATGGCACTCGTCGCTCGGTACCACGTCATCCGCAAACAAGACGGGGTTGACGGCGTCTACACCGACGACATGCAGTACTGGCCGCGCGGCTTGATCAAGGGACTCGATATCGAGCCCGATCCGGACCGTACGCAGACGGTAGACAGCCCGGGACGGTATGGCGGGTGGGATGTGCTGTCGCCTTCGACCCGCTGGGAGTTCAAGAACACTGGAGCCCGTAACGATTGGATGAACTTCACGCTCAACCGATCAGCCCGGGTGGCCATCGTTTGGCGTGACGATTTCCCACTCCCCAGCTGGCTGTCCGACTGGGAGGAAGGCGGATCCGTTGCGATCGATGGGGATCTGCACCCCGTCTATGAGAAGAACCTCCCCGCTGGTCCAGTGCAGCTCGGGACTGTCGAGTACACGACCGAGTGGCGTGAGATGTACCTCATCCTGCTCGCCGAGTCCTCCGGCAACCCGACCACAGCACCTCCTGCTCCCGACGGATTTAGCCCGGCGGCCGCCAACACACCCTGCCCCGCTTGGGTGCACGATTTGCACACCACGGTTGGGCCTGACGGTGGCACCTACAACACATGGCATCCACAAATCGACCCCGTGTACTGGTGCTACTTCGGCCACGAGCATGGGTCGAATCCAGCGTTGATACCGGGAACGCCCTTGATCCCCTACGAGTACGTCGCATCGAATGTCCCTCAGAACGAACCGAACATGGGTTTCAAGGAATTCATCTTCAAAGACATGACCGGTAACCACTGGGTTCGTTTCATCGTCCACTCCGGCACCTCGTCCGGCCGGCGGGTTTGCTCCCAGCTCCATACGCTCTACGTGTCGGTATACGACCTGGACGGCAAAGAGGAGTTCGGAGTTGGTTTCAAGGCCGATTACGGCGCTGCGTTCGCCACGGGTGACGCCGGCAGCGGAGTTCTCAATCCAACGAACTGTGGCTACAGCATGCCCGGCCTGGTCAATCAGGTGGACGACCAGCAACGACGCCGGTTGAACGTCGGTGCCGGTTCGAACAACTACGAGACCTGGGATAGCCGTGAGGAGACCCCACAGGTGCTAAACCTTGGGATGGTCCAATTCGATCACGCATTCGACATCCGCAACCCGATGTCACACTGCGCCAACATGACGTGCAACTCGGTCGTGGTGCGGAACCCAGATCGGGAGAATGCCACTCGACGTACGCTGCAAATGGCTAGCTGGCGAGCGGATTTCGAATTCGATGCCGACCACGCGCTGGCGACCGGTGAGTACTACACGGATGCCTACGGAAATGGTCTACTCAGCCCCGCCAACGAGCTGGCCAGCCGACAGTATGTGCAACCCGGCTTCCACCTCGAATTCAAGAAGAACGCGGCAGCGGATCGTATCGACTGTTCGGCCCAAGACCCATGGCTGTTCGCATATACCTGCTATCAGATTGGCGGCGCCGGCAATCTGGAGCATCTGCCCCATATCCCGGACATGAATCTCGAGCATGCGTTGTGGCGCAATTAGCGGCCCACTGACCGAGCGGCCTGGGCCCTACGGGCTCGTACCACTATTCTGACTCGGAGTAGGGGGGTGACGGGAGAGTGGGGCTTGCGTTGCAGCGTTGGCGCAGGTCCCTAAGCTCAGCGTTGCCTCCGCATTTACCGGGTTTGAAGGAGGGCGCACATGGGTGTTCGGCCGGCAGGAGCGATAGCCAGGAACAGGCTAGGAATAGGGTTCGGCTTGGTACTCGCCCTGGTGGCGGCACTGGCCGCTCCGACCGCATCTGCAGCTTCGCGAGACGCCACTCCGCAGGGTGTCGGCGACCAAAAGACGGTCGGAGTCTTCTCCGGCGACCTGGGCCAACTCGAGTGCAAACACATCACCCCCTTCGACATTGGCGGTTGCCGGGTTGTCGTATACGGCTACAGCGGTGAGACCACGACCCTCACGGTCTGGACCGACCAGACGAAGTCGAAGCAGCTTTTCACCACAACCACTGTGCCGACACAAGACCGCTGGGCAGTGGACACCGGGCCGCTGGTGACCGGCAACCATGTATTGGTGACATCAAACGCAAAGACGCTCCAGTACACCGTCAGCTCCGTAACCGCTTCAGTCAACTCGCAGACTGAGGTGGTGACCGGGACACTTCCAACGGGGGGTCGCGCCGATGTCTGGGTGGTTCCTGAAGAGGTCTTCCAGGCAGGCACCGGCGACCTCACCGACTACTGCGGTCGGATAGGGTTTCCCGATGCCTCCGGTGGCTGGTTTGTCGATTTCTCAGTTGCTGCCGACCCTGCGAACACCGACTTGTGTCAGAAGCCGGGTGCCGCGACCACCTACGATTTTGGACCCGGCGACATGGTGCTGGTCTTCGATGCGTTCTCGTCGACGGCATCGTGCGATACCTGCATCACCAACACCATCGCACGTGTCGTCGATTTCACCGACGACGACGGGTCAGTGTTCGAGCCCGACATCACCTGGCTAGCTGAATCCGGCATCACCAAGGGCTGCAATCCTCCAGCCAACACTGAGTATTGCCCAAGCGATCCGGTCACAAGGGCGCAGATGGCTGCGTTCCTGGTGCGCGCCCTCGGATACACCGACGCCGGCGACGGCAACCTCTTTACCGACGATGACGGCTCCGTCTTCGAAGACGCAATCGACAAACTCGGCACCGCAGGAGTTACCCGCGGCTGCAACCCGCCAACCAACGACCTGTTCTGCCCCAACGACAACGTAACCAGAGCGCAGATGGCCGCCTTCCTGGTACGCGCCCTCGGATACACCGACGCCGGCGACGGCAACCTCTTTACCGACGATGACGGCTCCGTCTTCGAAGACGCAATCGACAAACTCGGCACCGCAGGAATCACCCGCGGCTGCAACCCCCCAACCAACGACCTTTATTGCCCCGACTCCGTTGTAACGCGAGAGCAAATGGCAGCGTTCTTACACAGAGCCCTCGGCTGACCACCAACGAAATCTGATTCTTCATACCAACTACGAAAAACCAAGCACCTATCAATGGCTTGTCATTTAAGTGCAAGCATGCAGACGCCGATGCCGATAGAGTTCCTCAGACCGCCTCGGAAGGGTGCACCGCAATGCGTAAGATCTTCGCAGCCCTATTAGTCACAGCGTCCCTGCTTGTCGCGGCACCCGTAGGTGCCGCCGGCGGACCACAACCATTCGCTGACGCAGAGTTTGACGCGGCCGAAACGGATGCCGTAGCTCCAATCCTTGATGCCAATGCGCGGTCTATTGCGGCACTTGATGAGTTCTCCGGCGACCCACTCAGATTGGTCGTGTGGCCTAATGACGTGCGACGCTACTCACAGGGAACTGACCAGATCGGCGTCTATGTGTGCACCTGGGCGGGAGCAACGTTCGGCGTAAATCTGGCCAACGCGACGATGACCCTGAACAACCAGGTCAATTCGTATTTTCTCGGACTGTCCGACGGCGACTACAACCCAACGTTCATTGCGAGGACAACTGTCACGACGCAGGCCAACAGTTTCAACGACTGTGCGGCCAAGATGTCAGCTGCAGCCAATCCGCTTTGGGGGGATAGTGCTGCGATCGGCGTGCTCGACAACCAATTCAATGCTGGACTCGGCGGACCCGGGTTGTACTGCAACAACTGTGAGAGCCTCAGCTCAACGACGTTCCCGACTAATTCACGGTGGGCAGTAGTCGACGGCGGCTCGCTGAAGGCCGGGTCCTGGGGACCAGAGCACATCACCACCGCGGCGCATGAGATCGGTCACACGATCAGCTTTCCCCACTCCTACTCCGGCGAAACGGTCGATGAGTACGACAATCCGATCGATTTCATGAGCGGCAACATGCCAAGCGAACTTCTCGGTCGTGCAGACGATCCCTACGCTTCGCTTGCGTTCAACCGTTACCGCGCCGGTTGGGTGGACCCTGCGGACGTAGTGATCTACGACGGGGGAATCACGGAGATGACCCTGGCCCCCGTCGGCATACCCGGCACCCAGATGGTGATCCTGCCGAGCGACTATGAGTATGCGTTTGTTGCCCTCGACGCTCGGCTCAGCTCGGTCCTGGACCCGATCCCGGCAAACTTCGAAGGTGTCAGCGCGCACTACATCGAGCAATGGTGCAAGGCGTTTCCGGAGGCTGCCGCCCTGCCTTGTGGAGGCTTGTCCTCCCGCCCGTACAGTTACCCACCCTCCCCCAACGCGCTCGATCATGTGACTGCGGTTGGGACCGAGGCCACCTTCGATCTCAACCAGGGTGAGCAACTCATCGCACACGGGACCATCCTCAAGGTGCTGGCAGAAACGGCTGAGGGCTTGACGATCAAGCTGATCGGTTTCGACGATGTCGCCAGCTCCGTGTTCCTCACCGACATCTTGTGGCTTGGCGATTCGGGAATCACAAAAGGCTGCGACAACAACAGCTATTGCCCGACCGACTTTGTCACTCGTGGCCAAATGGCCGCATTCTTGGTACGGGCCCTGGGTTACACAGATGCGGGCGATGGAAACCTATTCATCGATGATGATGGCGATATCTTTGAGGATGCCATCGACAAGCTCGCAACGGCCGGCGTAACCAAAGGCTGCAACCCACCGGACAACACCATGTTCTGCCCCAACGATCTTGTCACCCGGGAGCAGATGGCCGCATTCCTTGTACGCGCTCTCAACTTGACCGATGACGGTGGTGGGAACACTTTCATCGACGATGACGGCAGCGTCTTCGAAGACGCCATCGCCAAGCTGGCGACAGCCGGCATCACCAAAGGCTGCAACCCCCCGGACAACACCATGTTCTGCCCCGGCAGCCGTGTCACCAGAGAACAAATGGCAGCCTTCCTCAAACGAGCCCTCAGCTAGGGAGCGTCCTCCCTCCGGTGTCACTCAGCGGGAAAGTACCGCCGACGCCAGCCGGGAAGCGCTTCGCATCAGTCCCCCCTCCGGGGGGAAAGTACCGCCGGCGCCAGCCGGAGGTAGAGGGGTACTCACCGAGGGTGAGTACCTTGGGAGTTAGCAAAGCGAACTCCTGGTCTGAGGAGGTGTCCGAAACGTCGGGTTTCTAAGCAGGTGTCCGAACCACGACCGCCGTTTGATCGCCCTACCCGCGGACAAAGGCAAGCTGGAGTTCGATCGTTCCGGTGTCGGCGATGCTTACGACTGAGAAGCCGGTCGGGGCCTCTATGGCGTAGTCGGTGAGAACTACATCAGCGGATCCGACCACGACCATCGTTCCTTCGACCAACGACCCTTCGAAATCTATCGAGACGGTGTTGGCCGTCCCGTGCACAGTCAATTCGCCGACGGCCGTGACATTGACGGTCTCACCCTCTCGTGGTGCCGCGCCCAGTTCGATTGGCTCGGACAGCACGAAAGCTGCAGTGGAGAACGTGTCCGTTTCCAGTCCCCGGGTTCTCATCGCGGAATCCCGGCGGGATCGGTCGCTTTGCAACGTCGTCATGTCGACACTCACCGATAGCTCGGTCACCTGGGTCCCGGCAAACGTGAGGGTGCCGACCACGTCGCTGGTTCGGCCAACAGCGGTTGTTGCCCCGATGCTGGCCAGCTCTTCAGTGATGCGATACCCCACGAACGACAAGCCTTGGTCCACCACCCATGCCCCATCGAGTCCGTCAACCCCATCGGCGCCAATCGAATCACCCGACCCGCTCCCGGTGTCGGCTATGGCATCCTCACCAACGGCAGCGACCGCATCTTCTAACGATGCTTCCGGCGGAGCGTCGCTTCGGATGAAGAAGAACCAAACGGCTCCTATGAGCAGCAGCCCCACCCCGGCCAGGCCGATAACAATCTTTTGCAACTTCACGGTGCCCGTCCCTTCCACCGTCGCCGCCGAAGCCGATCAGCTTCTCTGCCGGCCAGTCCGCTCAAGCAGCAGTCGCTCCACATCCAGCAGGGGAAGGCCCTCCCCAGCCGAGGACGAGGTGTTGTGTTTCTTGATCTTGGTGTTGAGCGACTCTAACGCCGCCCGCACCTCATGCTCGACGGTCCCGGCGAGAATTCGCGGCAAGTCGTTATCGACCTCGTGAGCCAACTCGATGGTCTCCATTCGATGTCGCTCCCGATGAGCCCACTTTCGGGCCCACCAGCCGGGTTCGTATTGACGATCCAGGTCAGGTATCGGCTTGCCGGTACCTTCGACACCGTCAAACCTGCCGGCTTGCTGAGCCTCCCGGATCACGCGTTCGATCCACGGTTCGTGCATCGCCGAACGATAACCCCCTCTCTACCCGTTACTGGCCGGTCATGTAGGCACTACCGGTCAGCGGTGCCAGATTGCCGTCGTACGCAAAGCAGGTGCCGGTCCGAATGCCGGCCGCCCAGTTCGCCTCAGTCGGGTAGAAATAGGTGAAGAAGAGAGCGCTGTCCACATAGGGCACCCCGACATAGTCCGGCCAGGCTGCCGAGCAGACCGCATCAAGACTCTCGAACACGGCTTCCTCGCCGGGCCAGGGTGCAGCCGGGAACTCGTATGCAAGTACGACCTCGTTGTCGTGGGCAGTGTCGCAGGACAACGTTGTGACAGTCGAAATCGTCCCGTCATCGGCATAGGTGACTGAGCTGTCATCGAAGCAATCGCCCGGCAACATCTCCCAGGCCGCCAGGACCAGACCCGTTCCCGCATCAGGCGGAGCGGCCGTCGTATCACCGGCAAGATTGGCCAACGCCGCTTCATCGACAACAAAGGTGTTCAGGATCGTGTCAAGCGCCTCGAGGTCTGCATCCGAGACGACGACGATCTGTAACAACATCAGGACATTCGAACCCGGGGGCTGTGCCACCAGATCAACAAAGAGCGTGTCCTCACCGGCGCAATCCGCCCACAAGTCGTAGGCGCCTTCGTAATACACGTCTGCATACTCGAAACGTCCGTCGTAGGTACACGCAAACGAGAAATCTTGCTTGTCGAGAATCGAGTCGACCGTCTCATACGAAGAGATCGTCGCCGATGCTCCAAAGAACATGCCGGGCGTCTGCCAACCATCGACCCAATCCGTGTAGTTGGTGGCGGCGCTGACGGAGGCCCCGACCACCTCATCTTCATAGAACCAGAGGCTCTCGACGTCTGAGTCAACCCACTCCGTTGGAACGTCCACGCTGATGGTGTTGTTGACGTCCGTGATGCTGACATAGGAGGGGTAACCGGCTGTACCCGGATCTGTAATTCCGGTGGCGGCAGCAACCTCATCCTCAAGAGCCGATTCAAACGAGAAGGACACGTCGAGTGACTTGTCGGTGTTGAGGGTCCCCTCGAGGAACACATCGTCTGCCGAACGGTAGACCTCAACACTCAAAGGGTCACCGGGAGCGTGGGAGCGAAGGATGTCGCAGTAGTCGGCCATGCTTCCGTCGGTCGCCGGGATCAGACCTTCAACAAGAGTCACTAGATCGCCGCTTTGGATACCACCCAGGTCTGCCGGGCTTCCGGAAGCTACCGACGACACCCAGATACCAGTGAACACACCGTCGCTCAGCGCCTGACCGTTGATTCCAATGGAGGTTACATCGTCACCGTCGATGAGTTGGGGGAGAATCGCCAGCGCCTCATCACGACCAATCCCGTAAGACTGGCCCTGGCTATCGCCAGCGTAATTGACGGCTACGACCTTGCCATCTTCGGTGACGATCGGTCCTCCTGAGCTACCCGGGAGAGTGTCGGCAGAATGCTCGATCACACTGTCGATCGAGGCCCAGTCCGACTCGCCATCAGCGTTCTCCTTAGAAATGATCCCATCGAGCAGGGTGAATTCCTCGTCGCCCAGTGGAAACCCTGCGGCATAAATCTGAGTCCCGACGGCAAGATCCCCTTCAGACCATTCGAGGAATGGATAGCCGTCGCCTTCGACGTCGATCACAGCAAGATCGGAACACTCGGAGACGCCCAGGACTCGGGCGTTGCGAGGCTCATCTTCACCCTCGACATAGACCTGCAAGAAAGCGGCACCGGTGACCACGTGATTGTTGGTGACAGCGATACCGGCGGAGTCGACAAAGAAGCCGCTACCCGACCCGGCAGCATTGTATTGCTGGCCAAACTCGGGGTCGGCGAAGCTGCCCTCGGCAACGATTCTCACAATCGCACCCCGGACGTCCTCGAGGTTGCCGACAGCTTCGCTGGCCTCGGGCTGAGTGGTCTTAGCGACAGCAGCGATCGTGTTGCTCGTCGCTTGCACAACCGAGGTCGGGGGTGCCGAATCACTGCTACATGACGCAAGCACCAGCATCAAAGCGGGAAGGAATACGAGAACCCTGCTGGCCTTCATGGATGATCTCTCTGTAGATGGTCAGAACCTGGAGCCGACGATGCCGCAGCAATGGCACCGCGTCTCCCAACAAAAACTATCGGCAGCAACTGCACGAACCAAAGGTCGATTTCGAGGTTGGTTCCGGTAGCTACAGGAATCAACCCATAATGCCGATCACTGTTTCAGGCCAGCAACCCCTCGGATCCTCCGCCTGTCCGACACACAACTCCAAAATGAATCGACCCTCAACTCGCCTCGTGTCCGTCTTCGCCTCGTCGCTGGTTCTCGCCGGCATGCTGGCCACCGGCCCGGCGACGGCCGCCCCTACCGTCTACCTCGATGAGCCGTTTAGCGATACCCCCACCACCTGGGCCGCGGACTGGTTCGACGCCGATATCGGACCCCGTAATCAGGTGTCGACGGTTGCTGATGGATCCGACGGAACCGGGATCAAAGTCTCGATCCCAGCCAACTCTCATTTTGGATCGGCGATGCATTGGCAGTTCGAAGACCAGGGGATTCCTGAGCCAGAGGAGTTGTACTTCCGCTATTACCTGCGTGTGCCTGACGGGTTCACCAATTACGGTCGTGGCAAGCTTCCCGGGCCTGCTGGCCTCTACACAGGATCGGCCCGCAACAACATCAAACCCAGCGACTCCCAGCCGGGGTGGTCGGCACGAATGTTCTTCTCGCCGACTTACACAGCCCGCGACTCTGATTTCACCCAAATCGGGTTCTACGTCTACCACCGTGATCAGGCTACGGACAACGGAGACCTGATTCTGTGGGATCCGCAGCCCGGCGTGCTGCGACACGGTGCCTGGTACTGCGTGGAGGGCCACGTGGCAATGAACACACCGGGACAGCCCAATGGGCTCCTCGAAGGCTGGGTAGACGAACAACTCGCCTTTTATCAGGACGACTTCAAGTTCCGTGGCAGTGCCGATGGCGGAATCGACATCAAGAGCTTCTGGTTCGACGTGTATTACGGCGGCGACGCCAAGGCCCCGGGAAGCTTGTCATTCGACTTCGATTCGCTTGCCCTCAGCAGCGAACGTGTCGGCTGTGGCGACGCCCCCATCGGGTCGTTCCGAGACACAGCCGCAAGCGTCCACAACACCAACATCACCAAGCTGGCCTTCGCAGACATAACACGGGGCTGCAATCCACCCCTCAATGATCTCTACTGCCCGGACGACTCGGTCACCAGGGGGCAAATGGCTGCGTTCCTGGTGCGAGCTCTCAACCTACCCTCTTCCGCAACTGATTACTTCACCGATGACAACAAGTCGGTCTTCGAGGCGAATATCAACGCCCTAGCCGCCTCAGGAATAACCAAAGGGTGCGGTGCTTCTGCGTTCTGCCCAGATCGAGCTGTCACCAGGGGCGAGATGGCGGCATTCCTGGATCGAGCGTTAGCACTGCCGGCGACAACGCCAGACTGGTTCGTCGACGACAACGATTCGATCTTTGAGACGGCAATTGACCGTCTTGCGGGAGCAGGTGTCACGGCCGGGTGCAATCCGCCAACTAACTCGGATTTCTGCCCTCATGCCAACGTCACTCGTGGCGAGATGGCGTCATTCCTGAGCCGGGCACTGACGCTGCCTAGCCCTCCGCCACCACCGCCGGGATACACCCCACCTGAGATTCCCGACGGATTCGACGCGGTTGTTCCCGTCGGATGGTCCATTCAGGAGGTCGCCGACTCCCAGCCAACGGGGGCGCGCATCTTTATCGAGGCAGGCACCCACCAACGACAACAGGTATTCCCCAAAGCGGGACAGGAGTTCATCGGTGCGCCCGGCGCTGTGATGGACGGTCTCGGCGAGACGGGCTTTGCCTTCTCCGGGAGCGTCGACAACGTCACCATCGACGGTATCGAGATCAAGAACTACACCTCCGGTTCCAGCAAAGGGGCCGTCCACACCGACGGAATCGGATGGCTGATCACCAACTCAGACATTCATGACAACGCGTACGCGGGCGTGTCGATTCGCGGGGGCTCGACAATCTCCAATAGTCACATCCACCGCAACGCTCAATTCGGGATCTTGGTTGATGGTGGCAGCGGCTCTGTTATTCACGGGAATGAGATTGATAACAACAACCACGATCAAACGTCCGGTGATTACTACTTTGCCGGCGCCAAGTTCCTGGCAACCAAGAACCTCGTGGTGAGCAATAATTCTGTCCACGGCAACCATGGCTACGGACTATGGACATACAAGGACAACACCGGCACCCTTTATCAGGGCAATGTTGTCGAAGACAATTACTACGCCGGGATCAGTCACGACCAGAGTTATGCGGTCACCATCGACGCCAATGAGTTCCGTGGAAACGGAACCAAGGCACTCGCCACCGACAAGTTCTATAACGGTGCCGTTCAGATTACCGGCCCCGACGCGACCGTGACCAACAACATCATTGTCGGCAACCACAACGCCGTAGTCGTGATCGGCTACGACCTCGATTCGAATATCGGAGCGTACGGCTCATTGACCCCGCTGCGCACCACGGTGACGGGCAATAGCATCAGCGCATCAGGCAACACCGGAGTGGTCACGAATGGGATCGCCACAGTCTTTAGCACGGCGACCTTCAACTACAACGATTACATCTACTCCGACACGTCGGGTGACTACTGGGTCTGGGACCAGGGCGGCAGCGCAACCTTTACGACCTGGCAAAGGACCTACGGCCAGGATCCGAATGGAAGCCTGTCGGCGCCTTAGTCAAGCCGTAACACGAATCCGCGGCGGCCCGGGAGGCCGGGTCGGCAAACCGAGCTGAGGAAAACCAGGATCGGGCTCCCACCCATATTTGAGGGCAAGATGCTCATAATCCCTCCGGTAGATGATGCGGCACCGGATGTCCGGGTACAACTCCGTCATCAACCGCAGCTTGCGGTTCTTCTTGGTGCACAGGCATTGCCTCAACACTGTGAGCTCGATGTACTCATCCGTCTCGGGAAGATAGAAGTCGGGGGTGAAGAACTCGCTTGGCAAGCCGGCATTGTCGAAAGCGATCGGAAACCGGTGTGGCTCGTGCTGCCACTCAACGCCGTAACTATCTAGGAGCGAGGCGAACTGCTGCTCGGTGGAGTTAGCCCAGGGCGGCTCTTGCTGCTCGATCACTCCGTTGTTGAAGTTGCCAACTGTCTTCGCCACAGCTCTTCCCTTCCGGGTGCTGTGGCTTCACTGTCGGCAACAAGCAGGACCACACAAGGGTCCGACTCACCGGGGTCCTAGCGGTGTTCGTCCTTTTTCACTTTCACGACCCCAATGGCGTCTGTGATGCTGGTGTGGCCGTCTTCCCATCGGATCTCATAGGCGCTACCTCTGGTGGCGAGGATCTTGCCCTCTGGCGATGGCTGACCAACCTTCTTTGTCATCCTGCGGACCTTGGTACCGGGGCGCAACATATCAACCTCCACGTCCATGCCTCTGATAACAGGATATCGCGCGGAGCTAGGACTGGAACGTGCCGGAGGTCCCTTTGTGTCGTGAGGGTTCACACACTCGGATCCCCTCCCTGTCCGAACCAGCGGCCCCGACCGCGAGGGCAGGGTCGCTAAGAAATGCCCTTGGAAGGCTGAGGCCGCGGGTACAAGGCTCCAGACAGAAAAAAGGCCACGCGACGAAGCCCGCTGATTCCCTCAGTCAAGAATGCGAAGAAGCCCGGCCGTTATTGGCGGGGCTTCTTCGATCGTGGTGGAGGTGGGGGGAATCGAACCCCCGTCCTATGAGGTATCAGCGCCGGCATCTCCGAGCGCAGCCAGCAGCGAGTTTTCGGGCCAAGGGACTCTGCTGGCCAGTTTCCCAAGGCCCTAGTCAGTTAAGTCTTGACTCGTCGGTCCTGACTTCCCGGACGAGAGCACCCTGCATTGCGTTGCCCGATTCCGGCGAGGCAGGGACCCCCCGGGCGGACAGGCGCCTTATTTAGGCAGCCAGTGCCAGTTCGTTGTCGGCACGTATTTGTTTCCCGGCAATTTAACGAGGACTCCGGGGTTCCTCGGCTCGCTTCCGACACCTCAACCCTCACAGTCGAAACCATGTCACCCCCACGAACGGAGTACGGGTCATATGTCCGTCCCCCCAAGGATACTCGGGTTTTCCGCCAAACGACACCATCAGCAGAGACGTGCGTCGTCTCAGGTTCGCCGCTACTGTGCGTAGCCAAGTGGTCTTGGTGCGCAAGAGGCCACGGAAGGGCACAATCGAATGTCACGCCAGCCTCGCGTCTATTACGCGGCCAGCTTGTTCAACGAAGGCGAACGTGCCTTCAACCGGCAAGTAGTTGCGATGATCCATGAACTGGGCTATTCCACCTGGTTCCCCCAGGAAGACGTGGGTCTGCTCTCCGACATGCTGGAAAAGGACGGCATGACGATTGAAGAAGCCCGCGAGCACATCTTCCGTTTGAACATCAAGGAGGTCCAGGAAGCGGACCTTGTGGTGTTCGTCCTTGATGGCCGGGTACCCGACGAGGGGGCCTGTATCGAAGCAGGGATCGCGTGGGGAATGAACAAGCGGGTCATCGGCCTCAAGACAGACTTTCGCGACGGCGAGCCTGGCGGCAACAACGTCATGATCGACGGCATTGCCACCCGTGTCGCCGGTTCTATCGACGAGTTGCGCAACATCCTCGAGCCGGCTCACACATTGGTCGACCTAACGGGCAAAGAACCGATGGTCACTGTGCGCGGAGCCGAACAGGCGGCTGAAGTGGCCGCCGACTCAACACCGCCGCCAACGGTAAAATAGTCGCCGAGGGGCAAACTCGACTCGCTCTGATATGCATTCCCGGGCATACTTCAGTCATGGAAGAAACAACGGCGTCTCCTGACGCGCTCGAAGCTGAGCTCGATACCCTCGAGCGGACCGACCCACCCGCCGTCGCCAGCCCCAAAACACGCGACTTAACCAAGGGTCTGCTCGGACTTGTAATCTTATTGCTGGTAACAGTCCTGGCAGTCCAGATCATCCAACTACGGCAAACGAGCAACACCAGCGATGAGGTAGCTGCCCTCGCCGAAGACGTAACGGATCTCAAGCCGCTGCGCCGCGATGTCGACATTCTCGGCTCTCAGGTCGCTGCTCTCGACAGCCGCCTCGCCTCCGGGGCCACGACGGGTGCCTCCCCCACCGCTGTCGTCGCCCAGGGTGCAGACGGCAGCCTCCCGCCGTTCCAAGACAGCGCCAACGACGCCGCGGTCCTGAACGCGATGACGATCGCCACCATTAGCGGCCCCGAGTACTACACCGGCGCTGATGCCAGTTTTGCCGCAACCGACGGCAAGGCTCGTGTCTGGATGGTATGGGCCCACTGGTGCCCGTACTGCCAGGCGGAGTTGCCGGAGCTCAAAGAGTGGTACCCGGCAAACGCGGCACGATTTCCCAACGTGGAACTAGTGACGATTAGCTCGGCAATCGACGATACCCGGGATAATCCACTGGTCCCCTACCTCGACTCAGAGCAATTCCCATTTCCCGTGATCGTTGACGAGACCGGCGAGGTGGCCCAGCTCTTCGGAACGACTGCATTTCCGTTCTGGGCAGTCACCGACGCCGAGGGAACAGTCGTGTTGCGCGTAGCCGGTGCACTCGATGTCGATAACGTGGACCAGATCTTCGCCCAGCTCGAAGAGATGGCGACGGAGACCTAGGGCACCTGCATCGAAGCATGCAACGCGAAGAGGGAGGTCGGGTTGTACCTGGTACTAGGTACTTGGTAGTACTGACTTAGCGGCGGTGGCGTTGGGCTCGGTCCATCTCGCGCTTTTCCATCCGTTCGCGGATCCTCTGGCGCTTGTCGTAAGTGCGACGGCCCCTGGCTAATCCGATCTCGACTTTGGCTTTGCCGTTCTTGAAGTAGACCTGGAGAGGTACAAGGGTTAGCCCCGCTTCGTTCACTTTGCCGACGAGCTTCTGAATCTCACGCCGGTGGAGCAGAAGCTTGCGTGGTCGTTCTGGATCGTGCCCTCCGCCGAGGGCGAACTGGTACGGAGCGATATGGGCATTTTCTAGCCAGATCTCGCCATCCCTGATATCCGCGTAAGCATCCTTGAGCTGGATCTGGGCATCCCGCAGGCTCTTCACTTCAGACCCACGGAGGACCATCCCGCATTCGAAGGTGTCGAGAATGTCGTATTCGTGTCGGGCGCGCCGGTTGGTGGCCACCACCTTGTGCCCGGCCATCAGCGAACACGCCTCGAGGCGCAGTCCATTAGATGTAGTCCTCCGGGTCAACGACGCGGCCGCTGAGTCGCACCTCGAAGTGGAGGTGCGGGCCGGTCGACAGTCCGGTGGACCCAACGTAGCCAATGATGTCTGCTGCTGCTACCTGTTGCCCATATGAGACATTCAACTGGGATTGGTGGGCGTACAGCGTTGTCATACCGCCGCCGTGGTCGATGATCACCGCATTGCCGTAGCCACCGTACGGCCCGGCGAGAATGACTCGGCCGGAGCCGCCAGCCTTGATCTCCTGACCGAGCGGTGCGCTCATATCGACACCTGTGTGCATCCTGGAGTAACCCAGGATCGGATGCATCCGCATGCCAAAGGGAGATGTGATCGCTCCCGGAACCGGTCGTACCAGGATCCCCGGTGCGATTCCATCCTTCGAAGCCTCTCCCTCAATCAGCTGCTCAACACGCGATTGCTCCGCCTCCAGGCCATCGAGCTCGTCCGCAAACTCAGCAATATCCTCATCGACCTTGTCCAGCTTGGTCGCCAGAGCAGCCAGATCCGTCGCGACCGCGGCAGCCTGCTCTGCTTGTTCAGCAGCCAGCGCAGCCAGTTCCGCCTCAATGTCCTCTAGCTGTCCAACCTGGTCCGCCACTTCGGTTTCATCCGACTCGATGCGAACCTGCTGCCGTTCCTCCTGGGTCTGCAAAGACTCGTACACAAGAATGGATCGGTCATTCTCGGCCGCCAGCAATGACAGGTACTCAAGACCGACGTAGACACTGGTGACCGTATCAGCCGAGAAAGCCACGGTGTCCAGACCATCGTTGGTACCTATGTAGGCGGCCCGCACCCACTCGCGGGCCTCCTCCTTCGATGCAACGAGGCTACGTCTCGTCTCGATGAGCGCCTGGTACGACTCCTGGAGCTGACGCCGGAGACTGTCCAGGACCCCCTCGCGTTCCAGACGTTGCTGTTCCGTCGAATCCAGCTCATCCTCGGTGGCGAATAACTCAGCCTGGCGCAGTTCGAGCTGATCGCGGGTTGCCACAATGTCGGCGACCACTGCTGTTCTGCCGGAGTTGGCGGCGACGATCCGCTCATTGACGGCGTCGATTCTGCGATTGACCTCAGCAAGATCATCGGACAGATCGAACCCCCCGGCGACCCCAGCCTGGGCAACAAGCGCGGCAACGATCCCGAGGAGCAGCAAACGCCTCATGTGCGAACGAACTTGTGAACAGCGAGCGAAATTCCGCTACCGATCATCCCCACTATCGCACCGAAGGCCACCATCAGAATCCCCCACTGCACCAAGAACGAGCTGTCAATGGTCAGGTTGATGAACTCCGGCAGATCGGCAAGCCGGTCCCGTGCCAGGTTGTATAGCCCGATGCCGCTGACGATCGCCAGACTCGATCCCAAGACCCCTTCGACCACGCCCTCAATGACAAACGGGGTCCGTACAAACCAGTTGCTGGCTCCAACAAGCTGCATGATCTCGAGCTCTTCGCGACGTGCATAAATAGCCATGTGGATCGTATTCGCAATCAGCGCGATTGCTGCTACCCCGAGGGCCACCGCAAGCACCCAGAAGAAGACTCGCAGCCCGTCTCGAATCGCTGCGATCTGTTGCACCGCCTCATCGGCGGAGATCACTTGGGAAACACCCGGCGAGTTCGTGAGACGCTGCTTGATGGTGTCGTATTCGTTGAGGTCGACCGGCCGAACGCGGATCGAAGCCGGGATGATCGAGGGATCCTCTTCAATTATCTGCAACTGCCGGGGATCATCAGCAAACAGCACACGCGCCTCGTCAAGAGCCTTCGCCGGGGTGTAGTAGATCACTTTGTCAACCTCCGCCCAGCCTTCGATCTCCAGGATCAAGGCATCAACTTCACGGAAGTCAACGCGAAGGAATCCGATAACGCGAACGTCTTCTTGCCAGCGCTCGGTATTAACCCTCGCGATCTCGCCAAAGATCAATGTGCCAAATGTGAGGAACAACGACACAAATACTGCCAGCACCGCACCGAGGACGACCAGACCGTTGCGGCGGATGTTGTTAAACGCTTCCCTCAAGACATATGCAATCCGCATCAGGTACCCGCCTCTTCGGTTTCGGCTGGGTTGGCCTCGGCTGAATCGTGTTCAGAGGTGGCGGTTACATTGGGCAGCTTCTCTACGGGCTCAGCGACCGCTGGTGCCGGCTCAACTACGGGCTCCACCGCGGCGTCGACCGATGGGGCGGCGGCAGGTGGGTCTGGAGCAACGGTCTCTTTGGTGGCCGGCGCCGGTTCACGCCCCGCCGTCGCTGCTGCACTGGCCTGCACTCTGACCTCGTATGCCCCGCTGCGCTGATCGCGGATTACCCGGCCCTCATCGAGTTGCACGACGCGGCGACGCATGGCATCGACAATGGCATGATCGTGCGTAGCCATGACCACTGTGGTGCCCGTCCTGTTGATTCGGTCAAGGATTCGCATGATCCCGACAGACGTGCCGGGGTCGAGGTTGCCGGTCGGCTCATCGGCGAGAAGTATGAGCGGGCGGTTAGCAAAGGCCCTGGCGACCGAGACACGCTGCTGCTCACCGCCAGAGAGCTGACGGGGCTGTCGATCAGCCTTGTCGGACAGGCCGACGAGCTTGAGCACCTGCGGAACCTGGCTACGAATGACATGACGTGATCTCCCCGTCACTTCGAGCGCAAAAGAAACGTTCTCGTAGACCGTCTTATTCGGCAGCAACTTGAAATCCTGGAATACGGTACCGATCGAGCGGCGCAGATGCGGGACCTTCCATGAAGGCAAAGCCGATGCATGCTTTCCGGCAACCCACACTTCCCCGGAATCAGGCCGTTCCTCACGCATCATCAAACGCAGCAGCGTGGATTTGCCCGAACCCGAAGGGCCCACGAGAAAGACGAACTCGCCCTTCCCGACTTCAAGGCTGACTTCTCTTAGGGCTACGACACTGTTGTCGTAGACCTTGGTTACATTCTGGAGACGGATCATGAAACTCCCTTTGCGTCCGGAGCGCACCGACCGCAAGAGTTGTTTTCTTCTCCCCTTCTCCGCCGCCGAACCGGAATGCTAACTGGGTAGCGGGATTACACCAAGGACGTGAGGGGACACGTCGTGGACCAACGCGTTTCGGACACCTGCTCAGACCCCCCCCGGCTAGCGCCTGCGGTACTTTCCCCGGAGGGGGACTGATAGCCGCCGCTTGACTTA